>NZ_OY762961.1:3360000-3660000 GCF_963666745.1 uncultured Desulfuromonas sp. | reverse complement strand
ATCAGGGGGCCACCCTCAAAACGTCGTTAAAAGATAAAGAAACCCAGAATAAAGTGTCCCAGGCGTTGTCTGATGCCAGCAGCTACCTGACCGCATTCAATGATTTTGTACGCATCAGTGTCTTACGCGAACAAAGCATGGAACAGATGAAAGACAGTTCCAACGATGCATTTAAAGAAATCAAAAAGCTCGAATCAGAGCTCAATGATATCCTCGATGAAACCATCACCTCACGGGACCAATACAGTGACGCGGACGACTATCAGGATGACCTGGCCTACGTCATGGAGCAACTCGGCTACACCCAGACCATCAGCCTGCTGTTTCTCAATGCCCGCAAGTTTGAAAAAGAACACATCATCTCCCGTGACGAAACATTTCTTGAGCGTGCCCGTAAAAGCATCAATAACATGCTGACGCTGGCACAACGTCTTGAAGACAGTTTTGACGATCAGGATAATGTCGCCATGACCCGGCAGGCGCGCACACAGATTCTCAAGTATCAACAGAACTTTGAGGGACATGCCGACCAAATGGCCCAGCAGGAAAAACTCAACGAGGAGATGTCCCAATCTGCCGTCAACGCCCGTGAAGCCTGCCTCGCTGCCCTGACAGCAATCAAAACAGATAGTGAAGAGAGTCTCTCCCAGGCAAACATACTCCTCATTGCCATCAGCGCCCTGTCCGTGATCATCGGACTTCTTCTGGCCATCCGCATTTCTCGCGGCATCTCCATACCATTAACGCGCACCGTGGAGATGATTGACGCTCTGGAGAATGGCCACCTTCACACGCGACTCAACCTTGATCGCGAAGATGAAATTGGTCAGCTGGCAAAAACCATGGACCGATTTGCCGCCAGCCTGGACAGCGAAGTGGTTGAACCCCTGAATCGACTCGCTTCGGGGAATCTCAACTTTGATGTGCATCCACACGATGAGCAGGACCGGCTGCGTACCGCTCTGAAAAAACTGGGTGACGATATGAATAACATCATGCTCGAAGTCCAGATGGCCGGCGAGCAGATCAATTCCGGTTCCAGCCAGGTGTCTGATTCGAGTCAGGCGCTGTCTCAGGGGGCCACCGAGCAGGCCAGCTCCCTTGAAGAGATCAGCAGCTCTCTGCAGGAGCTCTCCAGCCAGACCACCCAAAATGCCGACTCTGCTAATGATGCCAGCAAGCTCACGGAACAGGTGCAAAGAAATGCCGAACAGGGCCGCAACCAGATGGGTTCCATGAACAATGCCATGGCCGACATTAACGAAGCCAGCCAGAACATCTCTAAAATCATCAAGGTGATCGATGAGATCGCCTTCCAAACCAACCTGCTGGCCCTCAACGCTGCGGTCGAAGCCGCGCGCGCGGGTCAACATGGTAAGGGTTTCGCCGTTGTTGCAGAAGAGGTTCGCAATCTGGCAGCACGAAGCGCCAAAGCCGCTCAGGAGACCACGGAGCTGATCGAAGGCTCCGTGGCCAAGGCTGAAGCCGGTGCGGACATTGCCAAGAAAACTGCGGACTCACTGGAAAAAATTGTTTCCGGTGTGACCGAAGCCACAACACTCGTCTCTCAAATCGCCCGTGCCAGTACCGAGCAGGCCCAGGGGATCTCACAGATCACCATTGGCGTCTCTCAGATTGACGATGTGACCCAGCAAAATACAGCCTGTGCTGAAGAAACTGCGGCGGCCGCTGAAGAGCTGCGCAGCCAGGCAGATACCTTACAACATCTGCTCAGTCGCTTCTCCCTGCGTCAGGGCGGTAGGGGTTTCAGCATGTCTGATGAGATGTTTTCAGCGCCACCAAAAGTTGCCAAGCAGCGGGCCATCAGCGCTCCGGCTCCGAAGCCTGCACCAGCGCCATCTGACGATTTTGATCTTGATGACAACTGGGGCGGCGGTGGTGACAGCAATGTCCAGATCAGCCTTGATGATGACGATTTTGGTAAATACTGACCCTCACATTGATTCTTTACGCAATAAAGAAGGCCCTGCTTATTCAGCAGGGCCTTCTTCATTTATGGTATTTTATGGCGTATCAAGACAACAAATAAATCAGTTTGCCAGTCCGCTAAGAACCGCAGTAGCCGTCTTGTTGGCATTGGCCACGCAATCATTGAGGCCAATCCCTTCATAAGCATTACCGGTCAGGTAGAAATGGGGGACACTTTCAAGCTCGCGGCGAATTTGTGTCACCAGAGCGGCATGACCGGAGACGTACTGGGGAATCGCCTGTTCGTGGCGGAAAATACGCACCATCTCCGGAGTCGCCTTGATCCCCATAATTCTCTCAAGATCCGCCTGCACCAACGCCAGCACCTGATCATCGGTCAGGCCAATAGCCTGCGGACGGGTGGCCCCGCCCATCATGGAACGCAGCAGAACTTTATCCTTGGGAGCACGATGGGGGAAAATGCTCGAATCCCACAACGTGCCGAGCACGGAACAGCCCTCTTTTTTAGGAATCAAATAACCGAAACCGTTCAGGTCACAGGCAAGATCGGCACGATTGTAGCCAAAACAGGCAACATTCATCGGCGCATAGGGAATTTGTGCCAGCAGTTTCGCAGCCGCACTGTTCATTTTCTTTAACATCCCCGACAACGCATAGGCTGGAGCGGCACTGATGACCACATCCGCATCCAGCTGACTGCCGTCACTAAGACCAAGAACATAATTATCAAAATAGTCCATGCTCTCCACAGCGACTTCAAAGCGAATTTCAGCGGTTAACGCCGCCTGCAACGCATCGGTCAGTTCCTGAATACCGCCATTGAACGACGTCAACACCCCACCGGGACCGGCTGCCGTCGCGACTTGTTTACCGGCTTTGCGTTCCGCTTTTTTCTTCCGTGCCAGTTTGATCATCGCCTTGAGCAAGCCACCGTATTCCTGTTCCAACTGGGCAATACGTGGAAAACAACTTTTCAGGCTCATGGTTTCCGGATCTCCGGCAAAGATCCCACCGCCCATCGGCGCAATCAGTTTGTCCAACGCTTCGGCACCAAGACGGCGGCGGCCGAACTCTGCCAGAGTCTCATCACGATCATCTTTCTTGGCCGGGACAAACATCTCACCGGCCAGACGAAATTTACCCGGCCAGCTGATCAGCTTGGAACCGAGAAACATCGGACCATTTTCCGGCAGGCGATGCAGGGTATTGTCACTGAAAATAAACCGTTTGCGGGCATTGTCATTGGAGCGCAGCAATGTGTTGTCAATGGTCAGAGCTTTACACAGATCCAGTGTGGCGGGCTTGTTATCCAGAAAACCGTTAGGCCCCCATTCGCACAAATACCCCTCTTCGTGCCGACTCCAGATCTTACCGCCACTACGTGGTTGCTTTTCGATTACGGTAATCTGCAGCTCAAGACCTTGCGCGGCGGCGCCCTGCTCCAAAGCATAAGCCGTAGCCAAACCCGAAACACCGGCTCCAATAATGGCAACTCGTGACATTGACTGAACGCTCCTTGTTGTGTGTCAAACAGATGCTGTTCAAAAACCCGTTTCAACATGAATTTATTTTTACGGACGATGATCATAGCATCAATTGACGAAAAAAAGTCTAAAAACTCGTATAATGTCCACCCATTAAGGCAAAAATCCCTGAAGAAAAGCCGGTTAATCCGTGCGCCCCTTGACGATCCAGAAACGCGGACTTATATTACACTGCGCTGGAAACAGGTCCGGCAGACAGGAGTTTTCATGGCAAAAGATTATTATGCAACTCTCGGCGTGACCAAACAGGCTTCAGAGCAGGAGATTAAAAAAGCCTATCGCAAGCTCGCCGTTAAATACCATCCCGATAAAAATCCGGGAGACAAGCAGGCTGAGGAAAAATTCAAAGAGATCAGCGAGGCTTACGCCGTTCTCAGTGATGCGGAGAAAAAAAGACAGTACGACCAGTTCGGCGACTCAGGATTCCATCAGCGCTATTCTCAAGAAGATATTTTCCGCGGCGCCGATTTCGGCGACATTTTCCGCGAGTTCGGCATGGGCGGCGACGACATCTTCAGTCAGCTGTTTGGCGGCATGGGCGGAGGCCGCGGCCGACGTTCGGCCTTTCACCAGGGCCGCCCTCAGCAAATGAAGGGCCAGGATTATATCATGCGCCTCAATCTGCCATTCCGTCAGGCAATCAGCGGCGGAGAGCGGATGGTCAACTACAGCCACGACGGTCACAACGAACAGATTCAGGTGCGCATTCCACCCGGTATTGAGACCGGACAGAAGCTGCGTGTCGCCGGGAAAGGCGGCCCCAGCCCCACCGGCGGAAAATCCGGCGATCTGTTGTTAGAGATCACCGTTGACAAAGACCCTCATTTCACCCGTGACGGCAATGATCTGCAGGTGCAGGTTCCGGTACCGTTCAGTGGTGCCTGTCTCGGCACCAGTGCAGCGGTTCCGACCCTCGAAGGGGAAAAGCGGATCAAAATTCCGGCGGGCACCACCAACGGCAGTCGCATCCGTCTGCGAGGGCATGGTGTGCCTGCGCATGGCAAACATGCCGCCGGGGATCTTTATGCCCAAGTGACCGTGAAAGTGCCTAAGCAACTGACGGATGAACAGAAGGCGTTGTTGGAGGAGTTGCAGAAGCAGGGACTTTAACGGATACGTTCAGATTTCGATAGAAAAGGCTCCGCAATGCGGGGCCTTTTCTATTTGATAAGAACAGTCTGCGCCCAAAAGCCCATCCGTTTATGCTACTTGGTACGCACGTGACGTGGGCTTCCGCGCCCACACGTCGGGCTACTTTTGCGTCGACAAAAGTTGCGCAAAATCGACTTCCGTCATTGCACGCTATCGGGTTTTCTCTTTTCGTTCACTTACACCGCGATTTCGGCAAAACTCGCTGACGCTCATTGCGTTCGGTGCTGCTAAACGGAAGGTCTTTGTAAATAATACACGACTGTAGGGCGGGCACCGTCCCGCCCGTTTGGTCGGTACCACACCAGAGATAGAGCGCGACATCATATTGTTATCAACGTTTTACGCCAAGAATGATGAGTTGCACGATTTGCCGAGCTAAAGGGAGGCGAACCGAATCCGTGATGCATTACGGAAACAGATTCATTGTCAGTTAATTTAGGTTCAGGAGAACTTAGGCCGGTTTTTGCATACTTTTGAGCGGCCAATCAAAAGTATGTCGGCTGCCGGGGCGAAACCCGGCGACTTTGACTTGGATCTTAAACAACTCCTGCCCCTGCAACACTTAGGGAGTTGTTGCTCAATCACCCTTCATCCTTCACCTTAAACCGATTTTTATCCTGCGCCTTAAGATACGCCTCATCGGCACTGATCAACTCCTCTTTAAGGTATTTGGCCAGCACGTCATCCATCATCTGCATCCCCTGACTTTTCCCCCCCTGGATGATATTGCGAATATTGCCAATATTGTTTTCGCGGATACTGGCCGCCAGACCAGTCGTGCCGATTAGAATCTCATTGGCGGCAATCCGCCCACCGCCCTCTTTTTTCAGCAACAGCTGCGCACAAATGCCACGCAGCGAATCCGCCAACATGGTGCGCGCCATGCCCTGCTGGTCCGAAGGGAAAACATCGATAATCCGGTCAATGGTTTTCACCGCCGAGTTGGTATGCAAGGTACCAAAGACCAGGGTGCCCATGGACGCGGCAGACAACGCCAGAGAGATGGTTTCATAATCGCGCATCTCACCGACGAGGATAACATCACAGTCCTGACGTGAGGCGGTATGCAACCCATCGCCGAAGGAATGCACGTCACTGCCCACTTCGCGTTGGCAGAACACGCTGCGCTTGTTGGGATGGACAAATTCGATGGGTTCCTCAATGGTCAGAATGTAGCGCGAATAGTTGTCGTTGATGTAATCGATGATCGCGGCCAGCGTCGTCGATTTACCACTGCCGGTCGGGCCGGTGACCAACACCAGACCAGAACGCAACGCGGCAAAGGATTTCAGCACCTCGGGCAGATGCAGCTCCTCCATGGTGAGAATCTTGGTTGGGATAACGCGAAACACCGCGCCCATACCATGCAATTGGCCATAGTAATTGGCACGAAAGCGCGCTTTCTCATCTTTTTCGTAGGCGAAGTCAAGGTCTTTGTTGGCCACAAACTCCGTCCAGCGCTCCGGCACGCAAATCTCTTTGAGGTAGGAGATCATCAAATCTTCATGGATCGGAGCTTCACCGTCAATGGCCACCATACGACCATGTTCACGAATCTTCGGCGGTTGGCCTTGCAACAGATGCAGGTCGGATGCGCCCCGTTCCAGCATGATATCAAACAAGCGGTCAATTTGAGCCACGGCTTCTCTCCTTTGTGACAACAACAGTGAGCATCATTCTGCGGCCACCTGGTCCGGCTGATATTGTTTGAACGGCGTCTTGTTGGCCGCAGCATACCACGCCTCAGTGCCATCGATCTGTTCCTCCTGCACCAGGGCTTGCAGTGAATCCTCCAGCTGGCACATCCCCTTGTCGCGATTGATCTGCATCATGGTCGGCAGTTGGAACATCCGGTCTTCGCGGATCAGGTTGCCGATAGCCGTATTGTTATACATGATCTCCAAAGCCAGGACCCGGCCACCGCCTTCTTTACGCGGCATCAACCGCTGGCAGACAATACCGCGAATCGACTCGCTGATCATCGACCGCACCTGGCCCTGCTGATCGGCCGGGAAGAAATCGAGAATCCGGCTGATCGTCTGTGCTGCGCCCGTGGTGTGCAGCGAAGCAAACACCAGATGGCCCGTCTCTGCTGCCGAAATAGCCAGCGTTGCGGTCTCGCGGTCTCGCAGCTCACCGATCATGATCACATCCGGGTCTTCACGCAGCGCTGCACGCAATGCCGCAGAAAAACTCATGGTGTGATCCCCCACCTGTCGCTGACTGATATGCGACTTTTCAGGCGTGTGAACGTATTCAATCGGATCTTCCATGGTAATGATATGGTCTTCACGGTGTTGGTTGATCAACTGGATCATCGCTGCCAGTGTCGTCGTCTTACCACAGCCCGCCGGACCAGCCACCAGCACCAGCCCCTGATGGTACTCGGTCAACTGCTTGAGATGCATGGGCAGCTGCAGCTTCTCAAAGGTGGGAATGGTCTGATCGACAATGCGAAATGCACCATCCCAACCACGACTCTGCTTGGCAAAACAGCTGCGGTAACGCCCCAGACCGGTAAACTCACAACAGGTATCCAACGCCAACTGTTCATGCAGCAAAGATGTCTGGTCGCCATCCAACGCGCTGAACAACAACGATTCCGTCTCCTGAGCGGTAAAGGGTTCACGCTCCAGCGTCATCAGCACCCCGTCCTTGCGCAGCAGTGGTGGTGAACCGGCATTGATATGCAGATCCGAAGCACCTTGGCGGCGCGCAAACGACAAGAAATCTTCCAAGGTCGTCAATGAGCCGACATCATTCAGCGCTGCCGTAGAAGCGGCTGAAGCTTCAAACATCGGTAGCGGGCGGTCTGACGTGGGCGTCGCGGTTGGCGCTGAAGATGGGGAGGCAACAGGTTCCGGCTGTGGAGCGGGTGATGGGGCTTGGGCGACGGGTTGAGCGGCAGGTGTCGCAGGTTGATTCGATTGGGTGGCTTCAAACTTTTCCCGAATCATCGTCACCTGCTGGGGCTTGAGCACATTGGCCCTCACCAGCAGATCAGCCAGTTCCAGCTCGGGATGGCTGTCGAGATAAGCCTTGGCCTTCTGCAGCAACTCGCCATTGGCCAGCTTATTATGCACAACCACTTTTTCAACGAATTGATCAAACGGCGTCATTCGACTCTCCTGTTATCTCATCAGAGCTTTTGCAAAAAAGTTTCAAAGCCCATGGATGGCTTTTTGAAAAATCGGGTCATTCGACGTCAAGATCTAATTCCTGCTGATCTTCATCCGCTTCATGACGTCGCTCCAGCAGCCAGGTTCCCAGACTACCCATATCTTCACACTCGCAATCCACAGCATCGGCCGGAAGGATGATCTCGATTTCGTCACGGCTGACATTGATGAACCCGGCCTGCAACAGATGATTGCCGGTCTGTCGCTCCCACACCTGAGCTGCGGCCACGGCAATAAACTGGCGCGCCTCGCACACGGCATCGGTCAATCGGGCACCCTTTTTGACATACACCCGCCCGACAACCCGATAGTTATGGGTCAAGATAACCACATTCATCATGGTGTTTGGTTCACGACTGACAGTCATGTGCACTCCTCCCGCCCAAACCGGCTCAATGATTTAACTGGATGTTTTTATTCTCAAAACAGGTTAACCGAAATGGCTTGATCAGCAAACTGATTTTGAATTTTTTCGATCCCCTTGGAGAACGCGCGCTGAGATTGACATCAAGAAAGGCGCCCCCCTTACAGAAATAATGTCACAATGGATAGATAAAAAGCCCCTGTAAATCAGATTACAGCTGAACTGCAAACCTGCTTACAGGGGCTTTGTTACACAATATTTCGGTCAGACTATTTAGGGTGCAGCTGCTCCCACAACTCCTTGGCCTTTTGATTGCCGGCCAGAACCTGCTCTTCGGTCATGAGCTTTTTGAGAACGCGCAGTCCCTCTTTAGTGCCTTGGCGGCCATTGGCTGCGGAGACAACCCACCAGGCATACGCCGGTACATAGTCTTTTGCTGCCGCCAGAGCAACACCAAGATGAAATTGCGCATCGCGATTGTTTTTCTCCGCGGACAGGCTGAACATCTTGATGGCGGTATCAGTATTTTTTTCGACACCCCAACCTTTTTCATACATCAGGCCGAGATTGAGCTGGGCGCTGTCATTGCCCTGGTCTGCCGACCGTTGATACCACTTGCGTGCTTCGTCGTAATTTTGCTCGACGCCCTGACCGGTATTGTACATCACACCGAGATAGCACTGAGCATCACTCATGCCTTGGTCCGCGGCCTGTTTGATCAGCGTGAACGCCTGAGCATCGTCCTTTTCAACGCCTTCGCCCTTGGCATACATCACCCCAAGATTGTATTGGGCCCAGCGAAAGCCCTGCTCAGCCGCTTTTTGAAACCACTGCGCCGCTTGCGCGTTATCCTGTGCCACGCCCTGACCATCGCGATACATGACGGCAAGGTTGTATTGGGCAATGGCATCACCCTGCTCTGCGGCACGACGATACCAGTTCACCGCTTCTGTCAGGTTCTGCTCGACCCCCTGACCACGCGCATAGAGAACACCGAGGTTATATTGAGCTTCACAATGTCCCTGATCGGCAGCCTGCCGATACAACGTGGCCGCCTGTTCATAGTTTTGAGCAACACCTTCACCTTTTTGGTAGATGAC
Organism: uncultured Desulfuromonas sp.; assembly: GCF_963666745.1. NCBI lineage: Bacteria > Pseudomonadati > Thermodesulfobacteriota > Desulfuromonadia > Desulfuromonadales > Desulfuromonadaceae > Desulfuromonas > uncultured Desulfuromonas sp. Next base: position 3,650,711 of record NZ_OY762961.1, on the reverse strand, counting down.
ACCGAGTTTAAACTGAGCCTGAGCTTCTCCCTGGCTCGCCTGCTGTTCAAGCAGTTGAATGGCTTCAGCGTCGGAGGCTGCGACAGCGACAGCCTCTTCTGCAGCGAAGCCCGGTGCACAGAACAGGCACAGACTCAGGCAAACGACGGCAAAATATCGAACAGATTTAACCATGTTTTACGCTCCTTTTTAGTTAAGCGAAAGGATGTGAATGAAACGTCGATTAAGTGATTCCCTTTGACTCTCAGGGGTCGTCTCCTAACGTGGAGATCAGGCATTTTCCACTAATGAGACCAAAGCGTCAATAAAGGATTGTCGGTCATTTAGTGCCGGAACCCGGCCAAACCAGGGCACGCCGTGTTCCTTGGCATGATCACGAAACTCAACATCCACCTCTTCGAGGGTTTCAATATGATCCGACACAAAAGACACCGGTATCACCAGCAGGGCACGGTTGTCTTTACCGGCAGCGGCAATCAGATCAAGGGTGTCAGGTGACATCCACTGCACCGGGCCACTGCGACTCTGATAGCCAATCTGCCACGCATAATCACCGACACGCTGCATCACTCCGGCCACGGTTTCTTTGACATGTTTCTGATAGGGATCACCGCGATCAATAAACTTCTGTGGCAGGGCGTGAGCGGAGAACAGCAGGGTTAACTGTGCCCGTTGTTCTTCGGGGACGTGACGCAGGCCTTCCTGCACACACTCGGCCAAAGCATCGAGATAAGGTGGCAGATCATGCCACTCTTCAATGTAGCGGCAGTTGAGCTCCGGCGCATGCTGACTGACGGCACGCCTAAAGTCTTTGATACTGCTACCCGTGGTCGCCCCGGTGTAATGGGGGTAGAGGCTGACAACCACTGCATCTTTAATCCCTTGTGCGGCAATCCGCTGCACCACGTCATCGGCACGTGGCATCCAGTAGCGCATGGCGACAAAGGCTTGCCAATTCTCACCCAGCTGATCACAGGTTTTTTCCGCCTGCAGCTGCGTCCAGTGCAGCAACGGTGATTTACCACCAATACGACGGTAATTTTCGCGCACGGTTTTAGCACGAAAATGGGAGATCAGCTTGGCAAACGGCTTTTGCAGCAGTGCGCCGAGAGGCAGCTGGATCAGATCGCGATCAGAGAAAAGTTGATAAAGAAACGGTTCGACGGCAGCCACGGAATCGGGGCCACCCATATTGAGCAATACCAGCGCTTTTTTCGGTTCAGACACGTGGATCTCCTGTAGCGGGGTAAACATCAAATCGCCCGAGTCTACCACAGGAGTGCGCCATAAAAAAGCCAGCCTGAGAAAACTCAGGCTGGCATAAGTCATAACATTTGTGAACGCCCTATTCCGGCGCTCCGATGACAATTGGGTTCAACACCGGATCAGCACCGGCATAAGCCGATCCTTCACCCATACTCCATTCGAACCAACCACTGTCAAAGTTGTAGTTGCGCTCGTAACCCATCATGTAACCGTAGAACCAAGCCAGACTTGAACGCCAGCCAGTACCGCAGTAGTAGCTCAACGCCTTATCCGGAGTAATCCCTTGAGAATTCCAGTAGGCTTCAACCTCTGACGGTGCAACCAGGGTGTTGTCACTGTTGACATAGGCTTCCATGGTCCAGGGGCCGTCACCGGCTTTGCCCCAAACGGCACCGGGAATGCGTCCGTATGTCGGAATGTAGCCATACGGTGCGCCCTCTTCACTATCACCGATGTATTCCTCCCAGGTGCGGATATCGACAATCACACCATCCGCCTCGACACCGTTAACGACATCGCGCACATAGGGGATATCCGATTTATACTCGGGATGAATGGCCACGGTGCGACCCGGCAGGTCAGGGTCAAATTCATCTACCGGAGTCCGCTCAACAGCTTCAGTGGAACCGTCATAACCGGCGGCTTCCCAAGCGGCATAGCCACCTTCCATAAGGCGCACATCTTCTACACCGGCATAGAGCAGCGTCCATACCAGACGTGCAGCGGCGGTCTGATCATCACCATAGACAACCACCGTGGTGTTTTTATCAATGCCCATGTAAGCAATGCCGGGCAACAGATATTGATCAGGATAGATGTTCCACCAGTTACGCGGCAGGCTGTCCGCGGCAGTCAGGCCTTTGGCCAGATCTTCCTCTTCGGTGGTACTGCGATCCCATGCAGGAGGATCACCGGCATCAACCGGCCAGTCATTACGGGCATTAAAGGCATCGTATTCGATTTCATCGGTATTAACCCACAAAGCACCGGGAATGTGACCGTTGTTATACGAATCGCCAGCCGGACCCCAACCCACATCCGCAATCACATACGGCGTATCGAAGTTGTTGTTTTCCAGCACAACTTCTTTCACCCAGCGGGCATCAACCACATGGTTGACATTGGGATAAGCGTCAAAGTCCCACTCCGGATGCACGCCGAAGGAAACCGGGCGTTCGGAACGGTCCTGACGCCAGCCGTCGGTACTGCCGGGAACATCCTCTTCCGCAGCATAGGAGGCGTCTTCAACATAATTGGTACTCCAGCCTTCCCATCCGTCGGAGTAGTTGCGCACATTGTTGATTCCCATCAGGTGGGCATACAGATAGCTGATACTGGAGCGATAACCGCTGCCGCAGTAGAAGATGACATCTTTCGTAAAGGTGGAGTCGGTGGCGTTTTCAATACCAACACCGTTCCACATAGTCGATACTTCGCTGTAACTACGGAATGTACCATCGTCATCGAGATAATCGCGATCCGGGTTGTCGGCATGGAATGCATACACGGCACCGGGGATACGTCCCTTGTTAACCACGTAGCTATAGCCGCTGACTTCACCGGCGTATTCTTCGTACATGCGCACATCAGCGACCAAGGTATTTTCATCGTCATAGACACCAGCGACATAATCCGTCGTGGCGACGATTTGAGGCAACGTCGCGCCCGTGTACGTCGTGGCAACAGGCTCATTGATGGTGGTTTCGCTCTCATAACCAGCGGCGGTCCAGGCATCATAACCACCGTTGAGCAGACGCACATCGTCCACCCCGGCATAAAGCAGAATCCACCACAAACGCGCCGCAAAAATCGGGCTGTTACTGTAAACGATGACGGTCGTATCTTCGGTGATCCCCATGCTGCCGACAGCTTCCTTCAGCTCATCATCCGGCAACATGAACCAACGCGGGTAACCGTTTTCATACACATCGGAGTTGGAGTGAATCGCACCGGGAATATGGCCATCGAGGTAAGAGGCATCCGCCCAGCCATTGGCCATGTCGGAAAAGCTGCCCCATTGGGTTTCAAAGATCAGATATTTATGGTCACGATCATAGCTATAGTTGGCCGGAGCGGCGCTGGCGCCGCCGCTGGCATGATAATCCATTACCGCCTTAACCCAGGCGGGATAAACCAGATCGGCATAGTTGGGTAGCGCTTCCATCGGATAGGTTCCGGCATCGGCTGCCGCCCAATCCCAGATGGAGGCATCATAGTTGGCAACATTTTCAAAACCCATCAGTCGGGCGAGGAAATAGGCAAAACCGCTACGGATACCGGCAGTGCAATAGGCGGCGACCTGTTTGTCAGCCGTGATGCCGCGCGCATCAAAATAGGCTTTCATTGCAGCGTAAGACACCAGGGTATGATCGTCGGCGTAGGACCACTCGTAGGGCAGATGGACAGCACCGGCGATATGACCACCGCGAGCCTCACCGTAGAGTTGCCAACCGTTAAACTCTTCATCGGTGCGCGTATCGATCAGGACATAGTTACTGTCGCCCAGACGGGAGGCAATGGTTTCCTTATCGGTGACAACCGAGGGGTTGACCGAAGCGCTGAAGGTGGTTGCAGCCAAGGTATTGTCAGACAGTTGCGTGGTGCGACCATCCGCACTCCATTTGTCCCAACCACCGTTGAGCAGATGCACATCGCTGCAGCCGAGATACTCCAGCGCCCAGAACACACGACCGGCAGAACCCCAGGACGTGATGGTATCGTCATAGAGGACAATCTTGGCTGTGGAGGTCAAACCTTTAGAGCCTAGAAGCTCCTCCAGCTCGGTAACGGATTTGAGGTTGAGTCCGCTATCGGCCAGCTCGGCATGTGCCATGTGAATGGCACCGGGGATGTGCCCGGCAGCATAGGCATCCGCAGAACGGGTATCAACGACAATCACGCTTGCCGCATCCTGAAGAGCTTGCAGGTCAGACGCCGACACCAGCAGATCGGCATTCGGATACGGTGTGGTGTCTGTGGTGGTATCATCACCACTATTATCATTATCTGTCGGCGTATCAGAGGTTGTTGTTTTATGGGTCACGGATTCACCGCAGCCGCTGATCATCATGGCGGACAGAGCCAGAATCGTCAGCAACAGCAGCATCGATTTCTTCAATTGAATCATGGTCTTTTTCCTTCGCGTCTAGTGAAAGTTCGGCCACTAAGGACCACCTTCTAACGGAACTGATAAGTCAGCGCCAGCGTATAGGTAGCTCCGGCAGCCGTATCTTCACCACTCAAAGCGGGGGTGTACACAGCTTCCCAACCCAAGGCATCATCAATCCGATAACCCACGGCGACATCCAGCTTGAGCAGGTCGTATTCGGTCGTGATGGTCGGATTGCCACGGGAATCAAGAACTTCTTCGCCATTATCGGCGCTGATCAGCCCGTCAAGCTTGACACGGGTATACCATTTATCACCCAGGTCACTGCCAACTTCGATCAGGTAGCGGTATTCATCACTGGGATCTTCAAAGCGCCAGCGGTAACCGAACTCAACATTGCAGTAACCGGGAAAAAGACTCGCCAGAGAATGACCGAACAAAATACGTGCTTCCACATCGTATTGACCATTACCCAGCGGCATTGAATCGGTTTCATCGTACAGTTCGGGAATTTTAACCAGCCCCTGAACGGCTAACACACCACCGCGCAATTTGAGTACGCGGTATTTCAGTCCCAGATCAAGATCGCCAAGACCATAGGTTTTCATCTGAATCGTGTCGTCATCGTGCTTGATCTGCTTGTAGTAAACTGAAGCAATCACGGTTGCGGCATCGGTCAGACCGTATTCCACATAATAATTGAGGTTGATGTCGGTAAATTTGCCGTCATCGGACATTTTCTTGCGATCACCATCCTCATCAAAATTGCGATCAGCGGCATAATAATTACCGGAAAGACGGTTGTACGCCTGTCCAGCTTGTTGGGTCCAGGCACCGGCCAACACCTGGGAGGCGCTGCATAGCAGCATGAACATCAGTGGCAGTAACGTTTTTTTCAACATAGGGGGGGGAGACCTCTCTTCCATAAAGATACAAATTGATGAGAGCTTAACTGAAATAAGCTTCACAATTCATTAATACGAGTAATACCCGCCCCTTATTGCATAAGAAAAGTCGAAAATACAAATAAGTAATGTAGATGTTTTACTGATGTATTATTTGATATTCAAATAACTGGAGAAATCGCGGTGCGTGACAAGTCCCACGCCGCCCTCAAAGACAGGACAATAAAAAAGCCCCGCAGGTATTCTGCGGGGCTTAGTTGTTGCAGCTTTTATAATGTTACTTCTGGCTGAGACGATGCACGGCATCAACCATGAAGATGGCGTTTTCCGGCGGCACCGACGGCAGAATCCCGTGGCCAAGATTGAAAATGAAACCAGGACGTCCGGCATTTTCGTCGAGGATACGTTGCACCTCTTTTTCAATATACGGCTTTGGCGCATAGAGCACGGTCGGATCAAGGTTACCCTGAACAGCCACATCATCGCCGAGAATATCGCGAGCTTTGCCAAGGTTGATATGCCAGTCAAGCCCAACGACATCGCTGCCCGCTTCTTTGACCAGTTCCAGCATGGTGCCGGAGTTTTTAACAAAGTAGATTACTGGCACATCTTTGCGGTTGAGGCCGGCAATCAGCTTCTTGGTGTAGGGCAGGACAAATTTCTCAAAATCATGCGGAGCGACCAGACCGCCCCAGGTGTCGAAAATCTGGATGGCTTGCGCACCAGCTTCAATCTGCATGTTGAGATAGCGACGATCCATCTCGGTGATCTTTTCCATCAGTGCATGATAAAGGCCCGGGTCGCCGTACATCATCTGCTTGAGAGCGGCGAAGTCCTTACTGCCCTTCCCTTCAACCATGTAGCAGGCCAGGGTAAAGGGAGCGCCACCAAAACCGATCAGCGGCACGCGCCCTTCAAAGGCGGTGCGCAGACGCTTGATAATAGCGGGTACATAGGATACCGCCTCAGCCATGTCTTCGGGAACAATCAGTTTGTCCACATCGGCCTGAGTACGGATCGGATCGGCAAACACCGGACCCGGGGTGAAATCGAGAGCCATACCCATGGGCTCAATCGGCGTCAGAATATCTGAAAACAGGATCGCGGCATCGGCATCAAGGATGTCAATCGGCTGAATGGTAACTTCTGCAGCACGCTCGGGATCTTTGCACAGATCGAGGAAAGTGCCTTCGCCACGGGAGCGCACTTCGCGATATTGTGGCAGGTAACGACCGGCCTGGCGCATCAGCCAAACAGGGACACGGTCAACGGGCTGGCCCCAGCAGGCCTTGAGAAAATTGTATTCTGTCGCCATGAAACTCATTCCTTTTTCTTTATAGATGAAGTTGGGTTGTCTTTACGTTTATTCGCCGCGATTCTCAGCAGCTTCTTTTTCCATCCGTTTGCGGGTTTTGCGCGGGATGTAATTACAGAACGGCTCTTCGGCCATATAGTCGCCATACACGGCATCGGCACGGGCGCGGCAGCCGCCACAGACATTGATAAACTCGCACTCGCCACATTTGCCTTTGTACTTGGAAAAGTCGCGCAGATCATTGAACACTTTGGAGTTGAACCACAGGTCTTTAAACGGAATCTGCTTAACGTTGCCTACCGAGGAGTGAAAATAGGAGCACGGTTTGAGATTGCCAAAGCAGTCGATCAGGCAGATCGTTTGCGCGGCAATGCACCCTTTGCCACCGCCGGTGGAAAAGGTCAGGCTGCGCCGTTGGAAATCAACCCCTTCGGCCTTGGCCATCTGCGGCACGATGCGGTAATAATGCGGCGCACAGGTCGGGCGCATAAGAATTTCATCTTCGTGCTTTTCCTGCTCATAGTGCCAGGCAAGAATCTCTTCGTAATCCTCTTTGGACACCAGCTCGTTCATGATCTCTTCACCGCGACCGGTGGGCACGATCATAAACATATACCAGGCCGTCGCACCCAGCGACTTGGCCAACTTGAAGGTATCGGCAATATCGTGCTGGTTACGCTTGGTAAACGATGAATTGATAAGGAACTTGATGCCGTTACGGGTCAGGGTTTCCGCCGCGCGTTTCACCCCTTCAAAAGCACCGGGACATTGACGAAAATCATCGTGAATCTCGGCGGTGGAACCGTCAAGAGACAGGGACACCATTTTGATGTCGGCCTTGTTCATCTTGGCGCACACGTCGTCGGTGATCAGGGTGCCGTTGGTGGCCATGCACATACGCAGGCCTTTGGAGGTGCCGTACTCGGCGATCTCAAAAATATCGGGTCGCATCAGCGGCTCACCACCGGACAACACCATGACCGGTTTGGACACTTCGCAGATGTCGTCAATCAGCTTAAACGCCTCTTCGGTGGTAAAATCGCCGGAAGCGGATTCCATATCGGAGGAGCAACGGCAATGGACACAGCTCAGATTACAGCGCCGGGTGGTTTCCCAGGCAATCCACTTGGGGATGAACTTTTCTTCTTGATCAGCCATGCGGCGGTTTTCTCCTGATGGTCAAGGGGTTTACAAAGAAACGCGATTCTACCCCAGATCGCGCTGACTGACAAGTTCTGCGATGGTTTCAGCCATCTCGTCCTGATCCATCACATTACCGTCGACGGTCACCTCGGCATAGCGGCGGTAAAGCTGTAAACGCTCGTGGTACAGATCTTCAAACGTCTGGTTCTCGGCGCAGGCGATACCGCGGGTGTCGAAGTTATGAATTCGACGACAGATTTCATCGAACGACACATCGAGAAACACGATGGTGGAGATGGATTTGAGATGAGCCATGGTCTTTTCACTGTACACGGCGCTGCCGCCGGTGGCGATGATCTGGTTGGTGATGTTGAGACGGAGGATTTCCCGCTCTTCAATCGCCCGCAGGTTGAGATAATCGGTTTCGTCGAGGATATCTTGCAGCGTCTTTTGCTGATTGATCTGGATGAGGATATCGGTATCGATATAGCCCATGCCGAGGTTTTTGGCGAGGATGATGCCGATGGTGCTTTTGCCGGCGCCGGGCATGCCGATGAGGGTGATGTTGCTCTTTTTCATGGTTTTCCTTTAGCTGCAATGCAGCAATGCGTTGTTTTTTTTTCAATCCGAAGATCAAGGTCAAAACCGTCGGGTTTCGCCCCGACAGGCGACATCCTTTTGGCTGGCCGCCCAAAAGGATGCAAAAACCGGCTGGACTTCTCCTGGACCTAGCTTAACCTACACTGTGTCTTCTTCCCTTTTGCTTCACGAATTCGGCTCGCCGCCCTTGTGGTCGGCGAATTGTGCATATCACCAGATCTGGCGTAAAACGTTGATTACGAGCTTTTGTCTTTCTCTTTTTTTCCCTTGGCACCGATCTAACGGGTGGGACGGTGCCCACCCTACAGTCGCGTGTTATTTAGCAGCTCAGCTCGCCAAAAGATGAACTCCAACAGGGCCACCTTCGATCTAGCAACACTCAATCAGGGTGCCGTCACTTCACCCCGCACAAACTGCCGCCAGACCCATCCGAAACCTCCATCTGGCAGACGCACATAATACCATTCAGGCGCCTGTGCCAGCACGTATAATCGATCACCGGCAGCCACATGACCACTCACTGGCTGCAAACGGCTCGGGCCACTGCGCACATTGAGGACTTCCACGGCAACCATGACAGTTCCTAGAGCGGACGCCGGAGCTGCCGAAACATCCGGCTGTGGTGCCGGTGGCGCGCTGGGTGGAGCCTTGACCACACGGTAGCCTCGGGGAATCGGCTCATAATAGATATCGTTATAACGCGCATAAACCCGGTTATCGAAACGCACATCGACATAACCGTAGGGCAACGTCGAGACGACCAGACCAACCGGTGGGGCTACCACCCGGTAGAAATTGTCAAAGGGGGAATAAAAAATGCCGTTGAGATAAAAATAGGTGTCGTGATGGTGATGAATCTTGTGGTGCCCACGCGGTAACACTTTAACCACCTCACCATAGCCTGGACGGTGTTGCGAGTGGCCCTTTTTTGCCCAAGCGGGAGAGCTGACTGTAACGAGAAGGACAGCGAGCACCAACACGAAGAGGGAAAGTCGTTGCATGGTAAAGCTCCTTTCACATGGCAAGAGCTTCTATCAGGCTGTTGAAAAACAGCCTGTGAAGCCCATGGACGGGCGACCAAAATCAAGGATATGTTTTCAAGTGCTTGCTTCGTTGGAAAGGCCCCGGATGGGACTTTTCAACATTCTGTTATTTTACCATAGCGGTCCAGACAAAAAGAAACAGCGCACCGTTTTTACGGTGCGCTGAACAAATCTTTGCAAAAGAGCCTTATTCCAGTCGCGATTGAGATTAATCAAACAACTCGGCAAAGATCTCCGCCACGGTTTCCATCTTATGTGCTTTCCAGGCGTTGGTGCCGCAAAAAATCAGGCCGGTTTCGCGGTCGCCGCGTTGGGCGCGATCCAAGGCGTGAACGATACAGAAGCGTTCCTTGTCCTTTTTGTAGGCGCATTTTTTCAGACAGCCGGATGGACAGCTGATGTTGCCGTCAATATCATGGGCACGAATCTGATCGATGTTGTTTTTCAGAGCACGGCCCGGCAGACCGGCCGGACTCATGATCAGGCCGATATCTTCCTGAGTGCAGTCGAGATACGCCTGTTTGAAGGCCGGGTCCGCGTCGCACTCTTCGGTGCAGACAAAACGGCTCGCCATCTGTACCCCATCCGCACCTTCCGCCAGGGCGCGTTCGAGATCGTCACGGTCCCAGATGCCGCCTGCGGCAATAATCGGCATATCAACCTGCCATTTTTCTTTGAAATAGGCTTTAACCCCGCGCACGGTCTCGTACTGGTCGTAATCACCGTTGCCGATATTTTCCAGTTTCTCGCCCAGGTGGCCGCCAGCGGTATCCGGGTCTTCCACCACCACGGCATCAGGCAGACGGTTATAACCTTTATGCCACTTGCGGGCGATCAGTTCGGCAGCCTTGACGGAGGAGACAATGGGGATCAGGGCAACATCAGGATAATCAACGGTCAGTCCCGGAAGATTGAGCGGCAGTCCGGCCCCGGAGACAATCACTTTGGCTCCGGCCTCGCAACTGGCGCGTACCAGGTCGTCATAATCTGTGACGGCGACCATGCAATTGGTGCCGATCACGCCATCCGGTGCAATTTCGTACGCCTTGCGAATTTCTTCCTTAAGGGCCAAAAGGTCGGCCTCAAAGTATTTTTTATCGGTATAATTGCTGTTAAGAGCCAGTCCGGCTGTGGCGATCAGGCCGATCCCACCGCATTTGGCCACAGCACCTGCCAATCCAGCCACAGAGATACGCACGCCCATGCCGCCCTGGATCAGGGGATAGGGAACGGTGTGTTTGCCAATGGTCAGAGATTTCATATCATCGTATCCCGTTCTTGCTTTAAAACATTTTTAATCTATTATTCCGCCAACTTTAGTGCGACATGCTAGCAGAAGCCTGCCCTTTTCCAATGTAATACTTGTGTAAAAGCTCCCACGCTTTGCGCTTGTATTCGCTCAAATAACAATGGTACACCAATGACATGAAGCTCCAACGCCCCTCCATCAATCCTCTACTGGCTTTTATCGCGATTCAGTTCACCTGGATCGCCGTCGTTGTCTTCTGGATTTACTGGTTCCTCGGCAGCCACCGCCGCCTGCGCAGCATTGCCGAAAAATACAGCCCCGAGCTGCTGCAACCCGGCATCGACTGGGTCATCCTGACCGAAGGCTTATTGCTGCTGTTCGTCATCCTCGCCGGGGTTTATGTCATCTTCCTTTACTGGCGCCGCCAGCTGGCACTCAATCGCGAACAGAAGAGTTTCGTCTCTCAGGTCACCCACGAATTAAAATCGCCGGTGGCGTCCGTGCAACTGCATCTGGAAACGATTCGCCGTCATCATCCTCCGGCAGAGCAACTCGATGGCTTCATCGACACCATGCTCGCCGACACGGAACGGTTGAATAACCTGATCAACAAAATGATCACCGCCAACCGCCTGGAACAAAGTCGCTGGCGGCTCACGTTGCGGCCATGCAATCTGTCCGAGTTTCTCAACGAGTATATGCGCCAGTGGCGCAACACTCAGGACGACACCTTAGAATTAACCTGTGACATCGCTCCGGATATTCACGCCAATATCGAGCCGGATTCATTCTCCATGGTCCTGCGCAACTTGCTGGAAAACGCCGTGCTTTATTCTGACCCACCGGTACGGATCACGGTGGAGCTTAACGCCTCCCATCAGCGTTGTCATCTGCTGGTCCGTGACCAGGGGCGCGGCATTACGGCCAGTGAACAACACAAAGTGTTTCGCCTGTTCTACCGCCTGCACCGGGAAGACAGCCATGTCAAAGGCTCAGGTTTGGGGTTGTTCATCGTCCGGGCTCTGGTCAAGCGCCACAAAGGGCAAATCATGCTGCACAGCGCCGGACCGGGCAAAGGCAGTACGTTCCATATCATCCTGCCTGAAGTGGTCAAGGAGCAAGCATGAGTGACGAAACCACCCATATTCTGCTGGTTGAGGATGAACAACATATTGCCCAAGGACTGATTTTCAATCTGCAGCAGGAGGGCTATCAGGTGACCCATGCCGTTACCGGCGAAGAAGCGTTGTCACTTCTGGACAAAAGCGTTTTCTCCCTGGCGATCCTTGATCGTATGCTGCCGGGGAAAATCGACGGCCTTGAAATTTGCCGCCATATTCGTCGCCTCAGCCCGCAATTGCCGGTGCTGATGCTGACGGCCATGAACCGCGAGCAGGACCGGGTCACCGGTCTTGGCGAAGGCGCCGATGACTATCTGGGCAAGCCGTTCAGTCTTGATGAGCTGCTGCTGCGCGTCGCCGGCATGCTGCGCCGCCAATCCTGGTATCGTCCCGCAGTCAGTCCGTCTGCCGGTTATCAACTGGGACGTTACACCATTCATTTCGACAGCGGACAACTGATCGATGACACTGGCCAAAGCGAACAGAGACTGACAGAGCTGGAGCTGAAAATGCTCCGTCTGTTTATTGACCACGAAGATGAAGTCCTGACCCGGGCCTTTCTGCTCAAATCGGTGTGGGGCATGGCTCCGGACACCGAGACACGCACTCTGGATAATTTTATTGTTCGACTGCGAAAATATTTTGAGGAACGCCCATCCCATCCACGTTATTTTCTTACCGTTCGGGGCCGCGGCTACCGTTTCAGCAACCCCGACGCCACGCAAAATCATTGATTTCAATCTGAAAACCGCCCTTTTGTATACGGTTTTCAGTTGCATGAAATAACGGATTCTCTATAATCAACACAGCGTTTTATTCTATGCTGATATATGTTCAGCAGTGATTTTTCTATGCATTTTAAAGGAGATACCCGTATGAAAGCAGTTCTGCTTGACGAATTTGGCGGCCTTGACGTCCTTAAAGTGGGCGAAGTGGACAAGCCGTCTCCCAAGGCAAAAGAGGTCTTGATCAAAGTTGTGGCGACCAGTATCAACCGTCCCGATCTGGTGCAGCGTGCCGGTAAGTATCCGCCCCCTCCGGGTGATTCAGAGATTCTCGGCCTTGAAGTGGCCGGTGTCATCGAAGAGCTGGGTAGTGAAGCCTCTGGCTGGCAGGTCGGCGACCGGGTCATGGCTCTGGTTGGTGGTGGTGGCTATGCCGAGTATGCCGTGGCCTATGACAATCACGTCATGTCAATTCCCGACAGCATGAGCTTTGAAGAAGCCGCCTGTGTCTGCGAAAGTTACATTACCGCTTTCCTCAACGTCTTCATGATCGGTGACCTGCAAGATGGCCAGACCGCCATCCTTCATGGCGGCGGTGGCGGCGTCAATACCGCCGGTATCCAACTGGCCAAAGCCCTGACTCCGAATGCTAAATTGATCGTCACAGCCAGCCCGGAAAAGTTGGAGCGCGTCAAAGAACTGGGCGTCGATCTGGTCATTGATTACACCCAGACCCCGGACTTCAGCGATATGGTGAAGGAATTCACCGCCAAGAAAGGCGTTGACGTCATCCTCGACCACGTCGGAGCCAAGTACCTGGCACCCAACATGAATTCCCTGGCGTATAAAGGCAAGCTGGTGATCATCGGCATTATCAGCGGTATCAAAGCGGAACTGAACCTGGCGCTGATGATGGTCAAACGTCAGCAAATCATCGGCTCGGTGCTGCGCTCCCGCCCGGTATCGGAAAAAGGGGAGATCATCAGCGAATTTGCCAAACGCGCTTTGCCCCATTTCGCCAACCGCGACATCGTGCCGATCATTGAAAAAGTCTTCACCATCGATGAAATTGTCGATGCCCATCGCATGATGGAAGAAGATAAACACTTCGGTAAAATTGTCCTGAAAATTGCTGATGCTTAAGTCGGCGCCGCGTTGAAACAACCGCTTTAAATGATCAAAAGCCGTTGCAGGCACTCTGCAACGGCTTTTTCATTTCTCGTTGAGGCTTTAAGAATTCACCGCCCTGGTGGCTCGATGCCCAGCGGCAGCAATAACCACAGGCGTCCGGGATATTTCATCCGACCAGCCATCTCTCCGGCGTCATCGCCAACCCCCCAGAAAAAATCAGCACGCACCCGGCCTTTGATGGCACCACCGGTATCTTGAGCGACCATGGCCCGCTGCAGAGGCTCATCACGGTCCGGCCAGCGGGTCGCCACATAGACAGGAGCGCCCAAAGGAATATAGCGCGGGTCAACGGCCAGACTCCGTTGTCCGGTCAACGGGATGCCAAGCGCACCCGGCGGGCTGGTCACACCCTCATCGAGTTCACGAAAAAAAACATAGCTGGAATTTTCGTTAAGCATATCCTGCACCAATGATGGATGCTGCCGCCCCCAGGCAGCAATATTCTGCATCGACATCTGATCACGGGTCATCTCACCACGTTCAAGCAGTAACGCACCGATGGATTGATAGGGATGACCGTTCTGGTCGGCATAATTCACCATGATCTGGGTGCCATCATCGAGGTTGATCCGCCCCGAGCCTTGGATCTGCAGAAAAAACAGTTCCACCGGATCGCCCACCCAGCACAGCTCATGACCATGTAGTGGCTGGTTGAAGCCATCAATTTCCGCACGATTCCAGTAAGGCACCACGCGCTGTCCCTCAATGCGCCCACGCAGACGGTAATCGCCCAACTCCGGATAAACCGACGACAGATCAATGACCAGCAGATCATCCGGCCGAGCATAAACGGGATACGGATACTGCGAACTGGACTGACGGCTGCCATCAAGATCGGGTACATAATAGCCGGTAATCAAACCGTCCTCGGAACCATCATCGTTTAATAGTGCCCACGGTTGGAAATCATGCTCGAAAAACGAACGTGCCGCAGCCGGCGTGTGAATCTCGACGGCCTTGCTACACACCTCTTTCCAGCCGGATCGATATTTCAAAGACTGACAGCCGGCGACAAAAGTCTGGAGCAGTGCCAATGGATCATCGTCCTGCCAACCGGGCAACGCACTCCAGTTCACCGGACGAACGGCATCCCCCCTTTCGGATTTTGTCACCGGACGAGAGGGTGCCTTTCCCGGCGTGACCGCACAACCGGTCGGAAAAAACAACAGACTCACCAGAAAAAGTTCCACCAAACGAAGAACATGACGCTTTTTTATCGCACGAATCACAGATCCTCCACTGGGGTAGCCGGAACACTCCAGCTGTGGGGTTTCAAGAGCAGTTGTAAAGCGAACGCTCAATTATCATCATGAGCACGACCGGACTGTCAACCTCCTGACACGAAGCAAACACAATTGATGGTAAATTTTTCCTCATTGAATCGACAGCGGCTATTTTTTATGATAGCGTATTCACGATCTTTTCTACAGTCTCCCCCCCAGGACGAGGAAAACGATGCCGACGATCCACTGCCCACACTGTGGCTACAGCAAAGACACATCACAATCAATAATTCCAAATGGTTGCTACCTGATTACCTGCCCTGTCTGTGGGCACACTTTTGCGCCACACAGGACTCAAGAAGCACCGTCAATGGGGCCATCCGAAATCCGTGAGATCCCTTTCACTTTTCATGGAAAGCCTTCGGAATATTTCGGCATCTGGATCGTCAACACCCTGTTAAAACTTCTCACCTTGGGTTTCTACTCACCATGGGCTAAAGTACGCAAGCGCCGCTATCTGTTTGGCAATACCCGGCTTGATGAACATTCTTTTGATTATCTGGCCGATCCCTGGGTCCTGTTTCGGGGCTTTGTCATCGGAGTCATTCTGTTTGTCGCTTACTCGTTGGTCAATCAGTTCAACCCACTGCTGTCAGTGCTTTTTATGCTGATTTTTTTTATGGCCATGCCTTGGTTGATTGTCCGCTCGCGCATGTTCAACAACCGCAACACCAGCCACCGCAATCTGCGCTTTTCATTTGTCCCCAACTATCACGAAGCATATATGACCTTCGGTTTGTTACCGATTCTGACAACGGCCACTTTAGGCCTTGCGGCTCCTTATGTTCTCTATCGGCAGAAACGCTTTTTGATGGAAAACAATCGCTTTGGTCAGACACCATTTACCTTTGAAGCAACCGTAAGTGACTATTATCAAATTTTTCTACGGTTACTCGGCCTGAGTCTTCTCACCCTGATGATCATTGCTGCAGTGATCTACGCAATGGTCTTTTATGTTCCTGAGGTTATCGGAGTGGCATCGACCCTTGGTGAGCACCGCCGGACCGAGCTTTTTGCCATTGCATTCACACTGGCATTTTTTCTTTTTAGCCTCGGCTCAAGCTTGTATCTTTATGTCCGTTTGCACAATCTGAACTGGAGCCGAACCCATCTTGACGGCCATTATTTCAACAGCACCTTATCGGTACGTAAAATGGCATGGATTTTCTTCAGCAACCTCATAGCAATCAGCCTGAGTGCCGGGCTACTGACCCCTTGGGCAACGATCCGCCTGACGCGCTACCGGCTGGAAAACCTTAGCCTTGTTGCCCAAGGTCCACTGGACTATTTCATGGCCGGAAATAACGAAGAAGTCAGTGCTCTGGGCGAAGAGATTGGTGATATTTTTAATTTGGATATGGGAATATGACACCGTGTCAGGCAACTTATTTTGACGGTCATACGGCACTAAGCCGTGAAGTTGAACTCACTGTTGAAGAACAATGGTTGACGATCAAAGGTCACGCCTTTGAGCAACGCTATCCACTCAACACTCTACGGCTTTCTGCGCCTTTGGGACAAATGCCGAGAACGCTCTATCTGCCGGACGGCGGACGGTGTGACCTGCAGGACTCAACCTTGTGCCCCTGTCTTGAACACCACCTGCAACGCAATGGTTTCATGCGCTTTCTCCATCGCTGGGAAAACAGTCTGAAACGTGCAGCCGTCGCTCTGGTGTTGGCCATTGCTGTGGTATGGAGTTTTATCGCCTTCGGCATTCCGATTCTGGCCGGTCAGGTCACCGAAATGATCCCACCAACCATTGAAATACGGACCGGTGAAGAAACCCTCAACTTACTGGACCGGGCCATCTTGCGGCCCAGCCATCTTGCGGCCCAGCGGCAACAGGAGCTGCAACAGACATTTTCAGCCCTTTTGCGCGACCTCGGTGACACCCGCCCCTATCGTCTGCTGTTTCGCCAGTCAACGACCATTGGAGCCAATGCACTCGCCCTGCCTGGCGGAACGATCATCCTGACAGATGACCTGGTGGATCTTGCAAAGTCCAATGACGAGTTGATCGCCGTCATGGCTCATGAAATCGGCCATATCAAACATCGCCATGCGTTACGGATGGTCATTCAAAATACGTCGGCCGGATTTCTCGTCGCCGCTCTGACCGGCGATCTGCTCTCGACCACTTCCTTGTCCGCGGCCTTGCCAACCATGCTGGTTGAAAATAAATTTTCGCGCGACATGGAACGGCAGGCCGATGAATATGCCGTCCATTACCTGACGCAGAAACACATCCCTCTGACCCATTTTGCCGCCATTTTGAATCGCTTAAAAAAATACCATGGCGGCGCTGACAAGTGCCGCATCGAAAGCTGGAATCACTATCTGCGCACCCATCCGACCACAACAGAGCGCATCCAGGCGTTACATCTACCCCGTCGCCCGACGGAAATCTCTAGCAGTCCGGACGAATCGTGACCTTGCCTTTCAGGACAAACCGGGCTTAGTCCGTTGCTCTCGCTTCCGGTTTTACCAGATCGACCCAGTCGCCATAGCCTTGTTCCACCATCTCCTCCAACGGGATAAAGCGTAACGCCGCTGAATTGATGCAATAGCGCAATCCGGTCGGTGGTGGACCATCTTCAAACACATGGCCAAGGTGGGAATCGGCCAAGCGGCTACGCACTTCAATGCGGACAATGAACAGCTTGCGATCCTTCTTCTCCATCAGCGCGTCTTCAGTCACCGGTTGATAGAAACTCGGCCACCCGGTGCCGGAATCAAATTTATGCCGCGAGCTGAACAGAGGTTCTCCCGAGACGATATCCACGTAGAGCCCCGGTTTTTTCTGGTCGTTATAGGGATTGTCAAAGGGACGTTCCGTCCCTTCATGTTGCGTAACCTGATACTGCAATGGGCTCAGCTGCTGCTTCAATGTGGCCTCATCCGGCTTAACAAATTGTTCTTGTCGCTGCTCCCAGGTCGGCACTGTTTGCTTCTCCTTGTTGGTTGGTATCACTTGTCGCTCCGTTCCCCAGACCTGATCAAGATACTGATCACGACCGGAATAATAGCGATAACTGGCATAGCGGCTGTTCGATCGTTTGTAAAAATCCTGATGATAGTCCTCAGCAGGATAAAAGGCTTTGTAAGGCCGTATTTCAGTGACAATCGGTTGATCGTAGCGCCCGCTGTCATTCAGGCGCTGCAATGAAAGTTCAGCAGCCTGGCGCTGTCCGTCATTATGGAAAAAAATGGCGCTTCGGTAATGGTCACCCCGATCAACAAATTGTCCGCCGTCATCCGTTGGATTAATCTGTCGCCAGAAAATTTCCAGCAGCGTCGCGTAGTCAACCCGATTCGGGTCATAGGTGATCTGCACCGCTTCAAGGTGTGACGTCCGGCCCGAAGCCACCTGTTCATAGCTTGGCTCAGTCTCTTCGCCACCGCTGAAACCGGACACCACATCAACAACACCATCAAGAGCTTCAAATGGTGCTTCCATGCACCAGAAACAGCCACCGGCAAACGTCGCCTTCTCAAGCCGTGCCGGAACAGCGGCCATCGCCTGAGGAATCGGCAACAGAACCAGCAACCAGGTCATCATGGGCAAATATCGCTTCAACATCACACCCTCCATTCATAAAGGTCCATCTTGCTACCAGTATATATAACCATTTTAGTCATAAAACAATCAATAGTCATTCTTCTTGAGAGAATCGATACTTTTATCAGTCTCAAAAGGGGGAATTACACGGGGGTGATGTCGTGAAAAAAAATACAGCGATTGCGCCCCTGTGCTTTAGCGACATACAACGCCTGGTCGGCACGACTGTACAGATCATCTGCGGAAAGATTTTCTTCCGGGGCATGCAGATAAACACCAGCGGAAGAGGTAACACGCCCATAGGGTTGATTTTTACGATGGTCAATATCCATATCTTCAATCGCCATGAGAAGGTTATTCATCATCAACGGCACATCACAGGCATTGTCAACGGAATACAGAACCAGAAACTCTTCTCCACCCATGCGGAAGACATAATCTCCGGCGCGAGCCAGCTGATTCTTAAACACGGTAGCCAGCCGCACCAACAACTCATCGCCTTTGAGATGACCATAGGTATCGTTATATTTTTTGAAATAATCGAGATCGAGCATGGCGTAGACCAAAATCTTGCCGTCGCGACGGGCACGGTGCATTTCATTGAGGATGGTCTGATTGTAGTAACCTCGGTTGTATAAACCGGTGAGCGGATCAGTCACGGAAAGAATCAGGGTTTTTTCCAAAAGATCTTCAGAACGCTTGAGTTCACGAAGATCAATATCGAGGCAGTAGATCTCCTTGTCACCCTGTCCGGTATGGACAATGACGTGCTGCGAGTAAACCGGCACCTGGGAGCCATCTTTATGGCGACGAACCACCTCAATAGCCGGCATGACATCGCCTTGCTGAAGCCAGCCATCAATCCTCTGTGCTGCGGCCTGTTGCATCTCCTTGGGAATAAACAAGTCCTCCCAGGTCCGTCCCAACACCTCAGTCTTGGAATATCCGTACAATTCCTCGCAGTAACGATTCCAGTAAATCAGTCGTCGGCTATGGCTGTAGCCCTGGACAGCAATATGGGGGGTTTTGTCAAATAGGTCGCGAAAGACACGGGTGGTTTCATCGCGCTGGCGAAGAATACGTCTATTCTCTTCAGCGAGGCGCTGATTTTCCCGACGCAATTTATCTAGTTCTTGTCTGAGTTCATTCTGGAGATCCACGCTGATCACCCCCCCGTTGCTTAGCTAATAAATTCTATCAAAAAAATTAACTCAAGCAATTCACGGTGATCATTTTTGACCGAATCAGATCAGGTTTGCTGTTCCAACGTGCGGATAAACTGATCAGCTTCGTCAACTGCGGCTTCAAGTTCCTTCAACAGACTGGCCACGTCGCTGCGCACCTGATGCAGTTCCTGGCTTAAGGCACTGACGGCACGGGCATTGAGATTGTGTTTGAGGTAAAGAACCTGATCGCGCAGAGGAATCAACACTGGCTCAACTTTGGCCTCAGCGCGACGCATCTGACGAATCAGCTGGTCACATTGTTGCCGGGTGCTCTTCAGTTGCTTTTCACTGGAACGCCGCAATGACAGATTGTGATATTGTTCGAGCTCATCCTGCCACTCCTCAAACAACGCGGCGGCAACATCTTCGACCGCGTCAATCCGATCCGTCAATTCATCTGCCCGCTCTTCACTGCGTTCCAACACGGATTTAAGGTCTCGATACGTTTTTTCCAGATCCCCGCCGTCGTAATTGGTGACCGCCATAAACGCGTCGAGTGCGGATTGAAACTGTTCCTTGGTCTCCTGCTGTGATTCGCGCGCCTCTTCAACCCGGTCGATGAGAATATCGCGCTTGTGAATACCGACCTTTTCCATGGCTGAAAAATACATACTCTGGCACCCGCTCAACAAAACCATCAGGACCAAACCGCCAAGCAGTACGGGAAGACATATTCTCTGTTTCATCGCTCTCTCCTTGAGACATTCATCACATCATATCGGTCGGATCAACATCAATGGCCAGACTGACTGTTGCCGGAAACAGGGCACGCCATTGTGGACTGTCATTGAGAATATGGCGCAATGCCGACCGGGTCTGCGCTTTAAGCAGAATCTGCACACGATAACGGTTACGCAAGCGAAAAAGTGGACACGGTGCAGGACCCAACACTTCAACATCCTGCGCCGGCTGGAGGTAGTCAGCCAACCGTTTGGCACAGCCTTCAACCGCACTGCGATCGAGACCGGATACGACCAGATTGATCAGGTAGCCGTACGGTGGGTAAAAGAGCAGCTGACGCATGGGCAGTTCCAGCTCAACAAAGTGCTGATAATTATGCGTCACGGCACATTCCAACACTGGACTGTCCGGGGCATACGTCTGCACCAGGACTTCACCACGGATGGCACCGCGTCCGGCGCGACCGGCGACCTGGGCCAGCAGTGAGAAGCTGCGTTCTGCCGCACGGAAATCGGGAAAATTGAGTGCGGCATCGGCATCGAGAATTCCCACCAGGGTGACGGCGCCAAAATCGTGGCCTTTGGCGATCATCTGGGTGCCGACGAGGATATCCACATCACCGGCTTCCATGCGCGACACCAGTTGCTGCTGAGCCCCTTTAGCCGCAGTGGAATCACGATCCATGCGGGCGATGCGCGCCTCGGGAAAGCGTTCCTGCAACTCAGCGGCAAGGCGCTCTGTACCCATCCCTTCCGGTTCTATCGCCGCCCCACCACAGTGCGGACATTGCTCCTGGGGTTGGTCGACATAGTCACAATAATGGCAGCGCAAAATGCCCGCCTGACGATGCCAGGTCAGGGTAATATCGCAATTGGGGCAGCGGAAGCTCGCACCGCAATCCCGGCACAACAGATACGGGGAAAAACCGCGCCGATTGAGCAACAACAGACTCTGCTCGCCACGCTCAAGACGCTTTTGCAGCGCATCCAGCAGCTCCAGAGAGACGCCCTGTTCCACCTCAGCTTCGCGCATATCGATCAGACGCACGTCAGGGAGAGTGCGATCCCCAATACGGGCCGGCAAGGTCAGATTCGCCAAGGCTCCCTGCTGCATCCGCTGATAGCTGGTCAACGACGGAGTCGCACTGCCGAGAACCACCGGAACCTGCTCCATCTGACCACGCAACAACGCCATGTCACGCCCCTGGTAGCGAAAGCCCTCGCCCTGTTTGTAACTGTCGTCATGCTCTTCATCGACGACAATCATACCAAGCCGTGTCAGGGGGGCAAACACAGCGGAACGGGCACCGATGACAATGGCAATGTCATCGCGCAGAATCGCCCGCCACATATCATAGCGTTCGGCCGCCGACAAGCCGGAGTGCAACACCCCAATCCGCTTACCCTGTTGCTCAAAACGGGCACGAAAACGGGCAACCAGTTGCGGCGTCAAAGCGATTTCCGGCACAAGAACCAACGCCTGCCGTCCTGCAGCCAAAACAGCGGCAATGCTATGCAGATATACTTCGGTTTTGCCGCTACCGGTAATGCCATGCAACAGAAATGGCTTGAAGTTCTGCTCACGTGTTCCCTCAACAATTGCCGCCACAGCCGCTTGCTGATCGCTATTGAGAGGCGGAGCCTGGTCTGCCGTAACATCACAGCCGACAAACGGGTCCCGAAGCGACTCCTGCTCTTCACAACAAATGGCCCCTAATTCTTCCAGGCGTTTCAACACCGGATAGGGGCTGGCAAAATGATCGCGCAGTTGCGTCACGTCCACAGGCTGGTTGTGCTCAATATAGGCATAAACCTGTTGTTGCAAGGCACCACGCAGGTTAACGCTTGTTTCGCTCAGCCGATAGACACGGGTCTGACGAATTTTTGGTGCGCCTTGTAACGAAGAGAGTCCGGCAGGCAAGGCCGTTTTCAAGGCCAGCCCGAGGGGATGGACATAATAACGACTGGCTCGGACAACGAACTCAAGCAGGCGTTCTGGCAGTAGCGGCGCTTCATCCAATACGGCATCAATGGCTTTGAGACGGGACAACAAGACATCATCGACACCCGCTTCATCAGATTTGAGCGCAAGCACCACGCCAACAGCATGACGCCGTCCTAGCGGGACACGCACCCGGACACCTGGCACCACCTGCTCCGTGTCGGTATCCGGGAGTCGATAACTCAATGATTGGGGTAACGGCGCAAGAACCGCCACTTCGGCATAACAATAGGTCACAAAATTACACGTTGGAACGAGAGGAAGAGAAATAATCACGGGTCAGCTTGACCACAACACCGGACAAGCCAATCAAACCGAGCAAGTTGGGAATGGCCATGGCACCATTCATCGTATCGGAGAAATCCCAGACAAAACCGATCTTCTGTAACGCCCCCCAGGCAATCACGGCACAGAACAAGTAGCGATACGGTGTCCGCGCTTTCAAACCGAAAACATACTCAATACACTGCTCGCCATAGTAGGCCCAACCGATCATGGTAGAATAGGCAAAGACTGCCAGTGCCAGAGTAACGATGATCGCTCCCCCTTGAGGGAGAACCGTTTGAAACGCTAAAGCAGTCAAAGCACTGGAACGTTCTCCACTGTCCCAAACTCCGGAGGTCAGGATCACCAGTGCGGTCATGGTGCAGATGATAATGGTATCAAAAAACACCCCGGTCATGGCCACTAGGCCCTGGCGCACAGCGCTGGTAGTGCGGGCTGCAGCATGGGCGATCGGTGCACTGCCGAGCCCGGCTTCATTGGAAAACACGCCCCGGGCGACACCGTAGCGAATGGCCATGGCGACGGTTGCTCCGGCAAAACCGCCACTACCGGCAGCCGGACTAAAGGCATGGGAAAAGATCAGCATAAAGGCTTCGGGGATATGCGCGGCATTGATCACCAGGATGGTTGATGCGGCCACCACATAGAGCACGGCCATGAGCGGCACCAGCTTGGCCGTCACCCGGCCAATACGGTGGATCCCGCCGATAATGACAATGGCGGCCAGAAATGCCAGGGCCAGTCCGGTCATCAGCGGGCTGACGCCAAAGGTACTCTCCAGAGCCACAGCCACGGAATTGGACTGCACCATACTGCCAATACCAAAAGCGGCCACACTGCCCATGACGGCAAACAGCATGCCCAGCCATTTTTGGCCCAGACCTTCGGCCAGGTAACGCATGGGGCCACCTTGCATGGTGCCGTCGGCAAGGTGCTGGCGATAGTGTACGGCCAAAACCGCTTCGGCATATTTGGTGGCCATGCCGAACACCGCGCATACCCACATCCAGAACACCGCCCCCGGACCACCGAGATAGATAGCTGTCGCCACACCGGCAATGTTTCCGGTGCCGATGGTGGCGGCCAGCGCCGTCGTCAACGCCTGAAACGGTGAGATATCGCCTTCGGAAGTGTCTTCATCTTCACTGTGACTGAAAACCAGTTTAAGTGCATGGGGTAATTGGGTCAGTTGCAGACCTGTCAGGCGAACCGTTAACAGCACACCGGTTCCCACCAGCAGAGCCAGCATCACCGGCCCCCAGACAAAAGCATTGGCACTGGCCATCAAAGCGTTCATCTTTTCCTGCATCATTCCCCCCCCCCACTATCTAAAACACGTTATCCGCTGGAACGGGACAATCCGCACAGGCAGCCTTGAAGCTGCTGCAACTCGTCCATCAGCTGACCGAAAGCCGCGCCGTCAAGGCTCTGAGCACCGTCACACAAGGCTTTGGCCGGGTCATGATGAACTTCTACCATCAAGCCATGCGCACCAACCACCATCGCTGCCTTAGCCATCACCGGCACCAGAGAGCGAATGCCGGTCGCATGACTGGGATCAACAATAATCGGCAGATGGCTCATGCTGCGTACCAGCGGCACCACCGACAGATCAAGGGTGTTACGGGTCGCCTTTTCAAAAGTACGAATGCCGCGTTCACAGAGAATCACCTGATCATTGCCCTCGGCAACAATATATTCAGCGGCGGCGAGAAACTCTTCAATGGTGGCGCTCATACCGCGTTTAAGCAGCACGGGATGCGACAGCTTGCCCACCTCTTTGAGCAGATCGAAGTTCTGCATATTGCGCGCGCCGATCTGCAAGACATCGGCATAACGACACACATCGTCAAGCTGACCGATACGCATCACTTCCGTGACCACCGGCATCTGCACCTCGTCACCGGCCTGACGCAGCAGTTTCAACCCTTCGACACCAAGGCCCTGAAAGGAGTGGGGACCGGTACGCGGTTTAAACGCCCCGCCACGCAGAATCTGCGCGCCAGCCTGCTTCACAGCACGGGCACTGGCGATCATTTGTTCTTCGCTTTCAATCGAACAGGGGCCGGCCATCATCACCGGCGGCTGACCGTCTCCCACCTTGATCGCTCCGACACTGACTACGGTGGGTTGGGGATGAAAATCGCGCGATACCAGCTTGTACGGCTTGCTGACATGGATCACTTCGCGCACACCGGGGAGATTGCGGATGGTCGAATCATCGACATAGCCCTGGTTGCCCAGCACGCCAATGGCGGTGCGTTCGCTGCCGGGAATCGGTTCTGCCTGCAGCCCCATATCTTTAACAGCCTGCTTGACCTGTTCTATTTCCTGTTCATTTGCGCTGTGATGCATGACAATCAGCATACCCGCCTCCTGTGGGATAAAAAAGGATCATCCATCTCCGCTGAAGCGGGAAGATAAATCCGGACGCATTCCATCTGAAAAAATATCCTGACAGAGTAGCGGTGCCGGGTGATGAATTCAAGGAATTTCCTCGCATTGGACACAGGTTAGAAGGCTCGATCCACTTGCATGGCAATTGCATTTCACCGGCAGCTATGGTAGGCTCCGATGTTTTTTCGCCTTCAACTTTGTATGGTTGCAGCCATGATAACCCAAAGACGTATTGAAATCACTTCACCAACCTTTATTGACGCCTGGCAATTACCCGCCGGACAGGATCTCAACGACCTGTTTCCCAGCCGCCAGCCACTGGCTCTGGAAGTCGGTTGCGGCGTCGGTGATTTTATCATCCAGCGTGCCGCCCAGCAGCCGGAAACCAACTTCCTTGCCATCGACATTTACAACAAAGGCTGTTATAGAACCTGCCGCCGAGTCGATACCAGCGACTTAAGAAATATCCGCGTCATGCGCATGGAAGCCCGCTATCTGCTCAACCGTTTCGGCCAACCCGATATGCTGTCGGCGGTATATATCAACTGCCCCGACCCCTGGCCGAAAAAACGCCATCGTGAGCGGAGGCTGGTCAACACCACCTTCCTGACCCAGTTACTTTATTATCTGAAACCCGAGGGTGATCTGTACTTTGTCACTGACGTCCTTGACTATGCAGAACAGGTGGCTGAACTCATCACACCGATGCCGGGCTATGTCAACCAACTGGACACACCTTTCGTGTTCCAGCTCGACGGCTACCCCCTGTCGAAATATATGCGCCGCTTTTTAAGTCAGGACCTGCCGGTTCACTTCCAGCATCATCAACGCCGTCGCGATTTCACCCTTGATCCGCAGGATCTTCCCGTGACGGAAAAAGGCTTTCGCAACCGCCACAATCTGGATACGGAATTATGGCCTACTTAACCGAACATTTTCCCGGCACCGGCGGCACCATCAAGGAGAGTGCCGAGGATTTTATTGTCGAAGAGATCCCGGCCTATGACCCCTGTGGTGAAGGCGACCATCTCTACCTGCGTGTTGAAAAACAGGGCATGAGCACCTTTGCCATGATTCAACGCGTGGCCTCGGCATTGAAAGTCAAGGAAAAGGAGATCGGCTATGCCGGGCTCAAGGATTCCAAAGCAATCACCCGACAGACTATTTCCCTACCACTGGTGAATGAGAACCGTCTGAGCACTCTTGACCTTGAAGGGATCACTATTCTCGACGCCAAACGGCACACCAACAAATTGCGGCTCGGTCATCTGCGTGGCAATCGTTTTTTCATTCGTATTCATGATGTCGTCGCGGATGCGGATCAAAGAGCGCTCGACATCCTCCATATCCTTGAACACACCGGCGTCCCGAATTTTTTCGGGCCACAGCGTTATGGCGTGTTCGGCACCAACCATCTGGTGGGTCAGGCGATCCTCCAGGGGGAGTTTAAAACCGCCACGGATCTGATTATCGGCGATCCGGCCACAATCAGTAATGAGCGTTGGCAGACGGCAGCCGCAGCTTATCACGCTGGCGATATCGACCAGGCTCTACAGGCCTTTCCCGGTCGCTTCAGGGATGAACGGCGTCTGCTGCACAGCTTACTCAAAGGACTCTCTCATCAGCAGGCCGTCCTTGGACTGCCGCGCAAACTGCTGCGTCTGTTTCTCAGCGCGTATCAATCGCATTTCTTTGATCGCCAGGTGGCCATGCGCCTGGAGACTCTTGATGTCCTGTGGCCGGGCGACATTGCCTATATCCACGCCAAAGGCGCCTGCTTTCGCGTCGAAGATCCGCACACGGAACAGCCGCGCGTTGATCGTCTCGAAATCAGCCCAACCGGACTCCTCCCAGGGCACAAAGCCATGGAAGCCCATGGACAAACCGGCATCCTCGAACAGAGCCTGCTGGAAAAAGAGCAGATCACATCAGATCGTTTTACCGCCTTACCCGGCCTCAAACTCAGTGGCGAAAGAAGACCATTACGTGTTCCACTCCACCAGGCGAGCTGTCAACAAGAGGACGATACGTGTTTAACGGTCAGCTTTGCTCTGCCGACAGGCAGCTTTGCCACCAGTGTATTGCGCGAAATCACCAAATCTGTTGCGTAACGCCTTCACAATTCCGCTTCTGGAGCCTTTTCCAGCTTTGGCATTTTTATTGCTGAATTACGCTGTCGAAACAAGACAACAAGACAGACGCCGCTGCTTTTGTCCCTCCAGCGTGGCAAAGCGATAAAACAACCAGGGTTTTCGTCAAAAAACATGGCAGAAAAATCTCATCATATTCAAACTGTTATATTATTGAAAACAGTCCTATCCTGCCTTTTAAACACGGATTTTTCAAAAAACGCCCGACAGGGGTTTCATTTTCGAACTAATCAACTTGACAGCTTTAAAACAACATTCTATATTTCACAAGAGTGAACTTTCCAACCCTATTTGACAGGGCATGAGAAAACGCGTTCACAGCACGATTTTCAACGGTGATAAAACAGTCTGCAACAATTGTAAAACACTATCAAAGGCAACAGATTTCGCATTTATTACCACGCAGACTTGACAAGTGAAAAACAATTCTATAAAAAGCCAACACTATAAATAAAACAGCATCTAGACATTTATTACGTAATCAGGGGACACCACCATGCCCGCCAAAAAAGACAAGTCAGAATATATCATCCAGGCCGTATCCCATGCTCTGGACCTTTTGGAACAGTTTCACGACGATGTGGACGAACTGGGCGTTACAGAACTGAGTAAGCGTCTGAAGCTCCATAAAAACAACGTCTTCAGGCTACTGGCAACGTTGGAGTCACGCGGCTACATTGAGCAGAATAAGGCGACGGAGAACTATCGCCTGGGCCTTAAATCGCTGGAACTGGGACAAACATTCATCAAGCAGATGGGTTTGTTGCGCCAGGCAAAGCTGACTCTGGAGCACCTGGTGGAAGAATGCAACGAAACCGCCTATGTTGCGATCTTCAAGGAAAACCATGTCGTCTATCTGGATGTGGTTGAAACCGATATGACCGTCCGCGTCGTTTCACGCGTTGGTTCGCGCCTCCCCGCCTACTGCACAGCAGCGGGTAAAGTTCATCTCGCACATCTCTCGGACGAGGAACTTGATTCGATCCTGCCGAAAGAGTTGCCGACATTTACACCGGCAACACTTTCAAGCCGAGAGGCTCTGAAAAAAGAACTTGAGGAAGTTCTCGAAAAGGGTTACGCCATGGACAATGAAGAACTTGATCCCGGCGTACGCTGCATTGCCGCCCCGATTCGCGATTACACGCGACGTATTGTTGGCGCGATCAGCCTGTCCGGACCATCCATGCGCTTTACGGATGAACGGATGAAGAATCAATTGACCCCATTGGTCATTGATGCGGCAGCGACCTTATCCACACGCTTGGGCTACCGCCAATAACCCTCTTGGAAAAACTAATTCTTTAAAACCCATCCCACCCGGGATGGGTTTTTTACGTCTCAGCCAACAATCATCATTGAAACCTTGCACTACATGATATACATTGTATATACAAATGCGAGGTGTCATGATGTCATTGTGCTGGAAATTCAAAAATCCTCTTACCAGCGACCGGTTAGCCGATCTCCTGGCGCCCTACTGTCTTGACATTACCGACGCCCAGAAGGTCGAATGGACTGTTCTCGACGATCCGTCCTGGTCCCTCTGGCAAAACCACTACCTGTGGCTCAGCGCCCATCATAATCAAACACTGCAAATCTGGCAGGAATCCGATCCGCTCTACAGCGAACCTCTTCATGAATCACAAAGCTATTTCCCCTATCAATTGAAGAGTGAAAAATGGGCAAGAACCTTTAAAGCGCTCTTGGGCGTTCGGGCCGCAACCGCCAAGTTTTGTGGCAGCTGGTACGAAACAAAGGCCGTTGTCCGCAACAATGACGATAAAATCGTCACACGCCTTACTCTTTTTAATCTGTCCGGCACAACCCTGTTGCAACTGAACCCGTTACGGGGGTACCGAAACGAGACAGAAACGATTATCCGGAAACTCTCGTCACTTGAGCCCACGCCCAGTGCAACGTTAACCATGCGACAGAGGCTGCTTTACAGTGGCCTGGATGTCACCGTTCCAGACAGTCGTTTAACCTTTGACCTCACAGCCGACGAAGCACCCCACGCCGCCGTGATTAAAATAACCCATCAACTTATCCACCTCGCACAACAACAGGAACAGGGGATTTGCCGGGATCTTGACACCGAATATATCCACCAGTATCGGGTTGCGTTGCGTAAAGCACGCTCGCTGGTCAGCCTGTTCAAAAACAGCCTCGGCCCTACGGAGTCCCTCAGAGCGCAACTGAAACAACTGGCGCAGCAAACCAACACCTTGCGTGACCTGGATGTTTTCCTCCTCGATGGCAGCGACTACCTCTCACTGCTGCCGGAAGCACTCAGACCAGGGCTACAAAAAACGCTTAAACGGATTCAACGCCGCCGCAACGTGCAGCAAAAACAGATTGCCTCGGCCCTGCACTCCGTTGAGTATGCAAAAGCCATTCAGCACCTGTTGACAACCCTTGATCAGCTGCTGGACAACCCACCGCCATCCGCCAGCAAGGGAATAAAAACCACCGTCAGTAAAAAAATTTTCCGTCAATATGAGCGGATCTGTCGCGAAGGTCTCGCCATTACAGCGGATACGGCGGATGAGGCCATTCACGAACTGCGCATCGAATGCAAAAAATTTCGCTATCTGCTTGAGCTGTTCGGAGAACTTTTTGATCGACAGCAGCTTAAATTTTTGACTAAAAAGCTGAAACAACTTCAGGACATTCTCGGTCGATTTAATGATCTTGCGGTCCAACAGGATTTTTTAAGCCGGATCGGCGAATCAACCCATGACAACACACAGAAAATCAGCCTCAACGCGCTTGTGGCAGTGCTGTATCAACAGCAACGGCACGAGCGGACCCAGGTCGAGAACGCCATTGCCGACTTTACCTGCCAAGAGATCAAAACCCATGTTTATCATCTTATCAAAAGCTATGAGGGCTCATGAAAACTGTCGCCTGTTACAGCATTAAAGGAGGCGTTGGGAAAACGGCCTCTGCCGTCAATTTTGCCTACTGGTCTGCCCGACAAGGGCATCGCACTCTGCTGATTGATCTCGATGCCCAAGGGGCATCCTCTTTCTATTTTCGCGTTCGCAATCCCTCGAAAAAGAACTGGGGAAAACGCTTCTTTAAAACCTATGAACACCTGCTAGAGCAAATTAAGGAAAGCGATTTCAACAATCTGGACATCCTTCCTGCCCACGCCTCTTTTCGCCATTTCGACAGCGTACTGACGGCATCCGGTGGCAAGGTTAACCGGTTAAAAAAGGCTCTTCGTGGCCTAGAAACACACTACGACATCATTATCCTCGACTGCCCTCCGAGCATCAGCCTGCTCGCAGAGAATGTTTTTAACGCTGCGGATCTGGTGGCAGTTCCCCTGATTCCGACAACACTGTCACAACGAACATTCACCCAGCTTCTCGATTTTTTCGCCGAAAACGGCTACGACATCGCCCACGTTCGGCCATTTTTCACCATGGCCGATGGACGCAAACAACTCCACCGAGACACGGCTGATGCCTTGAGAAAAAGCTATCCCGGCTTTCTCAGACAGGCGATTCCTCACTCAACATATGTTGAAAAAATGGGTATTCACCGTGCACCCATCGATCTGTTTGCGCAAAACAGCCAGGCAAACCGCAGCTATCGGGCTCTGTGGTGTGAAGTGGAGAACTGTTTGACACGCTGTTAATAAAACGGCCTTGAAGTCCCGGCAGATGGGGCTTCTTCACCTTCCTGTAATCTCTGGATTAAAGGCAGACTCAAATGACAGAAAAAACCATCGCAAGCGAAAAAAAGCGCAAAAAGAAGAAGGACAGCCAGTTACTCATTCGCATCAACAGTGAAGAACGCGACCATTTCATGGCACTTTGTGATGAATTAGACACCAGTGCCGCCCGTGAAATCCGTCGGTTCATCAAAACATTTATCAAACAACACGAAGAGACAGAACACGAATAAACCCAAGGACACAAAGGAGACAGACCATGACGACCCCCATCACCAACGTACGTGGCATCGGCGCATCGACAGCAACTCTGCTGGCGGAAAATGGTATCAGCAGCGCTGAAGAACTGGCAGCTCAAAAGGTTGGAGATCTGGCAGCCATCAAGGGCTTCAGTGAAACCCGCTCCCTCCAGGTGATTGCCGATGCCAAGTCCCTCTTCGTTGTCAGCGCTGCGGCAGGAGAAAAACAGGCTGACAGCGTCGACAAAGAAACCGCCAAGAAGAAAAAAGACAACATCGCCACGGACAAAAAAGCGGCGGAGAAGAGCAAAGGGAGCAAGAAAAAAGACGCGAAAAAGAAGAAATCGAAAAAGACTGTCAAGAAAGACAAAAAGGGCAAAAAAAAGAAATAATCCCTCTTAGCTCTTCGAGCATCCACAATGGCATCAGGAATCGGCCCGTGCGCACAGTATCTGCTCCACGGACCGACCTGTGTTGCCTTTATGGGGTTACGGCAAAACCGGGTTCCGCCAGGGGCGCAGTTTATCCCTATTGATCGTGCGTCGACCGTCAAAAAGATCACAGGCCTGGTAATAACGCAGATCTTCTCGCCACAAACGGTAAAATGCACGGTCCTGCCACAGACGCCGTGCCAGGCGCCCAGGAGCCAAGCGGAGATCAAGCAACGGCGAAAACAGCTCAGTGGGATCGCGAAAGCATTCCCAGTCGCAACGTCGGCATATTGCCGTTGGTGCCGAGGGTCGATGGCTCCCGCCGTCAAAGCAGCCCAGATCGTCTTCTCCGCGATAACCACACGGATAACTGTGGCCGGTACGACTGTCGACAAAGAAATAATCGATCCCACCCCGGCACGGGGTGGTCAATTCATCATGCCCCCGATACTGCTGGAGAAGTGCATGAAGGCTGCA
This sequence comes from uncultured Desulfuromonas sp., assembly GCF_963666745.1. Lineage (NCBI taxonomy): Bacteria > Pseudomonadati > Thermodesulfobacteriota > Desulfuromonadia > Desulfuromonadales > Desulfuromonadaceae > Desulfuromonas > uncultured Desulfuromonas sp. The sequence continues at coordinate 3,618,630 of NZ_OY762961.1, read as the reverse complement.
GCGGGGGGTAAAAATACGAATCTTTTCACGATGACCGGGAATACAGTCGGACAGCGCCTGAAACAGGTCGAGCTTCTCTTCATGGGAGAAATACACCGCTCGGTCTGTCGCGGTCGCTGCATAGACCGCTTCACCGGACTCATCATCACCGTGCATGGGATAGCAGACATTGGCAATGGTAAAACCGAGATCGGCGACAAAACGGTAAAACCGGTCAAACCCGCCACGAAAAAACGGATAATCCAGTTTATCCCGATCTTTATCACGCCCGGCAAAATAACGATTGATGCCAAGATTGGCCGACAAATACAGGCCTCGCTCGGCAAAAATCGGCAGAGCCTTTTCAATGCCCTTGACGACCCCGGGTAAGCCACGCATCTGCTCATGGGTTTCCACATCAGAGGAGTCAATACTCACCCAGATATTACGCAACGGCGTTGCCGCCAACTTATCGGCCAGCGTCTTCATCCGATCCGTAAAATTCTCTTTGTCCGCACCGCAAAATAAGTAGCCATTGGTGCCGGTGCGAATATAGGGAATATTTTGGGCTCCTGCCACCTTGGCGAGACGACAAACCTCATCCAGACACAAAAAAGGCTCGCCACCGGTAAAGGACAGCGCGGCCACCCCTTGGCCAGCAGCATGGCGGATCATCTGTTCCACCCGTTGTTCAGCCAGGGTCGTGCGAGAAAATTTGTTGGTCACGCGCATCCCGCATTGCGGACAGGTGGCATTACAACGATCCGTGTACTGGATGATCAGCTGACCGGGGACACGCCCGGTACGCAACAGGTGTCCGGTGACTTTGAGCGCGTCACCGAGGGGAGAAATCCGCTTAGTCATAGGAATGCACCATCATGTTAGAAGCCAGTTTAAGCAGCCCTCCCAATCCAGGCTGATGTCGGTGGCGTGACAGCCGCGGCAAGAGAGTGTCGTCAGGGCGGGTCATCTCCTGGAGAATACTGTCCCAGCTGAAACGTTGCTCGACACGCTGACGTGCTGCGCTTGACAGGGCTTGATACAGGGCACCACCACTTTCCAGATCAATCAGCAAGGCACTCAGCTGGTCCACCCAGGCATCGACGGAATCAGACGGCAGCACATAACCGGTCTCGGCATGGACCACAATCTCCTTGGGACCGCCAACATCCGACACCAGCGACGGGATGCCGCAGGCCTGAGCTTCGAGAACCACCATGCCGAAGGTATCACTGAGGCTGGGGAAGACAAACAGATCATGACTGTTGTACACCGACGGTAACTCTTTGTAATCCACCCGGCCGAGGAAGGCGACTTCAGGCAGATCCCGACAAGCCATTTTCAACTCGGCCAGGTAAGGACCGTCTCCGGCAATACTCAAACAAATATCAGGATGCCGTAGACGAACGGCGCGATAGACCTCCAACAAAAAAGCGAGGTTTTTATCTTTGGAAACCCGTCCGACGTAGAGCAGACGATGTCGCTCCGCCGAGTTGGCCGGACGTTCGGCGGGATAGAAATGTTCGGTGCGCAAGCCGCGCCGAAACAGGGCCATGTGACGATGCCGGTAGCCCCGCTCCTTGAGCAGGTGCATGTATTCCGTGGTCGGCACCAACAGGCTGTCAAACTGATTGAAGAACCATTTGCTGTATTGCTCGATCATGTCGCCGATGGCCGGTTCATCGATAATCGATTCCGCTTCGACGGTGAAATCGGTGTGGTAAATCCCCTTGATCTCCGTGCCGAGCATGCGACCGATCAACAATCCAAGCAGACCGACCGGACCGGGAGTTGAGATGTACAACTCATCGGGATTGTAGTCGTACACCATCTTCAGCATGCGCAATACCGACGGCACGTTGACGGTGATGTCTTCGTAATGGGGCAACGGCGCCGAATAAAGCGGCGGCACGATCAAGGTTGACTGCGGCAGCCCGGAATGTTTCTGCTCATCGGTCAGACTGGTCATGATCCGGATGGCAAACCCCTTTTCCTCAGCAAGGTGGCCGATGGTCTGCAGGGTCATGGACACGCCGTTAAGATCCGTCAACGTGTCGGTCAACCACAGGATCCGTTTGGAACGACGGCTGACCTGCTTGCCGAGATCGGCATGAAACTGATTGATCAACTGACGATCACCGAACATGTGGCGGAACGAGGAGAAAAACGGCACCGACAGGAAAATGCCCGGAATCGACGACGACAGGCCCTGAATGATACGGATAATATCCATCTCGGTGATATTGGTATTCAGCGAGCCGAGCAGGGAACGAAAATACTGGTCGGAGATATTGGCGATGCAGTCATACAGCAGATCAAGACGTGAATCGATGTCATCCTGCTGCAATGTCCGGCTGGTCTCAATAAGCTGTACCAGGTTCTGATAGACTTGATTGTTCTTCTTCGACTTCATCTTGTTGAGTCGCAGCCGATCTTTGAAACTGAGCTTTTTATCACTAAACAGATAGCGGGTCAGGTCGCTGAGAGTCGACTGGGCAAACGCGGTGCTGTTGTGCTGAGAAAAGTCAAAAGCGATTTTGTAAATGGCAAACGTCAGCCCCTGAAAATCGTTTTGGCGGCCACAGGGTTCGGTCGCCCCTCGTTTGATCTGATTGAGCAATTCCTGAGGCGTTTGGGCCTCCGCCCGGGTTGATGTTTTGGCGATAAACAGTCCGGCATGATCGTCGGAACCACCGGTCAGACCTTTGAGCCATGGCGTCCTGCCCCAAGGCTCAAGGTCATGCTTCTGCGCCAGGCGTTCGATGTCTTCGGGCGTCAGATTCTGCAAAACCTGCGTAAGAATGTCATTATTCAGCACACTGCGACTGCCGTTGCGGCCTTCAAAATTATTGAACAGGACGATCAACTTTTCGAGATGATCCAGGGTCAGGCGGTTATTGACGGCATAAGTAGCGTGAGCGACCACACAAGCAAGATCTTCCTTCTTCAAGTAGTCACGCAGCTTATAAATATTTTTCCGTTTTTTCTGAACCCTGCTGAACTGATCACGATCCAGCCCGAAGATCAGCACATGAATTTTGCACTTGTCCTCGGGAAAGTAAGCTGTGGCTTCCACACCACTGAAGCAATGCTCGGGATACTTCTCCACCAGCTCCATCGACGCTTTGATGCGATTATGGTCGGTGATGGTAACAAAATCCATGCCGCGCTGACGGGCCAGCCTGTAGATGGTTTCAGGTTCGGTGTAGGATTCAGAGGCGCCGAGGCGCTGCAGAAACCATTCGGAGGGGTGATTGGAATACTTCGAATGAACGTGTAAATCGATTTGTGCCATACATTTTCTCCATCATCAGTTGACGCTGATTATGGCGTTTCATATAAGGCACGGATAAGAGTTATGTAAGGAGCGGGTTCAGAGCTAGGCGTGATCCGGACACAAACGGTGAAAAAGCTGAACAACGTTATCGCGCAGGGTCGTCAAATCTGCGGAGTTATCAATGATATAATCCGCTCGCCGGGCTTTCTCCTCCTGTGACATCTGAGCCGCGATCCGCTGACGGGCAGCGGCAGCATCGCACTGGTCACGCGTCATCAGTCGTTCGAGCTGAACAGCAGCGTGCACGGTCACTGTCAAGACCTGATCCACCCGATTTTCAGCGTGAGCTTCGTAGAGTAACGGCGCTTCATAGACGACCAAACCCTGCGGACCCACGCGTTGCGACGCTTCCCGGAGGCGCTGCGTAGAGAGCTGGGCAATCGCCGGATGCAGGATCGCTTCAAGATCCTGACGCGCAGCGGCATCCGCGAAAACTTTCTCGCCAAGCCCACTGCGGTCCAGTGTTCCATCCGCGTTGAGGATGGACGTTCCGAAACGCGCGACCAGTGCGTCCAGAGCCGGTTGACCCGGTTCGACCAGCTCGCGTGACAACTGATCGGCACTCACCACCTGTGCCCCAAGTTCGGCTAACAGAGCGACAACCGTGCTCTTGCCACTGGCAATCCCTCCGGTGACTCCTAAAATCATCAACGAACCTCTCGCTAACCCCCTAAAAACAGAGGAGTAATTGCAAGCAGCTTTCCTTGACAAGCGTCAAGGCGATATGCTAGCGTCCAAAACAGTGTCCACCGCAGGAAAACACGGCAAAAAGCCGCCTTGCCACGGCGTCAGACACTGTAACACTTCGTTATTGAAACGCCAATATCACTCTGGGAGAGTTGTTATGAAACATGATTGTTCGCACGATTATTTTGCCAAGGCCAAACAGGTGATCCCCGGTGGTGTCAACAGCCCGGTCCGCGCCTTTAAATCCGTCGGTTGTGACCCGCTGTTTATTGAACGCGCTGAAGGTAGTCGCATCTACGATGCCGACCACCAAAGCTATATCGATTACGTCGGTTCCTGGGGACCGATGATTCTCGGCCATTGCCATCCCGAGGTGGTCCGCGCCATTCAGGATGCGGCAGTCAATGGCGCTTCGTTTGGTGCCCCGACCTATAAAGAGATCGAACTGGCCGAAATGGTCTGCGACGCCTATCCCAATATCGAAAAAGTACGCATGGTTTCCTCCGGTACCGAAGCGACCATGAGCGCCATCCGTCTCGCCCGTGGCTGCACTGGCCGTGACAAGATCCTCAAATTTGATGGCTGCTACCACGGCCATGCCGACTCCCTGCTGGTTAAAGCAGGCAGTGGTGCCGCAACATTCGGCGTTCCGACATCGCCGGGCATCCCGGCCGACTTTGCCAAATATACCCTGACTGCCACCTATAACGACCTAGATGAGGTCAAAGCCATGGTGGCCGCCAATAAAGACGAGATCGCCTGTATCATCCTCGAACCCATTGCCGGTAACATGGGCTGCGTTCCCCCCAAGCCGGGCTTCCTTGAGGGCCTGCGTGAGCTGTGCACGACCGAAGGCATTCTCCTTATCGTTGATGAGGTGATGACCGGCTTCCGTGTCGCCTACGGTGGCGCTCAAGAACGCTTCAATGTCCGCGGCGATCTGGTCTGCCTGGGTAAAATCATCGGCGGCGGTTTGCCGGTCGGTGCCTTTGGTGGCAAAAAAGAATTGATGGATCAACTCTCCCCTGAAGGTGGCGTCTATCAGGCCGGCACCCTGTCCGGCAATCCACTGGCTATGAGCGCCGGGATTACGACATTAAAGCTGCTCAAGCAGGAAGGATTCTACGAGCAGATTGAGGAAAAGAGCGCCTACCTCGAAGCGGGCCTGCGTCAGGCGGCAACCAAGAGCCCCATCCCAACCTGCTTCCAACGGGTTGGTGGCATGTTCTGCACCTATTTTTGCGAAGGTCCGGTGCAGAGCTTCAGTGATGCGGCTAAAAGTGACACAGAAGCATTCAGCCGCTTTTTCCGCACCATGCTCGATAGTGGCATCAATCTCGCGCCCTCTCAGTTTGAGGCAGGCTTTATGAGTATTGCCCACAGCAAACAAGATCTTGACCAGACCATTGAAGCGGCTGAAAAAGCATTTGCGTTACTGTAACCCATCGTTTTTACAGTGTTTCAGGTTTTGATCCATGTAATCTCAGGGCGGCAATTCCGTCGTTACAGAGCACTCGACACCTGTATGTGGGGACGGTTTTTTACAAAACCGTCCCCGTTCTGTTTGCGTGAGGCACAATTTTGCGGCGAAAAACAGCAGCAAATCCGCTCAACGATTGAGATTATTTCTCTAGGTAATTTACAAAATTGCCTTCTGACGCTATGTTATTAAAAAACATACGATTTTCACTTTTGTATCAAAGGAATGCGGATGGAAGGATTTACCGATAGCGCATTGGAGCAGGCTCTCATTGGATGGGCCAAACTGCTGAAAAACGTCAGCTACTACCCTGACGGGCATCCGGCGCTCAACAATGCCATCCATCAGTCAGTCCTTCAGTTTCGCACCTTTCTCAGTCGTGAGCAGGCCCCGTTGGTTCTGAGCATTAAACGGCAACAGTTTCTTGTCGATGACCATCCCTTGATCAGCAACAACCCGTTGCCGGCGACTCTGGCCGGTCGCCTGTTTGCTCATAAAATCAAAACTCTCACGTTTCTCGAAGATCTCGTTGACCGCCATCTTCTGGCACTGTGTCGCATCATTGTCGGCGAACCGGCCACAGTTCTTGCCGAAGGCGGCGTGCAGGAGCTGTTGGAACAACATCAGGTGACGACGATCTGGATCAACGAGCTCGACCTCAGCACAATCCAGGCGCGCCGTGACACACTCGAAGAGGTCATTTCCGGCACCGGGGCCAAGCAGCGCAAAACCGCCTCCGGAGCCAAAGACGGCCAAGGCCAATTGCTGGATACCCCTGAGGCCTCAATTCAACAGGTTCTCGACCAGCTCCAGCTGATCCTGCTATCGCCGGGCAAGGACAAAGAGATGCCCTTTCTCCACGGCTTACGCCAGCTGACCCAGGCGTTGCAACGCCTTATGGGAGAGGGACAAAATCAACAGGCCTTGCAGATTCTTAAACAACTCGACATCTGGATACAAAGTCCCCAGACCGATGGCCGCTATGTCCGTGTCCTTCGTCAGGCCGTAGCATCTCTGATTGGCCATCAGGTGGTGGACCTGCTGGTGGACAATGCCAAGAGCCCTCCACAACAACACTTCGCCACGCGTGTCATTATGCTGCTTCCGCCCTCTCAAGCCGGCGCACTGCTGATCCACCGCCTCAGCGAGGAGTTGGACAACAAATTACGTAAATTTATCAGTCAGCTCCTGGTGACCATGGGAGAAGGAGTTTACCCTCTACTGATTGACAGTTTGACGGATGACCGCTGGTTCGTCACCCGTAATGCCATCACCATTCTCAGCGAAAGTCGCAACCCGCAACTGACGGAAGAGTTTATCCCCTATCTAGACCATCCCGATGGCCGCGTAGCCAAGGAAGCCATCCGTGCCCTGGCGCGGATCAAGACGGAACAGGCGGGTCAGGCTCTCATCAACAAGCTGGAAACCAAAGACTACGACTATCCGAACCAGATTATTCTCGCTCTAGGAGCTCAGGCTGATCCTGCGGCGGTGCCCCCTCTGGTCCGTATTGCCGGCCAACGCGATACGTTTCTCAATCAGAAAACCCAGGTCCGTGATGCCATTCTGGCGCTCAGTGAGATTGGCACACAGGAATGTAGTCATGCGCTGATTGAGCTGGTTGAACGCGGTAAATGGATCAAACGCAAAGAATACAATGAGATCCGCTGTCAGGCTGCAGCGGCATTGGGCAACCTGTCCGACAACGACAGTCTTGAAGCATTGCAAAAAGCCTGTGACTCCGCCAACCAGCAGCTGGCCTCCGTTGCCCGCCAGGCTCTACGCCAGAGAACGGGAGCCTAGGCATGTTTCAAGACGCCGTAACACAGTTTCTCCATGCCTTCAACGGGCTCCTTAATGGATTAAAACTCTATCCGCCCAGCCATCCAGCCAACAACCGTTTTCACGACAACCTGTGGAAAACACTGCAGGGACTCTTCGACGAAGAGAACGGACTGAAAATGGGAATTGTTGATGAAACGCTGTATATCAATGAGCATCTGTTTGCCCACAATCCTCCAGCAGCCCGGAGTCTACTGGGTCTATTACAGACCTATCGGATCTACGGTGTGGAAATTTTCCCCGAGCTCAAGGAACAGGAGCTGCAGATCTTTATCGAGATGCTTCACAGCGGCAAGCTCAACGGCGATTTGTTTGATCACCAGCTTGACCAGCAGGGGATTTATTCGATCCGTTATGCCAATGCCGAACAGGGCCAGGAAGGAAGTCCTGCGCGCAAAGCCTATGACCATGCCATCAAGACCATCTCGTCTTTGTGTCATGAGATTCAGGCCGGGAATATCCCCGAAAGCGGGCCGGTGGTCTCGACGGTGGAAAAAATGGCGCGCCAGATGGTCAAAACGCCCTATGCCATGCTAGCCCTGAGTATGCTCAAAGACTTTGACGATTACACCTTCACACATTCGGTGAATGTGTCGATCATTGCCCTGACATTGGGCCGCGCCTGCCAATTGGACAACGACTCGCTGCAGGTGCTCGGTGTCGGCAGCTTGCTCCACGATCTGGGCAAACTGAAAATCGATCCCGGTATCATCAAAAAACCGGGAAAACTGTCCGCAAAAGAATATGAAACGATCCAGAAGCATCCGGAACTCGGTGCCGAGATCGCTGCGAAGATGTCCGATCTGGACCCACGCATTCTCAGCATTATCCTCGGCCATCATATTCGCTATGATCGCAGCGGCTATCCCCAGAAAAAACTGGCGGAACCGATCTCCCCTCTGGTGGATATGACCACCATTGCCGACACCTTTGATGCCGTCACCACCTTGCGCGCCTACCGCCGTCCCAGCTCTCCGTTACAGGCATTAGCCATTATGGAGAAACTCTCCGGCAGCCATCTGCATCCCGATTATCTGGAACAGTTTCGCCTGGCACTGGGGAAATTTCCGGTCGGCAGTCTGGTGCGGCTGGTCAGTAACGAAATTGGTTTGATCGTTGATATGGATGCCCTCAACCTTAACAAGAGTACCATCCGCATTATTCGTGACCGGCAGGGAAATGAGGTGGAGACACCTTACGATCTGCAACTGGAGAAAAGTAACGAAGCCATTGCCGGCGAAGTCGATCCGCTACGCCTTGATATCGACATTGCCTTGTTGATGTAAGAGGCTTTATTCGACGATTTTACCCAAAGCAATGGCCGCAGCAGCACGGACCGCGGCCTGAGGACTTTTCACCGCCTCGAGCAGACAGGTTTCGGCGGCAGCAAAACCCATCTCTCCCAGAGCCTGAAGACAGGCACATTGCATCTCTTCGTCACCACGGCGGTAAATGGTTTCAAAATAGGGCACCAGACGAACATCCCGATATCCGGCCAGAGCCTGGGCCGCATACACAGCGACGGCCGGATGTTTATCCTGAAGACAATTGACCAGATCATTCAGCGCTGAGGGATAGCGCTTGCGACCAACCACCTGAACAGCCACGGCCCGCACATCTGCATCGTCATCCTTGAGTGCTGCACACAAACCCGTTCTGATAGCGTCGCTGTCAATCGCTTCCAGACCGAACAAAGCAGCAACCTTCTGTTGCCGTGTGCCTGTAACAAGATAATCGAGTAAGCGACTCGAATGACTGGTCTGGTCCAGCTGTTCCATCGCTTCCGCTGCTGCCTGCCGGACCCGTAAATCGCCATCCTGTAACAAAAAAGCCAAAGCTTCCCGCCGCTGTCGTTCCATAGTCTTCCCTCACTGCTCTGCACCCTGGCTCCATAAAGCCTTGTCGACTGATCGCCCAGGTTGCGGATTCAGGTGTTATTCCTTTTGCCCTTTTTACGCTGCCGAGTCGGGTAATTCAATCACTTTAAGCAGATTCGTCGACCCGGATTGCCACAACGGCGTTCCCGCCGTGACGACAATACGCTGCGTTGCCGCAACAAGATGACGTGCCATCACTTCTTCGCGCGCTTTTTCGAACATCTCATCGGTATCTTTACACGGTTCAATCGTCACGGGTATAACCCCCCACAACAAATTCATCTGCCGACAGCGCTGTTCATTAGTGGTGAGCGCGATCACCGGACAATCCGGACGAAAACGCGACACGCAGGACGCGGTAAAACCGGACTGGGTGTAGGCAACAATTGCCGAAGCACGCAGGTCTTCGGCCAGGGTCACGGCAGCCCGACCAACCGCCCAGGACACTTGGGGCGGATCGTTGCCATCGTCCTGAATCAATGCCACGGCACTGTCCAGATGTGGTTCGGTAAAACGGGCAATGCGGTCAAGCATCCGCGTGGCTTCGACCGGATAATCACCGGAAGCGGTTTCGTCCGAAAGCATCAAGGCATCGGTGCCATCGTAAATGGCATTGGCCACATCCGTGGATTCGGCCCGTGTCGGCCGTGGATTGGTCACCATACTCGACAGCATCTGGGTCGCGGTAATGACCGCCTTTCCTTTAAGGCGTGCCTTGTGGATCAGCTGTTTCTGCAATACCGGCACCTGTTCCAGCGGCACTTCAACACCCAGATCGCCACGAGCGATCATGATGGCATCGACCACATCGAGGATCTCCTCGATGTGCGCCACGGCCTGGGGCTTTTCAATTTTAGCCACCAGCTTCGGTGCATTCTCGACCTCTGCCAGCATGCTGCGGATTTCGGCAAGGTCTTCAGCTCGGCGTACAAACGACAGGGCAACAATATCGACCTCTTGCTGCAAGCCGAAACGCAAATCATCGCGATCTTTATCGGTGAACGCGGGAATGCTCAGATGGCTGTTCGGCATGTTAACACCCTTGCGACTGTACGCCGCACCGCCACTGATCACGGTACATTTGACCTGGGGAGGAGAAATCTCATCAACATGCAATTCCATCAGGCCATCAGCAATCATGATGGAATCCCCAACCTGAACATCTTCGTGGAGACGTGGATAATCAACGGGAAGGTCTGTCGTCCCAGCCTCATCACTGGAGCACAGGCTGACTGCATCCCCCTGGTGCAGACGCACCCCCTGCTCAGGGAGCTGTCCGAGACGGATCTTCGGTCCGCACAAATCCTGCAAAATAGCCACCGGTTGATTGAGCCGTTTGGACACCGCACGAATCCGCGCAATCAGTTCACGGTGGGAGTCGTGATCACCATGGGAAAAATTGAGTCGAGCCACATTCATGCCGCTACTGATCATCTTCTCCAGAGTTGACTCATCCGCCGAAGCCGGCCCTACGGTACAGACTATTTTTGTTCGTCGCATAAAAAATCCTGTCACAGCGAGCAGCACAACGCTGGATTTGCCGTGATGAAATGGTTAAAGTAAGGTTTTTCGATGAACATCTCTACCATATCAGGTCACTTGATGATGATCCACCACCAACATCTCAACATCTTTGCTGCCATCATCTGGTACGGAGGCAGTATCGCCCTGTTTGCCAAAAGCGGTGAACTGGTCCTCGCCGCAGAGGAGTTGTGCCCCGCGTTGTGGCATCATTGGCTGGCTCCGGTTACGGGAATATTTCTTGGCATCCTGAAGGGGAAATGGATTTTCCGCCGCGCCTGTCAAAAAAACCGCCGCCGCATCAGCCAGCTCCGCGCTCCCCGATTCTGGCACTGTTACCGCGGCGTTTTTTATCTGATGCTGGCCATCATGATCGCCAGCGGAGCCATGTTTTCCGCCTGGGCACAGGGTTCCTATCTCGGTTTGATTACTGTGGCCACGCTGGATATGAGTCTGGCCGTAGGCTTATTGTATGGCAGTCAGGAATTCTGGAAGGCCTGGCCACAGGGAGAATGACGCCGCCGGGTCAGACTGGCTTGTAACGCCTGACTGACCGGTTCATCGATACAGGCAAAAATCACCCGGGTCAGCACCGAACTCGGCTCAAGAGCCGCACAGACTTCACGCACGGCAATCTCACAGGCAATATCAATGGGAAAACGATACACGCCACAACTGATTGCAGGAAAAGCCATGGTGCTCAAACCATGGGAAATCGCCAGGCTCAGGCTATTCCGATAACAGGCGGCGAGCAACATTTCTTCATTGTTCCGTCCACCTTTCCAGATTGGCCCGACCGTGTGAATGACATAGCGGGCAGGCAGGTCATATCCACGTGTCATTTTCGCCTCACCAGTGGGACAGCCGCCAAGCGTGCGGCACTCCTCCAACAGTTGCGGTCCGGCTGCGCGATGGATAGCCCCGTCCACGCCGCTACCGCCGAGTAGTGAGGTATTGGCAGCATTGACAATAGCGTCAACCTGCAGCTGGGTAATATCCCCTCGAAAAATTTCAATTTGTTTCATAACAGTCTCCAGCAGGAGAAAAAAGAGTTCAATCAGCGAGCGGACACAGGCAGCGTCCCCTTGTCAAATATAACGGTTTGGCGCATATTGTCCAGAGACCATTCAGCTCCCAAAGCCACGGAAAACCCATGACTCTGCATCTTTCACAACGCGCCAAACAGGTCACCCCCTTTCTCGCCATGGAGGTGATGGAACAGGCGAAAGTTCTTGAAGCCGAAGGGCACGATATTATTTATCTGTGCCTCGGCGAACCGGATTTTGCCACGCCGCAAAAAATCGTCGCGGCCGCGCAACAGGCCATTGCCGACGGTCACACCGCCTATACCCATTCATTGGGATTGCTGCAATTACGTGAAGAGATCTGCCGTCATTATCAACGGCGTTATCAGGTCACAATTGATCCGCAGCAGGTCATTGTCTCGTCGGGCACCAGCCCACTGATGCTGTTGCTGTTCGCCGCCCTGCTCGATCCAGGTGACGAACTGATCCTGACTAATCCCGGCTACGCCTGCTACGCCAATTTTATCCGTTTTAACGGCGGTGTTCCAGTGGAGATTTCCACCCGTGCCGCCCAGGGTTTTCAACCCGATCCGCAGGATGTCCGCAACGTGCTGTCTTCTCGCAGCCGTGGGCTGTTGATCAACTCGCCGTCCAACCCGGCTGGTTCCCTATTATCGGCAGACAGGCTGAAACAGCTGGCCTCTCTGCCGGTGCCAATCATCTCCGACGAAATCTATCATGGCCTGACCTATCAGGGGGAAGAACGCAGCATTCTCGAATTCACCGATCAGGCTTTTGTCCTTGGCGGTTTTTCCAAAACCTACGCCATGACCGGCTGGCGCCTCGGCTACCTCATTGCGCCGAAAGAGGCCGTGCGGGTGTTGCAGAGTCTGCACCAGAATTTTCTGATCTGTGCCGGCAGCTTCATTCAACACGCCGGGATTGTCGCTCTGCGAGATTGTCATGATGATGTGGAGCGGATGCGCCAAGCCTACGACGAACGTCGCCGTTATCTTGTTGCACGGCTCAAGGAGTTGGGGTTCATCATCCACAGTGAGCCGGTGGCGGCCTTTTACGTGTTTGCCGATGCCCGTCATCTCAGCCACGATTCCATGGCGCTGGCGCGGGAGATTCTTAATGAAACCGGTGTGGCGGTCACGCCCGGCATTGATTTCGGGAGTGGTGGTGAAGGATTCCTGCGTTTCTCTTATGCTAACAGTATGGAGCGGCTTAAAGAGGCCACGGATCGTTTGGAGCAGTGGTTAAGGAAACGTCCTTAAAAGAGATCATCCGCAGCGACTTAGCATCCCAGCCCTCCCGTTCAGCAGCACCGAACAGAGTGAACTTCAGCGCGATCTGTCCCGAAATCTGAACCACTGAAAGAGCGAGATCAAAGTCAAAGTCGCCGGGTTTCGTCCCGGCAACCGACAATGAGTCTGTTTCCGCCACATGGTACGGATTCGGCTTGCTTCCCTTTAGCTCGACAAATTGTGCAACTCATCATCTTCTGCGTAAAACGTTGATAACCATCTTACGTCTTGTTTTATCTCTTCCGTGGCACCAGTAAAACGGGTGGGACGGTGCCCACCCTCTCTTAGAGTGTAATATTGCACACGGGTTGGCTGGTGAAGCCCGGTTGATGCGCTAAGCTGTCAACCAAAGGCATCATTTTTTCAGCCAGCAGTTGCTTCAAAGTGCGTTCCACGGCATCGCGATAGCAGACAAAATAGACTCGCTCGATCTGATCATTCCCTCGCAGACATTGCACGACGACATCCATGGCAATCTCGCAGGCTGTCGGTACGGGAAACTGGTAGCTGCCGCAACTGATCGCCGGGAAAGCCAGACTCTTCAAACCATGTTCACGTGCCAAGCTGAAACAGGCGCGGTAACAGGACGCCAGCAGGGCCTGTTCATTGCCCTGACCGTCATCCCATTGCGGGCCAACGGTGTGAATGACATAACGGGCAGGAAGATTGTAACCTGACGTCATTTTTGCCGTGCCGACCAGACAGCCTTTCAAACGGCGACACTCTTCCATCAGTTCCGGCCCAGCCGCATCATGGATGGCGCCATCAACGCCACCACTCCCCAACAACTTCGTCGTCGCAGTATTGACAATCGCATCGACCTTGAGCTGAGTAATATCCGCTTTGATAATCTCAATCCGTTTCATGATTCATCCTGTGTTCAAGTTGGTGTTTTCTACGCCTTCTCTGCCACCAGGAAGGGTCGTCAGCCACCACTGAGCGTCTGATGAATCCGGGCCGCCGCCCGCTTGCCATCGCCCATGGCCAGGATCACCGTGGACCCGCCGCGGGTAATATCTCCGCCAGCATAGATGCCCGGCAGGTTGGTCTGGCCGTCGTCGTCAATGCGGATTTGACCGGACGGTTGCAGCTCCAGATGAGGGGCGGTTGCCGTCAACAGGGGATTCGGTCGGGTTCCCAGGGCATTGACCACCACATCGACTGCCAGATCGACGGTTTCGCCGTCAATCGGTTCCGGGCGCTGACGTCCGGAGGCATCCGGCTCACCAAGGCGCATTTTCTGGCAGCGTAATGCCGTCGCCCAGCCTTTTTCATCACCGAGAATCTCCAGCGGTGAGCTGAGCATGACAAACTCAACCCCTTCGGCCTTAGCGTGGTGCACCTCTTCACGCCGGGCGGGCATCTGCGCCTCGCTGCGCCGATAAACGATCATGGCCTGCTCGGCCCCCAGGCGACGCGCCGTGCGGACGCAATCCATGGCCGTGTTTCCGGCACCGACCACCGCCACCCGCTTGCCCTGCAGGATCGGTGTCGGACTGTCCGCCAGACGACCGGCGCCCATCAGGTTCACGCGAGTCAGATATTCGTTCGCCGCATACACCCCTTTGAGGTGTTCACCGGGGATATTCATCATCATCGGCAATCCGGCACCGTTGCTGATCAAAACGGCATCAAAATCTTCTTTGAGTTGATCAATAGTCAGGGTTTTTCCGACCACGACATTGCACTGAATCTCAACCCCCAGGGCTTCGAGTCGGGCGACCTCTTCATCGACAATGGTTTTCGGCAAACGGAATTCAGGAATCCCGTAACGCAACACGCCACCCGTATCATGCAACGCTTCGAAGATGGTTACTTGATGGCCCTGACGAATCAGATCACCGGCTGCGGATAGTCCACAGGGGCCGCTACCCACCACGGCAACCTTCTTGCCACTGGCAGCCGCTGGGGTGACATCTGCCAGCAACTCCGCGTGTGCCATGGCCCAGTCTGCGACAAAACGCTCCAGATAGCCGATGGCCACAGCTTCGCCTTTGACGCCACGCACACAACGCGCTTCACATTGATTTTCCTGCGGGCAGACCCGGCCACAAACGGCAGGCAGAGCATTATCCTGCTGCAAAATACGCGCTGCAGACGGCAAATCATCAGCAGCAACGGCGGCAATAAATTCGGGAATCCCCACCTGTACCGGGCAACCGTCAACACAGACCCGGCTTTTACATTGCAGACAGCGTTGTGCTTCGGCTACCGCCTGCTCATGATTCAGACCAAGATTGACTTCAGAAAAATTAGCGCTGCGTTCACCGGCATCCTGCTCCGGCATGATCACGCGTTGGATGGCCAGACGCTGTTTGGGTGTCATCGCTCCGGTCATGCGGCACCTCCCTGAGCCATGGCGGCATCCAAATGGCAGGATTCATGATCACGGTACATGGTCAGGCGATCCATCAGCCCGGCAAAATCCACCTGATGCGCATCAAACTCAGGACCGTCCACACAGGCAAAACGCACTTCGTCCCCAATGGTCACCCGGCAGCCACCGCACATGCCGGTGCCGTCGATCATGATCGGGTTGAGACTGACCACTGTTTTGATCTGCCAGGGACGGGTCACTTCGGCGACAGCGCGCATCATCGGCAACGGACCAACGGCAAACACCGCCTGGGGACGCTGGGATTCGTCGGCAATCAAGGTTTCCAGCGCCTGAGTGACAAAGCCCTGGCTGCCACGGCTGCCATCGTCAGTCGTCACCTGTACAGCGTCACTGAACTGAGCCAGTTCTTCTTCAAGAATCACATAGTCGGCTGAGCGACCACCGATAATCGAGGTCACGGCATTGCCGGCCTCATGCAGGGCGCGCACCAGCGGATAGAGCACTGCTGTGCCAACGCCACCACCAATACAGGCAACACGTCCCCAGTGTTCTATCTCCGTCGCTTGTCCCAGAGGACCAGCCACATCGCGCAGCACTCCACCAACAGGTGTGTCAACGATGCGCCGCGTCGCCGCGCCAGTGGCCTGAACAAACAACGTAATGGTGCCGTTATCGCTATCGGCCGCTCCAATGGTAAGAGGAATCCGCTCCTCACCAACATCACGGCGCACCATGACAAACTGCCCCGGTTGACGCGCTGCTGCAATGCGTGGAGCCACCACCGTCAGCCGATGTAAACCGGGAGCCAATATTGCGTTTTCAACCAGCTCAAACATACTCTCTCCAAAACGTATACACAATAAAAAACCGTATACAATACGGGTACTTACTTCACCGTATCAGCAGTTTTTTCAAACGTCAAACGTATACATCATCTAAAAAATTTGAGCCTGGATTTCATAAAAAAAGCGCCCCGAGAAACGGGGCGCTTCGTGTACATCGTGGATGATCTGAAACTTATTTTTTATGGCAGCCGCCACATTTCGTCGGTCCGTTTTTCTCTTTATGACAATCCTTGCACAAAACATGGGCGGTTGCTTTACCCAGTTCAAACGGTCCCGGTGTGTTATCACCATGACAGGTCGGGCAACCGAATGTTTTGCCATGAAATGCGTGAGGCAACGTCACGTTGCCGTAGTTATTCTCAATCACGACCGTTTCCGGAGGTGTGATCGCCGCAGTCGTTTCTTCAACCTTCTCCGCCGCCTGCTCGGTCACGCCTTCAACAGCTGTTTGCGCACTCTCGTGTGTTCCGCTGACAGCCTCATGTGCGGTTTCAGTAACTTCCGACAGCATCGCGCTGCCTTTTTCAGTCGCGGCATCAGTGACAGCGCTGACTTTCTCTCCGGCGGTTTCAGCCACCTGCGTGACATCAGAGGCAACCTCTTTCGCTGCCGTTTCTACTGTCTCGACCGCCTCACTCGCGACTTGCTTACCAGCATCAACGACTTGCTCAGCTTTTTCTTTGACCGTATCCACCGCGTGATCAACCGTTTCCTTAACTGTCTGAGTTGCGGTGGTTGCGGCTGTTTCATGAGCCGGTTGTTCCGGTGCCTTAGCGGTTTTTTCTTCACTGCATCCAGCCAGCATCAGCAGCAAAATCATCAGGGGGATCAGAATTGTTTTCAAACTAGCCTCCATTGTTGGAATTTTAAAAGATTTCTTAAAGAGGCTCAAAGACTACTGCGTTTTATGTGTCCTGTCCAGAGCCGCTTGAGCTGTCTGAATCAATTGTTGACTTAAAGGACCGCATCGACCGCTTCTGCAGCCGTCACCGCCTTTTTGCGCGCCGCATCAACGGAATGATCGCGGGACAACACCACACCAAGACGGCGTTTTCCGGCCACACCGGGCTTACCAAACAGCCGTAACTGGGTATCCGGTTGAGCCAACGCCACATCCAGCCCGGAAAAACTCACTTGGGTCGAATGCCCTTCCACCAACACGACCGCTGAAGCCGATGGGCCATGTTGTACAATATTGGGAATCGGCAGACCGAGAATCGCGCGCGCGTGTAACGCAAATTCCGACAGATCCTGAGAAATCAGCGTGACGAGACCGGTATCATGCGGCCGTGGCGATACTTCACTGAAGAACACCTCTGTTCCCTGGATAAACAACTCGACACCAAAAATACCCCAGCCGCCCAAGGCATCGGTCACCTGCCGAGCAATCTGCTGCGCCTTCTCCAGCACCTCGCCGTTCATCGCTTGAGGCTGCCATGATTCGCGATAGTCACCATCCACCTGCCGGTGGCCGATGGGCAGACAAAAACTGGTGCCGTCTTTATGCCGGACGGTCAGCAGGGTAATTTCATAGTCAAAGTCGAGAAAACCCTCAACAATCACCTTGTCCCCCCCGGCACGACCACCCTTTTGAGCGTACTCCCAGGCGGCATCCAGCTCATCTTCACTGCGCACGACACTCTGCCCTTTGCCGGAAGAACTCATGATCGGTTTGACGACGCACGGCAATCCCAGTTCAGCGACGGCCGCCTGAAACGTCACTTCATCTTCAGCAAAACGGTAGCTGGATGTCGGCAGGCTCAGCTCTTCAGCAGCCAGGCGGCGAATACCCTCGCGGTTCATGGTCAACTGGGCGGCACGAGCCGTTGGAACCACATTGAAGCCTTCCTTCTCCAATTCCACCAATGTCGCCGTAGCAATGGCCTCAACTTCCGGCACAATGTAATGGGGACGCTCAAACTCCACCACGCGGCGCAGCTCATCGCCATCGAGCATGGAAAACGTGTAGGAACGGTCCGCCACCTGCATGGCCGGAGCATTAGCATAACTGTCACAGGCGATAACCTCGACGCCCAGACGCTGAAACTCGATAACGACCTCTTTGCCCAACTCCCCCGAACCACACAACATGACACGCGTGGCTGTCGGTGAAAAAGGGGTTCCGATTGTTGCCATGGCTGATCCTCCTGAAACGTAAAAAAGGCTGTGGGTGTCCCAACGGCATCACCCTCCCATATGGATTATTGAGAGAGCACATCGCCCTGCCCAAGGAGCATAACAGACAGTTCCCACATTGACGAGGTCAACACCACGATCCTTTGTAAGACACTGAAAATAAAAAGCCGTCTGGCAGATCGCCGGACGGCTTTAAACGCGTTTTTTTCGAAGAAGGTTGGAATAGCCGATCAGACCGAATCCTGATCGAGAGCGATATCAGGCTCGCGACCAAAGCAAATCATAAAAACGGTCAGACAGAAAATTGCTACGCCCAGACCAATATACGTCGACACCAGCAGAGACAAACCAAAGCCAATCGGCGCATAACCCAGATAGGTCGCGGCAACAGCCGTCATAAACGTCGCCGGAACCGTTGCGATCCAGTGCAGTTTACCCTGCTTGATCAGATAAGCAGCCGCAGTCCACAACACGATAGTCGCCAACGTCTGATTGGCCCAGCCAAAGTAGCGCCAGATCACACCGAACTCAGCTTTGGAGATGAGAAAACCGACGGCGAACAGCGGTACGGCAAGCAACAGACGGCGTCCCACGGCGCGCTGCTCCATATTAAGAAAGTCGGCAATGATCAAGCGGGCACTGCGAAAAGCGGTATCGCCAGACGAGATCGGCAGAATAATCACACCGATGACAGCCAGCAAGCCCCCAACAGGGCCGAGAAGCGTGGTCGAGATTTCGTTGACCACGTGGGCCGGGCCACCGACACCGAGAGCGTCATTGAGGGCACCGGGAGTATGGTAAAAGGCCATACCGAGTGTTGCCCACACCAGAGCAATCAAGCCTTCACCGATCATCGCCCCGTAAAACAACGAACGGCCATGACGTTCGTTGGACACACAGCGCGCCATGAGCGGCGACTGGGTGGCATGAAAACCACTGATAGCACCACAGGCGATGGTGATGAACATCAACGGCCACAGCGGCAACTCTTTGGGATGCAGATTGCTCAAGGTCAGTTGCGGATAAAAGTCATAGCCCTGCACCATCAGGGCGATGGTCAGACCAACGGCCATGAAAATCAGCACGGCACCAAACAGCGGATAAAGGCGACCGATGATTTTCTGGATGGGCAGAATCGTCGCCAGGAAGTAGTAACCAAAGATAATCGCCACCCAGACCCTCACATCGAGGCCAGACATGTTACCAAGCAGCTTGGCCGGACCGAGCACAAAAACAATCCCGACCAGCAGCAATAGCACGATGGAAAACAGGCGCATGAACTGCTTGAAGCCGTTACCGAGCTGCACGCCGACCACATCGGGAATACTCTTGCCGTCATGGCGGATCGACAACATGCCGGAAAAATAATCGTGCACCGCTCCGGCAAAGATCGAACCGATCACAATCCACACCAGGGCCGACGGGCCATACAAGGCACCGAGAATCGGACCGAAGATCGGGCCGAGACCGGCAATATTGAGCAGTTGAATGAGGAAAATCTTGCGCGGCGACATCTCCACGTAATCGACACCATCCGCTAACGCTTGTGCAGGCGTCGGGCGATTGGGATCAGGGCCGAAGACATTATCGACAAAACGGCCATAAACAACGTAACCGAGAATCAGGGCGAGTACACAAGCAAAGAAATAAAGCATGGCGAGCCTCCTTGTCGTCATGCGGCCCCGGTTACATCAGCACTCCGGACACCGCTGTTATCTTAATGATACGCAAGGGGGAGAAGGAAGAGAAAAGGTTCCCGATGAGTGGTTTGATTTATGGGGTGAACGGTTGAAGGGAGGCGGTAAGTGGTCAGGGGCGAAACGGCTGTTCCGCCCCTGAAAGATCCCCAATCAATCCTTAATGGCTCTGCGCCACGAAGCTCAATGAGAGGATGTAGCGGGTTTTGTCATAAGGAATCTCTTCGACCATTCCCGAGCGCTCCAGAACCGAGGAGGCCAGGAGCAGGTAGCGACCGTTTGACGTGGCATCAATCACAACCTGTCCCACATCGTCGGTGATGTACACCTTTTTCACCCGATCCGGATTGTAAACGGTGATTTCGGTTTTGGCCAGAGGCCGCCCCTCAAGAAGAAGGCTAAATGTGTTGCTGTTCGGAGCCTCAGGGACCAGATCCAGATCCAGCAACGCGATGGTTTGCGTATTACCGCAACGCGCCATGAAGATATTTCTGACAATCTCCTGTTTGGTCCGGCTCTTACGCGGCATGGTCGCTTCCACCAGAGCTACGTCGCCGGGGGTAGACACGTTCAGGGCGATGTGATCCTGCAGACGGTGCCGGTCCTGAAGGCTCCCTGACGGCAGGAGGGTTTCCGCCTTGATAATATCCAGCCGCTCTCCGCTCCTCTCAACTGTACCACTGTCATAATGACCGAAATATACCCGCACCGGCCCTTGGCCGTCACGCTCCAACCAGATGTTGTGAGCATAGAGCTGTGAAGTCGTCATGAGTATCATGAGCACGGTAAAAAAAATACGCATTGTAATATCCTCTCGTTTCATGGAGTTAAACAGCACCCAAAGGATAAACGCCGCCATTGATCACCGGCACCTTCAGGTCAGGTCGTGTTGAGAGTTATTACCGTCTGGGAGGAAAGCAGGTTGTGACCAAAGTCACGATTTTGATTATTATTCTCAAAAAAGGCAAAAATTCCTGTCTGCACCTCGGAATAGCTCCAGGGCTTGGTTTACTTCAGATGGGTGTTGGGAATGCGTCAGAAAGACAATCGTTCCTTAAGCTGACGCAGATAGCGCCGACTAACCGGCACTTCATAGCCACTGCGAGTCTTCACGGTAGCGGTCCCACCTTCATGCAGCTGAATCTCATCAACAGTAGCAAGATTGATCAAATACTGCTTATGGCAGCGCACCAGCAGTGTCCGCTCTTCGAGAACTTTGAGGGTCAGATCCGTGCACAGATCACACTCGGCCGTGTGCAGGTGCACGCCACTGATGTCGGTAAACACACATTCCACCGTATCCACTTCAACCAGCTTGACACGACGGCCCGTACAACAGGGGATCCGCTGCAGATCCGGCGTGTCATAATGTGGCGTCTGGCCACTCTGCAAAGTGCTTTTCAGCTTAGCCAGCGTCAGGGCCAGTCGCTCCGGCTCCACCGGCTTGAGCAGGTAATCCAGCGTCTTCTCCTCAAACGCCTTGAGGGCAAACTCATCATAGGCGGTGACAAACACCACATGCGGCATACGTTCTTCATCGACCATGCTCAGCACCTGAAAACCATTGATCACCGGCATTTCAATATCGAGAAACACCACGTCCGGCCGCTGTTCATTGATCACCTTAATGGCATCGAAGCCATTGGCACAGGGGGGTAGCAGCTCAAACGCACCCGTTTCCTCCAGCAACGCTTGCAGCTCTTCACGGGCCATCTGCTCATCATCGACAATCAGGGCGCGTATCATAACTCTCCTCCATCCGTTCAGCTGACGGCAGGCTTACCGTCACCTGTGTCACCTCACCGGGCTGACAGCTCAGGGCGACACCATAGCCGGTGCCATAAAGATTTTTGATCCGTTTATCGACAATCTGCAGGCCAAGGCCATCACTCTTTTCATGATCCGCACAGGTGCCGGCATTGTCGTAAATAACGATATCCACACCGTCCTCCGTCCGGGTGCCGATCAATTTGATCTCACCCGGCTCAAGAATTTTAGAGATGCCATGCTTGATGGCATTTTCGATCAACGGCTGCAGGGTAAACGCCGGCAGTTTGATGTTGAGCAAGGTGGGATCAACGTCCATGGTCACGGTCAGCCGATCACCAAAACGCGCTTCCTCAATGTAGAGATAGGAGCGCACATGATCGAGTTCCTCCTCCAAGGTGGTGATATCCGTGGTGCGCTTGAGGTTTTTACGGAAAAAGCGTGACAGATGCAGCAACAGATCACGCGCTTGGTCGGCATCCTTGCGCAACACGGCGACAATCGTGTTCAACGCGTTAAACAAAAAATGGGGATTAACCTGAGCCTGCGCCAGTTTCAGCTCCGACTGGGCAAGCAGGGTCTTCTGCTCCTGGTAGCGGCTGTGCACCAGCTGTTCCGACAACAGAGCAGCCAGCCCTTCGCCCAGCGAACGATTGATATTAAGAAACAGTTTGCTGCGCGGCTCATAGAGCTTGATGGTGCCGATGACATCCTGATCCACGCGCAGCGGCACCACCAGTGCCGAACTGAGTGGACACTGGTCACTGATCGTACACTGATACAACTCGTGAACCCCATCGGCAAACACAGTCTGATTCTGTTCGATGGCGCGCAGCGTCAACGGTGAGGTGATCGGATTGCCCGCCAGGTGATGATCTTCCCCCTGACCAACAAACGCCAGCACCTGCTCACGATCCGTAATAGCCACCGCACCGACACCGGTCCAGCGGTGCAGCAGCTGAGCCATTTCCAGCGCTGTTTTGCGGTTAAGTCCATTACCGAGAATTTCCAGTACCCGCTCCGCCAGTTCAAACGCTTTAGCTGAAAACAACGCCCCGAAATGATCGTACATCCGTCGCTGATCGCGAATAATACTCATGAACAGCGCCGCCCCAGCCGAGTTAGCGAGAATCATCGGCGCGGCAATGGCCTGCACCAGACGAAGAGCTTCCTCTGTCGGCGTCGCCAGCACGAGAATAATTACCATCTGCAACCCTTCGGCACACAGGGTCGTCAACAGGGCAATCCATGGATTAAAACGCTGCTCAGGCTGTCCTCGCCGCAGCAAAACCAGGCAAACCAGTCCTCCAATCACCCCTTCCATCGTCGTGGAAACACCACAGGAAAAAGCGGTAAAGCCGCCCAGAAAATAGCGATGCAAGCCCCCGGTGAGTCCGGTGGCCAGACCAAGCAATGGACCACCGATCAGACCCGCCAGAACCGGGCCAATGGCGCGGGTATTGGCAATGGCATCCTGCACCGGCAGGCCGAAATAGGTGCCCATAATGGAAAAGGTGGAAAAAATGACATAGAGCAGCAGCTTATGTCGATGGCTGAGGCTTTCACTGGTCAACGGACGAAACGCCGGTGACTTGGTAAAAATGTAGGCGATGACCAGAAACACGGACATCTGCTGCAACAGATCAATAATCAGCCCCATACCAATCCTTTCGCGTCAGGGATGTGTTGCTTTTATTCTAGCGATTGGCATCACCGGTTGCAAATCCTGTGACAGCAAACAAAATGCCCTGCAATGCGACCATCGCACTGCAGGGCAAGGAGAAAACTAACGATTGTTCTTTTATTGAGTCGAGCTTGCGATAAAAAAGCTCGCGGTAGTTATCGCTGGGGGACCAATATTCGCCTTCGTTAACAACCGGGCGATTTTATCAGCCGAGATATTTGCGCACCAGCGCCCCGTTTTCGTAACAGCGGGAGCCATCAGAACGCTCAAGGATTGCACACTCTGTCGGGGAATGAACACGCAAGCCTACAACTTTATACGTGAAATTACCTCGTTCAAATGATTTGCCCAACCAGTTGGCCTGCATACCGAAACTCTCGGCGTAACAGACAAAATCCTCTTCTTCTTTCTGGCTGGCCACGGTTTTTTCCCGCTCAGGAACTGAAAACTGGCTACGCGCCACCAGCAACGTGCCATCAGGATAATGGCTGCTGTGCAGCAATTCAAAATTTAAACCATACTCCTCGGCAATCGGCTTGAGAGCGGCAGCAACTTTTTCTTCGATTTCAGCGCAGACTTCTTCGGTAAGATTTTTGACAGCGGTCATGAACGTTCTCCTTTCTGAGTGTAATCAACAGCACACACAGAGAATTCAGTGGAGGACGTCATTGGCCGCCAGCGGGTTCCACACCGGAGTGGTTGACACCCGGGACAAGACTCCGGGTCGAGATCGGCTGCCATAGCCGAAGGTGGAACTGAGTTCTCACGTCACAAAAAAACAGTCTCTTCCAGTAAGCCCCCATGACGCCGCTCTGTCAAGGGCAAACCGGGGATTTTGTTGATAATTTATCCACTGAAAAAGGACTCAAGGAGTTGGTTATCTTAGACAATCCGCACTAAAAGCAGCAAGAAGTCGTGCCACATCAGACACAACTTCTTGCTGCCCACGTATACCAATGATGAGCGTTGCCACTTTTCGTTTTAGCTACCGAGGATATGTCCACCCCAGTTGTGTATTGTTGCAACCGGAGGCGGATAAACGCCGCCATTACCAAGGATTCCGTCAATTCCACTTTCAACTTGATCAAAGCGTGCCGCCTCATTGACCGCAATGATCAAGCGAGTCAGGCCGTCAAGAACCGGGGCGGGAACCGGCGCTGCACCGGCATAGTTAGAAACGGAATTAACCGCTGCCAACAAATTTGCATCTGTAATCGCGGGTAATGCAAGTGGGTAGCCCAGGCTTGCATAATCACCTGCCAGCGCTCCGGGAATTGCGGCACCGGGGAGAGCCACACCAATTGCTCCAACATTAAAGTGCCAGATCCCGTTATTGTTTCCAAACGCGACCGTATATAACGAACCGTTAATCGGGGGGAAATTTGAATTCGCCTGATAGGCGAGGTTGATATACAAATCAACAGTATTGGCAGACTGAGGATGAGAAACATTCACAATTCCCACATTTGCCAACGTTCCATTTTGACGGATCTGACCACGAAAAGCACTGATGTCTGACGTGTATGCACCACCGTGTTGTAAACGCATCTTCTCTCCTTGAGGTTCTTGCCAAAAGCCATCCATGGCTTTTGGCAAACACTCTCGCTAGGCCATTCACAAACGCAACTTTGCGCCCATCTATGGGCGGCACCGGCCTTTTATACAAGGTTCTCTCACGACCAATGACTCCCTTCATGCGGGTCAAGATCGGATTCTATCTGCACGTTATGGATCACCATTTATCCAGACCGGCAAAAATCAAAGGATCCGCACCACACGCATTCAAAGGCATCATCCCTTAAGAGCAATTGCCCTGATATCGCCTTCTGCTTACAGCAAAATATGCCGCATCAGCTAGCTCTTTTCAGGATCGGCGTGAATGGCTTGCATATTCATCAACGCATTGACTTCTTTCGCAGTTTGTCCGGTAAGTTTTTCAATTGTGCCGTTGATCGCAGTCATGTCGTTCGCCACCAGACCGGGATTCATTGTTGTATCCATGTCAAAGTAATTCATGTGGAATTCAAAATGATTCACGGTTGATTTGCCCACAGAGGCCTTCCAGGTCGCTTGATCAATGTGAAGGTAAAAGGTGCGTACTTTTGGGACATACATTGCCGGAATGCCGGTACTGCCGCCTGTCCCTTCAACTGTTGAGAAATAATAATAGGTCAGAAAATGATCCAGTGTTTCCGATTGCGTTTCGAATGAGAGTTTCAGTTCGCTCAGCTGGGAAACCACCTTTGTCAAAATACCGTCCAGCTCGGTCATCGCGGCTTCTGGAAGTGAGAATGAAGCAAAAAGCTCCGTGAGAAATTCCAGATGCAGATCAGCACTCGTGACATTCTTGGAATAGGACTGGGTCGTAATCGCGCCGACAGGGAGATAGCCTGCCATGGCCTTGACGGCACCACCAGTAATGACGTAGTTACGCCACTTGGCAACCGCTTTGGTAAACGCACTCGCTTCAGCCGGTACTGTGATGTCGTAAGGTTTGGGGTGCTCATTGTAAACGCTGAATGCGGTAAGTAATGAAATATAGGAATCAAGTGTCTGCACCTGGCTCAACATCTGATACATACTGGTGTCGGGCGTCGTTGGCACCGTTGCAATGGATGTTGTGCCGGGAGCCTGAACCGCATTATTGAGAATATCGTTCAAACTTGTCGTATCCGGGGTACCATCTGGAGCAGGTGCCTCTGCCAACATCGCAAATTTAGCCCCAAGCAGATGGGCATTTTGTGTTTGATGGGCTGCGGTTATGAAATGATTTAACTGCGCGACGGACTTATTGAGAATAGTCAGCTCAGAATCGTTCAAAGTATTCACTTTTTCCTCCAGTATTGGTTTTGTTGTGTAAAAGGTTGACATTTATTTCCGGGTCGATACAGGCGAACTAGCGTCCCATCATTTTATTACCACCCCCTCTTGAAAAACCTTTAATTGTCTATTGGCAGGACCACCCAAAAAACGAAGACCGGAGCAACCGAGCTTTCAAAATCTTTGGCTGGAACCTGCACGTCGTCCAAATCCGAGCGATCAAAACCGTTTTGCTTTTGGCATAAGGGAAAACCCACAACAAAACCTACTTAAGTAAAGGTCAATAATCAAGAATTAATTTTAAGTTTAATTTTATATTTAAATAGACAAACTGCAGTGCCGTCCCTGCAGCCTCAAGCATTGAGGCGTTGGCGCTCAACCGAAGACGTTAAGGAGTTCTTTATTTCACACCGCCGACATCTTTATATGCAGCAGAAAAGGTAACGTTAAAAAAACAGTGTTGACAACCGCCCCCGAAAGCACGTAATTTTTTCGAACACTGTTTACACTTTTAACGCAAAGGCTTTCCCTGATGCTCAACGCTACCCTCAACAACATTGCTGCAGTTTCTCTGAGCGCAGTCGTGGTGTGTGTGGTGGTCGTGAGCGTGGTCGTGGTGATTTAGCGCCAACGGGGGAGAGTCAGACACATTACTTTCAAAGCCCCGTCGGCGCATACCGGCGGGGCTTTTCTGCATTTGCATGAGTGACTCCGCCGTTGTGCCCCTCGGGAACAACTCAAGGAGGAACCAATGCACCACATGAACGGAGCCGAGCTCACCATCGCCCTGCTCGAACGCCAGGGGATCACCACCATCAGCGGCATACCCGGCGGCACCAATCTGCCGCTTTATACCGCACTGTCTCATTCCAAACACATTCGCCATGTCCTGGCCCGCCATGAGCAAGGGGCCGGATTCATCGCCCAGGGCATGGCCCGCTCCACCGGTCAGGCCGCGGTCTGTTTTGCCACCTCCGGTCCGGGCGCCACCAACCTGCTCACCGCCATTGCCGACGCCAAACTCGATTCGACACCCATCGTCTGCATCACCGGTCAGGTACACAGCGACATGATCGGCACCGACGCCTTTCAGGAGGTGGATATCTACGGCATGTCGATCCCCATCACCAAGCACAACTTCCAGGTGCGCAGTGCCGCAGAACTGCTTGAGGTCATTCCGCAGGCATTTGAACTGGCCCTGTCCGGTCGGCCCGGCCCGGTTCTCGTTGATATTCCCAAGGATGTTCAGACCGAAATTCTCGAATTTGCCGACTGGCCGGTACCGGGACGGGCCACCGCCATCGCGCCATGCAACGCACGAGCGCTTGAGAATGCGGCACGCATGATCGCTGCGGCCAAGCGACCGATTCTCTATCTCGGTGGCGGCGTGGTCACTGCCGATGCAGGCCGTAGCGCGTGTCAGCTGGCCGAGAATAATGACATCCCCATGGTCACCACCATGATGGCCCTCGGCGCCATCCGTTCCGATCATCCACTCAACCTGGGCATGTTCGGCATGCACGGCAGCAAGAAAACCAACCTGCTCATGCAGGAGGCCGATCTGCTCATCGTTGCCGGGGCCCGTTTTGACGACCGCGCCACCGGTAAAATTGCCGAGTTCTGCCCGCAGGCCAACGTCATCCATATTGACATTGACGCCAGCGAAATCCATAAACTGCGCTCCGCCCACATCGGTGTTCTTGGCGACGTCGGTGAAGCGTTGACGCGACTCAATGACCAGCTGCCGCAGCAGTCCCGGCCAGAGTGGATCAATCAGGCCAAAGAGGCCCGCCGCGACACCTCCACGGTGGTGGCACTGACCGGCAAAGACCAGATCCGCCCTTTTGAACTGATCCGCGACATTGCCGAACACGTTGGCGAGCAGGCATTTATCGCCACCGATGTCGGCCAGCATCAAATGTGGACGGCCCAGCATTATCCGTTTTGCCGCTCACGCCATTGGCTGACCTCCGGCGGCCTCGGCACCATGGGTTTCGGCCTGCCCACTGCCATCGGCGCGGCATTGGCTAATCCAGAGCAGCCGGTCGTCTGTTTCAGCGGCGACGGCAGTTTTTTGATGAACATTCAGGAGCTGGCCACCCTGGCCCAGGAACAGCTCAACGTCAAAATCATCCTGCTCGACAATCAGGCCCTCGGCCTGGTCCGTCAGCAACAGAGCCTTTTTTACGACAACCGCCTGTTTGCCTCGGAGTTTGCCCTGGCTATTGATTTTGTCGCCATTGCCCACGGGTTCGGCATCCAGGCCATGCGCCTGACAACCACCAATGCCGACACGCTGGCCGACACCCTGCAACAACCCGGCCCGTGTCTGATTCATGTCCCCATTGACCGACGGGAAATGGTTTTCCCCATGGTCCCCCCCGGAGCCGCCAACACCACCATGCTGGAAGGAGAGTGCCATGCCTGCGCCTGATACCCGTCGTGAAACCGTTCTTGAATTGCGTGTGAATAACCATCCCGGCGTGATGTCGCACGTTGTCGGCCTGTTTGCCCGCCGTCGCTATAACGTGGAGGCAATTCTGTGTCTGCCCGTGGATGATGGGGCGCAAAGTGATATCTGGTTGCTGGTCAATGAAAGTGATCGGCTATCGCAGATTATCAGCCAGGTCGAAAAGCTTGCCGATGTACGTACGGTTGTGCGCCATGCGGAGGATAGTTGTCTGTTTGCTGGTTTGCGCCGGCAGATGTATGGAGGGGCGGAGTTTAAGCAGAGTGCTTAGATGATGAACCTGTCGGGACTTGAATTGCTTGTTGAACACGTTGCAATTCAAGTCCCGACCCTATCTTTTATCATCGTCGCGTTGAGAAGCTTCATCTGTTCTCGTGGCTTGGTACCCACGTGACGTGGGCTTCCGCGCCCACACGTCGGGCTACTTTTGCGTCGACAAAAGTAGCGCAAAATCGACTCCCGACCATTGCGCCCTAGCGGGTTCCCTCACTGCATTCGCTTACGCTGTGATGTCGGCAAAAACTCGCTATCGCTCAAACAGTTTGCCGACGACCATTTCAGCGACACTCACTCCGTTCGGTGCTGCTGAACGAGAGGGCTGAGGTGCAAAGAAAAGATTACTGCAGGGTGGGCTCCGCCCCACCCGTTTGATCGGTGCCACACCAAAGGTTGATAAAAACGAAAGAGTGTTATCAACGTTTTACACCAGTAGTGATGAGTCGCACGATTTGTCGACCTCAAGGGCGACAAGCCGAATCCTTAAAGCATAACGGAATCAGACCCAGTGTCGGTGAAGTTAGGTTCAGGAGAAGTTAAGCCGGTTTTTACATACTTTTGAGCGGCCAGTCAAAAGTATGTCGGCTGCCGGGACGAATCCCGGCGACCTTGACTTTACAAAAAACAAGTCTGAATTGAATTACATCCCTCCAGTAGCAACAGCGATGAAATCCTGCAATTTTGTGATAATCGCTTGTTTCTCTACCGCAAAAAGTTGTGTCCCGTGAGCATCGCCAGGGTAGAAAAGCATCTCTTTAGGTTCATCAAACAGTTGAAACATTTCGCGTGTATCGCTCGCGCCATCATCGTATTCCGAATTGATCAACAGCTTGGGAATTTTGATTCGACCCAATTCTTCCTTGCTGTAAAAAACCATTCCCTCATATTCAATAGGAGCGGAAAGCGCCACGACACCGACAAGACGCGGATCAACCGGCGAATGTGCAGCCACCTTAATAGAGGCGACCCCACCTCGGCTGGCTCCAACAAGAATGACGGTCTTTGCCCCGGCAGCACAAACAAACGAAATCGCCTGTTGCAAAATCGGCGACTGGTCATCCTGTTGTTGCGGGTAATCATAAGTAAGAACCATCGTAGTATCCGCAACAAGACCTTCAACAACGCCATCCCACTCCGTTTGATCATTGGTATCCATATTGGAAAGGATAATGGCCGTTTCGCCGCAACCATACAGAAAGCCTTGCGTCGAATCATGCTCTAAAGAGAGAGATGTGACGGGGATGCGAACAGATTGCCTGTTGAATGATGTCATTGTGCTCTTCCTGAAAAAGTGTGCAACGGCCCTTTTTTAAAACCCCAAGATTCAATCGTTGGGGACGGGCAAATTGTGCATACGCAAAAATGACAATTTATCCCAGTAGCCTCTCTGGAAAACAATTTTACCGTTTTGGATATGGAAAAATCCGCAGCCGCGCAGCCCAAGAGGATCTTTCCACTCCAGGATGGCCCATTCGCCATCTTCAAAAATGGTCTCGACAATGCAGACCATTTTTGCGCGTGAAAATTCACCCGCGAACATGTTGCGAATGGCCGTTTTCCCTTCCACAGGGCTCTCGGCAACTTGATGGTTAATCGCGGACTCTGAATAAAATTCAGCGATTTCATCCGCATCGCCCAAGTTGAATACCTCGACCCATTTTACAATCAATTCTTTTGGCGTCATTACCGTCTCACTTTATTTTTGCGAGTTCTTTTTGACAACCGTCCTCGACGGGGTGTCATCGTGATTCTATCAGGGTGTTAAAAAATCCCATCCTGGGCCTTTTAAACAGCCTGCTAAAGCGGATTTTTCAAATAGCGATAGTAGCTGTCATACTGGTAGATCGCGGCCAGCGGGTTATGGGCCAGTAACCGATCTTTACTCGCCAGAACCGTGCTGTAGCCTTCAGCATATTTCAAAAACAGGGCATCATGGCCAACGCAGAGACCGAACAGAACGTTGAGGTCGGACTGATGGTGATTGGCGGTCAACGCTTGAAGGATCGGGTTGCACATCGCTTCAAAATTCGTCACATCGATCTGCTGTTCGCGTAACAGGCCGATCTCTTCTTTGGAAACCGCCCCCGCCTTGCACATCACTGAGATCGTCTCGAAGCTGTTGTCTTTAAAAATCCGGTGAATGATCTCGGCTTCCTTACGCATGCCGATACAGAAGACCAGGCAGATGCGCTTGAACTTCATCTTTTGGGCAAACTCGATGGTTTCCTGAATCCGCGGTTTGATCGGGCGAATGTTGGCGTAGCCCTTGTCGCGGTCACCGTAGGCTTCCCCCTCCTGGATCGACGCCTGACGCACCATCTCCATCACGTCCGGGTCTTTCATAATTTCCAGGGTCTCGCGCAAAATTTCCGGGGAACGGGTTGTCGGACAGTTGGCTAGAGCTTTGCCCTCTTCCTTGCGGCAGATTCGTTCAGGGACTTCCACCGGGCAGACCGCACAGGTCGGCAATGGGGTTTTCTCGCTCATGGTTGTTCTCCTCTCTCATTACATTCAAAAAGCATCTTCGCAGTTTCGGCGGGCTTGCTTCGATCACAGAATCACAGCAAAACTCTATAAGAGTTGCCAGTAGATTGCTAACAGTTATGAGAAAATATTTTGCGCTGAAGACGACCTCAAGACCAGGGGGGGGGCGGGATTCATCCGTTCTCGTAGCTTGTACGCACATGATGTTTGACCCCGATGAACGGGAGGGCTGAGGCGCAAAATAACAGACAACCGAAGGGTGGGCACCGTCCCACCCGTTTGATCGGTGCCACGCAAGAAATAGAAAGCAGCGTCAAACAGTTGTCAACGTTTTACGCCAAAGATGATGAGTTACATGATTTGCCGAGCTAAAGGGTGGCAAGCCGAATCCGTAACGCATATCGGAAACAGACTCAGTGTAGGTTGATCTAGGGTCAGGAGAAGTTCAGCCGGTTTTTGCATACTTTTGAGCGGCAAGTCAAAAGTATGTCGCTTGCCGGGGCGAAACCCGGCGGTTTTGATTTTCAAAGGTAAGTCGAAGGCAGGCTTAGGCCCTGTCCCTATTGAATTAAGTAAACTGTCCCCGGAACTCCTCCCAGTAGATTGCCAACAGTTATCGGAAATATTTTGCGTTGGGAAAGGTGGCAAGGCTTACGCGTTTGGCGGGATTCATCTGTTCTTGTGGCTTGGTACGCACGTGACGTGGGCTTCCGCGCCCACACGTCGGGTTACTTTTGAGCGGCAAGTCAAAAGTATGTCGCCTGCCGGGGCGATTCCCGGCGGTCTTGATTGTCAAAGTTAAGCTTACCTCCTATCTTTGAATTCACACCTACGACCAAGGTCTCAAGGACTACTCTTTAACGGATATCAAACCAACGAGAACCCATTTTGTATATTCAGAACCAGATGAGGAATTTGTCTCTATTATCTTTTTTAAAGTTACATCATAGATACCATTAATCTCTGAATGCCTAACAATATCGAGAGATTCCTCCAATATTTTTCCACTATAATCTTCGTTATCAGTTAAATGACGAACTCTATATCTTTTAGTTTTAACATCGAGGCCCAACAGCTCTGCTCTAAATTCAACTGATTCGGACATATCAGTATCTATTTTGCTAACAAGTTCAAAGGCTCTTCTAATTTCCTGTTTAGAAAGTTCAACTATGCGCCCTCTTTCTTTTTTTGGAGAACCCCAATGGAGCTTCATAGAAGACTCAAGCTTTGATATTTCTCTTAGGAATACTCGATATCTTGATGCAACTCTGCCTTTAAGCATGTGAAGCTTATTGCTAATGTTATCTTCATCATCTCTTGAATCAATTAAGTTTGTAAATTCCACCAGGACATCTGAAGCAAGAGAATCAAGAAATAAATCAGACGGCACTTTTGACTTAAGCTGTAGGCCAAAAGACCCTTCAAAAATTTGAGTAGCTCTAAATTTTGTTGCCTCTAATATATCTGCAGGAATCGCACCTTTCAAAGTGACATCACCCTTACAGTACTGGCCAAGTGCATTAGCAAGATCTTGAAATGAAGTAAGTATTCCCCCTAACGCCCGTGCATCCATTTCAGGAAGATTGGTATCCCAAGGATAAAAGTGTAAGTTATAAGTTTCTCTTCTTGAACCTTCAGCCGCTTGGTCGGGATCAATTGCCCCGAGACCAAGCTGAGGTTTTTCTGTAGACTCTAGATAGGCTCCATCATCGGGAAGATCCTCTTCATCTATCTGTTCAGGAAAAACATGTTCAACTGATGCGCTCCCATAAAAATCAGATTCGACTTTATAAAGATAACCATCTTCAGGTTCAAGAAAAGCTTGTTTTAACATAATTCCTTTACTAACCAACGTTGATAATCTATCGATGGAAAGTGGAAGATACAGCCAGTTAAATTTTTCGTAGTCATCAAATACAGATAAAACTAGATACTTTCTTCCAGTTTTATTCGAGCAAGTAAATAGCCGCGGGATATCATAAAACTGAAAAACAGTCTCAATACACAACTGGCCAAGTATTGTTTTATTAGGCAGGTTAAGCATGGGCCATCTTCACCTTATCTAGCGGCTCAAACCTTTCAGATAACTCTTCCGCGCCAACCAGAGACCATAATGTCTTATGGTTGTAATGATTATTTGATGGAGTGTGGGCAATAACGCCTGTATCTGCTGATAGCACTGCCACACATAGCTTCTTTCTTCTAAGTGCAGGCACTGCCGCTACTGCTGTTTCGCAGTCCTCTACAGTAGTATAGACAGACAACCCTCTAGCCTGACAGGCTTTACTCCCCCAGTCTTTTTCTGGCTTAAGGTCATAATATGAAAGAAAATCTTTGCATTTCGGGCTTGATCTATTGGTAAATCTGTAGACCTGTCCAGAAACGTTTTTTGCCTCTGCTGGCGGGCACTTCTCTGGATAATGTTCCGGCCACATTGTAGTTTTTTCTTCCATTCTGTGCATCCCATAAAATTAGCTGATACTTCTTATTCGGCTAACAATTTTAATAACCGACGAGGATCATAGACACGACCGTTACAATTGAAAATGTAAAGCGGTCTACGTATCGGGGCATTCAGGGACGGACACAAAAAGACGACCCTCATCCAATCACGAATCATAATATTCAGCAAATCAACAAGCCTCAAGCTACTTAAATCAGCCCTAATAATCAAGCTTGTATTTAAAATTAGTAGCACGAAAACACAAACGCCGATCAACCAAAGTAATGGTTGATCGGCGCATGACAAAAGATTGAACATCCAGAACTTACTTAGTCTTTTCCCAATCCGCCAAAAACTTCTCAATGCCAATATCCGTCAAGGGATGCTTGGCCAACTGCTTAATGACCGAAAACGGAATCGTACAGATATCAGCACCAATCAACGCAGCATTCAACACATGCATCGGCGTGCGAATCGACGCCACAATAATCTTGGTGGTGTAACCAAAGTTATCAAAGATGGTGCGAATCTGATCAACACCGTCCATCCCTTCCTGACTGATATCATCCAAACGCCCAACAAACGGCGACACATAAGTGGCCCCGGCCTTGGCGGCCAGCAGCGCCTGCAGCGGCGAGAAGATCAACGTGACGTTGGTCTTGATTCCCTCGGCACTGAAAATACGCGTGGCTTTAAGACCTTCCTCCGTCATCGGCACCTTGATGACGATGTTGGGATGAATCTTGGCCAGCTCGCGACCCTCAGACACCATGCCCTCAGCATCCAGCGCAATGACTTCAGCGGAGATGGGGCCGTCAACAATGCCGGTGATCTCGGTGATGACCTCTTTAAAATCACGACCACTTTTGGCAATCAGTGACGGGTTGGTGGTCACGCCATCGACCAAGCCCAGCTCACTGGCCTGCTTGATTTCGTCGGTAATCGCGGTATCGATAAAAAATTCCATGTTGCCTCCTTGTGGCGTCGATCCAGAATCGACCATTTAGGATTTTAGGGGTTTATTTTGCCTTTTTATTTTTCTTATACGCGTTAAGACACTCTTTACTGCAAAAATAAAGGGTTTGTCCGCCCATACGTTTTTCAATCATGTCAGTTTCCGGCACATAGGTGTCACACTGCGAACAGGGTATCATGCGATCCGGGTCGGCCTGTTTCTTGGCAGAAGGCGACGTGCCACCACCAAGACTACGCAACAGGGCGGTAAAGATCGTGTAGCCGAGAAAAGCAAGAATACCTAATAAAACGAGCCGTACAATCATTACCATTGCTCCTCAATGCAGTCTACCCCTTGATCGTCGGGAAGCTGCTTTAACAGAAAAATCATCGTTTGGTGATGTTGGGGATGGATCAATTCCGGTGCCAGACGGCATAACGGTTCGAGCACAAAACGACGCTCATGCATACGTGGATGAGGCACCTGCAAACGCGGCAAAGCAAGGCACTGCCCGCCATAGAGCAGCACATCAAGATCCAACGTACGTGGCCCCCAATGAACCTCACGCGTGCGCCCGGCCTGCTGCTCAATGGCCTGACAGCGATCAAGCAAGGCCAGCGGTGACAGCGTGGTCGAGATTTCAACCACAGCATTGTAATAACGCGGCTGATCGGCAGGACCACCGACCGGATCGGTACAGTACAGCGGCGAACTGGCAATGACGCTAATGCCATCCCCGTCGAGCTGCTGGCGAGCATCCTGCAACGCCTGACGGCAATCGCCAAGGTTGGCTCCCAATCCAATGTAGGCGGTCACCGCCACGTCTGTCATGTGTTACTCCCAAGCATTCTGTCGGGCTTTTTGGATGACTTTATGGTGGAATGTGCTGCCGCCACAAGGCATAATCGGCCGCGAACCCTTAGCAAGGACCTGACATGAGTTTAATCCTCACCCTGGCCATCGACGACCTCGACCGCAGCGAATCGTTCTACCGCGATGTCCTCGACTTACCGGTGCAACGTTTTCGCCCCGATGACGCCGCCCACGAACTGCTGATGTTGCCACAAGGCGATACCACCATACTACTCCGTGAAGCACAAGTACTCGAAGCACGCCACCCGGCAGCGTTTCAACATCTCGACCGCCAGAATCGCGGCGTCGGTCTGTCACTCGATTTTCAAGTCGCGGACCTGAATCTCATCCACAACAACCTGCGCCGCCGTGAACACACCTGCCTGTATGAATCCGAAGATCAGGAGCACGGCATCCACGAGCTATGGTTGTATGACCCCGATCACTACCTGCTTATTCTGACCCAGGTGACGCCGCCGGCTTAGCCCCGCTCGGCTTGCGCTTCCGACGCCGCGGCCTGCGCTTGCGCGGCTGCTTTTGCGGCTCGGGTTCTTCACCGTCCAGCGCCCGCTGCCAGTTCTTCAACAACTCCGGATCGCCCTGACAGGTTTCCACCCACAAGCGAAACAGTTCAAACGCCTCTAGCGTACTCGGATGACGCAAAAAGCGCTGTTCACCGCGCTTGCCACGCCCACGACAAAAGCGAAAGAAACCAATCAACAGCTCGCGCGCCTGATGCTTGATGCCGTTGGCAATGCTGAAAAAACGGCAGTGCGCCACCAACACCTGATTGGCCAGTTTGTGCACTTCACCGATGTTCATATCCGAGCGACTCTGTTGCTGGAACGGACCGACATACATGGCGGCCAGAGCAAAGTATTCACGGATGCGTACGCCACTGGCGGTGCGCATATCGAGCTGGCGCAGCAGGTCGAAGTGACCGCGTTCAGCCACAAAGTCGGGAATCAAATAGGGCAGCAGGCCGTAGCGATCAGCTTTCTGCAACACCTGCCCGGCCACCCTGTGACGAAACAGCTCCATAATCTCTTCGCGAATGCGCGCCGGAGAGGCACCAAGCAGTAACTCGCTGCAGCGGTCAATGGCCGGGATAATGCTCTCTTCGAGTTCAAAGCCGAGGCGCGCGGAGAATTCAAGGGCGCGCAGCATGCGCACCGGATCTTCGTGAAAGCGCTCGTCTGGATCGCCGATGACACGAATGATACCATCGTGCAGATCCTGCAAACCGCCGACATAGTCGACGATGGAAAAATCTTCGATATCGTAAAACAGCGCGTTGATGGTGAAGTCACGGCGAAAGGCATCTTCTTCCGGGGTGCCGAAAACATTTTCGGCAAAATGGTTGCGCCCCTCGTTTTCGTCTTCGTCGGGGATTTCATCCGGGTCCGGCTTGCGGCGAAAGGTGGCGACTTCGATCAGCTCATGACGGCCGAACATGATATGGGCGAGACGAAAGCGACGACCGATAAGACGACAATTGCGAAACAGTTTGCGCACCTGCTCAGGGGTGGCGTCGGTGCCGACATCAAAGTCTTTGGGCTGGCGCCCCAACAACAGGTCGCGAACACTGCCGCCGACCAGATAGGCGGTATGGCCATGCTGTCGCAGGCGATAGAGAACTTTAAGGCTGTTTTCGTCGATCATCGAACGGGACACACAATGATGATCGCGGGGAATGATGACGGGTTCAACGGGCATGTAGTCTGTAAACTTTCATCTGTCAGTCTGTCAGGATCAGGATTTATGGCGGCGAAAAGGCAAGGTTCTCCTACCGACCAAGGCTCAACATACACCAAAAATACTCAAAGAGGGCAATTTATCAAAACCTCCCCGGGAAGAAAAGGGGCAAAGTAGCTGCCTTTGTTGTGTTTTTTTCGTTTTAAGACTATAGTGTGCGACGTGTCTAATTGTGTTCACAACAGACGGGATTCGTCGCGTCTGTTGCAACCATCCCGGAATCTGTTTATGACAAACACGTCACGCTCTGCCATCAACCTGATTGTCCTGCTCGGTGCGACGGCCACCGGCAAAACCCGTTTGGCCGTTGATGCAGCCCGACTGTTGAATGCGGAAATTATCTCTGCGGATTCACGGCAGGTTTATCGGGGGATGGATATCGGCACCGGCAAGGATCTGGCTGAATACGCCGAGATCCCTTACCACCTGATTGATATCGTTGATCCGGGATACGAATTCAACGTGTTTGAATTTCAGCAGGCCTTTTGCCAGGCGTTTGAGGACATTGAGTCCCGCAACCATATGCCGCTGCTGTGCGGTGGCACGGGACTGTATCTCGATGCGGTGCTCGGGGATTACCGGCTGGCCCAGGTGCCGCGCAATGATGCCTTACGCGATGAACTGGCAGCGCTCAACGACGATCACTTGCGTGAGCGGTTGCTGCAACTCGCCCCGCAACAACACAATGAAACGGATCTTGAGGAACGCGAACGCATTCTACGCGCCATCGAGATCGCCAGCGCACCACCGGCAGAGCCACATCCGGTACTGCAGCGCTTGCAGCCTTTGGTGTTTGGTTTGCACTGGGAGCGTAGCATCATCCGCAAACGGATCACGGCGCGCCTCAAACAACGGCTGGAGGAGGGGATGATTGACGAGGTCGCCCGTCTTCACGAGCAGGGCACCAGTTGGCAAGCGTTGGAATTTTACGGTCTCGAATACCGCTTTATCGCCCAACACTTGCAAGGCACGCTGAACCGCAACGACATGGTACAGAAGCTCAACAGTGCGATTCATCAATTTGCCAAGCGGCAGGAAACCTGGTTTCGCCGCATGGAACGGCGCGGCTGCACCATTCACTGGCTACAGGGCGACGAACAGCCGCTGGCAGAGATGATGCGCATCATTGACCAACACAATCGTTAGGATGCTTCGTATGAACAATGAACAACCGGAACAGCCGATTGCCGATCAGCGCACGCGCCTACGCGCGCCGCTACTGATCAAAAAAATCCGTTTGGATGATGGAGAAAAGGTTTTTTTCGGTTATTCGACCAACATCAGCTGCAGCGGCCTGTTTATCTCAACCATCAACCCGGCGCAACCGGGGAGCCGCTTCGAGATTGAAATACCGCTGCCCGCACCCGTCAGCCGTGATATCCGCTGTCAATGTGAAACCATCTGGAAGCGCAGCTATTCGCCCAAGAACCCGTATGAACCGGGGATGGGTCTGCGTTTTATCGATTTGTCGGAGGAGGATCGAAAAGAGATCGACGATTGGGTCACGACCCAGCAGCATGACGGCATTGAACCCTAGCAGACTACAGGCCCGCCATTAACGACTCCCAAAAACAGTTCAACGCGGCCTGAACAGCCTTGTCGCAGACTTGCCGCCCGGCAGAGCAGCGGACCACCAACGTTTCAACAAACTGCTGGCGCAAACCGGCCAGCCGCTCATCAAGGGCCTTGTCGCTCATCTCGTGGTGAAACCATTCCGTTGCCAGTTCGCGCAAACCATCGCGCTGCTCTTCGATAACCTGCTCAAACGGACGTTCAAGAGCCGACCACTGGTCTTCGGCACTGCCTCGTGCCGCCTCAATCATCTCTTTAAACGTTTGTCCACTATTGAAAGCCACTGCTCCCCCTTAAAGGATGTATCGCTCGGGTGAATAGGTTCGGCCCCAAAAAGCCGAGTCCACGGTTGCTCAACCGCTGGAGCAAGTATACATGTCTGAGGCAAAATCCCAAAGGATTGATCCGTCTTTTCGGCTTACCGGTTCCGTCTGAGGTTAAAATCTGTTAGATTGTCAGCCAATGAACAGACCGTACCTCCGGCCCTTACGGGGGTCAACGCCGTTAACTTACGAGGATTCCATTGAAAACACTCAAGTCTTTTTTCATGCTTCTTATTTTCGCCGCCCTGGTTGGCGGTGGCTATTATTATTTTCGTGACACCGCAGCGCCGGAAGTCCTTCTGACACCGAAGGCCGGGGCAATCAAAAAGGATGCCGTGCTGAATTTGACCCTGACAGATCCGACCAGCGGCATTGCCCAAGTAGAGGTAAAAATCCTCCAGCCGGGCAAAGAGATTCCTGTCCTGAAAAAAGACTATCCCCTCGACACCTTTGAGGCCCAGGAAGCATTGCCATTGGACAACCTGCTGCTTGAAGATGGTCCTTTGACCGTTGAAGTCACTGCGGTTGACCGAGCTATCTATCATTTTGGCAAGGGTAATGCCATCACCACATCCGTCATTCTGACACGCGACAGTCGGCCACCGATTCTTTCGGTGCACAGTGTCGCCCACAACCTCAATCAGGGCGGTGCCGGTCTGATCGTCTACTCTGTTTCGGAGCCGGTTACACGCAGCGGCATTCAGATTGGTGACGCATTTTTCCCCGGTTATGAGCAACCTTCCGGTGTCTATCTATGCCTGTTTGCCTTTCCCTACAATGTCGACGCCACTGAGGTCCCCCGGCTGATTGCCGAAGATTCCGCAGAAAACATCGGCATGGGTGGCTTCTATTACCATCTGAATCGGAAAAATTTCCGCTCGGACAAAATCGGCATCAGTGACGGATTTCTCAACAGCAAAATGCCGCAGTTTCAGCATCTGTTTCCCGATGCGGCAACACCTGTGGACATTTTCCTCAAGGTTAACCGTGAGTTGCGTCCGAAAAACCGCGCCCGTCTGCTCGACATCGGTCGCGACACAGCAACACAGTTTACCTGGAGCAATTCATTTCTGCGCCAGCCCAATGCGGCCAACCGGGCCATGTTCGGCGACCACCGCTCATACATGTACAACGGCAAAAAAATTGACGCACAGACTCATCTCGGCATCGACCTGGCATCCATTGCCCGTGCCGATGTGCCGGCAAGCAACACCGGGCGGGTTGTTTTTGCCGATTTTATGGGTATTTACGGCCACTGTGTTATTATCGATCACGGTCTCGGCTTGCAAACCCTCTACGCCCACCTCAGCCGCATTGATGTTCAGGTCGGTGATCTGGTGGAACGTGGGCAGATCATTGCCAAAACCGGAGCGACCGGCCTCGCGGGTGGGGATCACCTGCACTTTGGCGTGGTGATTTCCGGCATTCCGGTCAATCCCGTCGAATGGTGGGATCACAACTGGGTCACCAACAACATCACCTCCAAACTGGAGATGGCCACGCGTTAACTGCGCGCACAACACAAGGGGGAACGGATCATGATTTTATCGGGTAAAGAGATTGAACGCCGTCTCGGCTGCGACATTCTGATTGATCCGTTCCGACCACAGCAGCTCAACCCCAACAGCTATAACCTGCGTCTGCACAACGAACTGATGATCTACACGGATCAGGTTCTCGACATGAAGCAACCGCCGCAGACACAGCCCATCACTATCCCCTCAGAAGGACTGATCCTCGAAGCCGGACGCCTCTATCTCGGCCGTACCGTCGAACACACCACCACCCATAACCTGGTGCCAATGTTGGAAGGTCGCTCGTCCATCGGTCGCCTGGGGTTGTTTGTCCATGTTACGGCCGGTTTTGGCGATGTCGGTTTCAGTGGCTACTGGACGCTCGAAATCTTCTGCATTCACCCCATCCGCATTTATGCCGGCGTTGAAATCTGCCAAATTTTTTATCACACCATTGAAGGGGACCACACTGTCTATAACAGTGGCAAATACCAGAATAATACAGGAATTCAGCCCAGCCTTCTTCATCGTGATTTTTCCTGAAGTCGACAGAGCCATCTAAAAAAGTAATCTCTCAACGTGGACATATCGTGTTAGGGCGGCTATTGTTACTAGATGTAGTATATTATTGCTCCTCTTCTCCGGTTTAATGCGATGAAATGTGATGTAGAACACTTAAGTCATGGTGAGAAGATCTCGTCTGGGTGGCCGGAGTTCGTCCGCAAACCCTTTCACGAGCTGATACAACTAAGTGCCTCGTTTGGCCTGCAAGTTGTCGAACTCAACTTCTCGGAACAAAATCTCCCAGCAGGGGACGGCATC
Organism: uncultured Desulfuromonas sp.; assembly: GCF_963666745.1. NCBI lineage: Bacteria > Pseudomonadati > Thermodesulfobacteriota > Desulfuromonadia > Desulfuromonadales > Desulfuromonadaceae > Desulfuromonas > uncultured Desulfuromonas sp. The sequence goes on along the minus strand of NZ_OY762961.1, from coordinate 3,576,819 downwards.
CAGCTGAACAACCGCCACCAGATGGCGACACTTGTTCTAAGCTGGCCTGAAGCTGGCACGGTCAATCTCAGCCTGCGGCCCTCAACCACCCAGACATCCCTCAGCCATCAGCAACTCAAAGGGCTGCAACACACCTTTCAGGCGTTGTTGAATCAATACGCTGAGGCACGGCAGAGCGCCCTGAAAGCACAACGCTGGCAGCAGGCTCTCTACAATTCGTTTGCGGTATGGGACTGGGATTATCCCAACAAGCGCCTGTTCTGCTCTGAGGAATGGACGAACCTGCTCGGCTTGCCCCACGACACCGTGCGTTCAGTGCGTATGCTGCTGAAGCGGATTCATCCGGCGGACCGCCCTCTGTTCAGCACAAACCTGAGAAAACTGCTCGACGGCACGCTGGACAAGCTGGATTGCGAAATTCGCTTTCGCCACTGCTGGGAAGACAACATCTGGCTACGCACCCGCGCCCGCGCCACAGACCGCGACAGCACGGGATGTGCGCTGCGAATCATCGGCACCAGTGTCAACATTACCGCCCGCAAGAAAGCCGAAGAGGAGATCTACGATCTCTGTCAGCAGCTGCACAATTCTGAAGTGCTCTATCGCGAACTGATGAAACACGCCAGCGATGCGATTCTCATTGTCGATAAACAGAATGGTCGTATTATTGATGCGAACCACCACGCCTGCACCCTCAGCGGTTACACCATGAAACAGTTAATGGGGATGGATCGGTCGCAATTGTTGAAGACACCCGAAGGGGGACAGATTCCCTGCCAGGAGAAGGGCGTTATTCGTGACATGGTTCTGCGTAGCAGTCTCGGTCAGCAGCTGACCATCGATATCAGCTGCACCAGTATCCATATCTCGGGGCGACATCTGTCGCAATGCATCATTCATGATGTTTCCGAACATAAGGCGGTAGAGCAACGTCTACAGCACCTTGCCCATCACGATCCACTCACCAGTCTGCCCAATCGCATCCTGTTCCGCGACCGTTTGCAGCATGCCATCCACAAAGCGCAGCGCAACAACACCTTGTTGGCATTATGTTTTTTCGATCTGAACCGATTCAAAGCTATCAACGATTCGCTAGGTCACGATGCCGGTGATCAGGTTTTGATCTGCATTGCCCAGCGACTGGCTAAAACCATCCGCGCCAGCGATACCGCTGCACGTCTGGCTGGCGATGAGTTCGTTGTCATTCTTGAAGAGCTGGAGGATTGTGCGCTCATCCGCCCCATTGCTGCGAAAATCCTCAGCCGGATCAGTGAGCCGATCAGCATCTGCGGACAACAAGTGCGCGTAACGTCCAGTCTTGGCATCAGCCTTTATCCTTTTGATACGCAATCGAGCGACACCTTGATCAATCAGGCAGACACTGCCATGTATCGCGCCAAGGAAAATGGGGGTGGAATCGAGTTCTTTTCCAAAAGAAAGCCCGACATAGAACAGGAAAGCCTGGAACTGTGGCCTCTTGGAATCACCCACAAGAGTGAACAAACGACATAACGACAAAAAAAAGCAAGGAGAGTAATGCTCCTTGCTTTTTTTTGTGAATTATTTGATTTGCTGGGAGGGCTAAAAAATCGCCGCGAGCCGTTCATATGACTGCCGCAAACGCATGGACAGACAAAACAGCATCCCTTTCATCAATTTGCCGCCTAGAGCTGGATAGCGTTGATTGATCTCGTCGAACTTGTCCTTCTGCAACAGCAACAGATGGCTTTCCTGCAACGCCGTGGCGGTCACCGGCCGAGGCTCATTGGAAAGAATGCTGACAATGCCGATCAACGACTCGTGGCTGTACACACCGACAACGACCTGCTTGCCGCGAAATTCCGTCTCTTTTTTAGTCTCGATCCGGCCATCGACGATAAAAGCGACAAAGCGACTGTCATCTCCTTCACACCACAGGTTGTCCCCCTCCTGAAGCTTGCGGCAGTCAAAATAGGGCGCCAGCAACGAGACATCCTGTTCATCAAGAAAGTGGAAGAAGCGAAAATCACGCTTCATCCGCAGACATTTGTCTTCGGGGGCGGCAAGAATCATGCGGCATCCTTTCCGGATACCCCTGCACGCTGCTGCAGGGAGTCGAGCTTCTGCTTCATCTCCTCAAGCAGACCGTCCATTCCCTTGCTGCGCAAAATAGCCGCATAGCTGCTGCGATAATTGCGAATCAGACTGACTTTTTCAATGATGACATCATAGACCTGCCAGTCATTGTTTTGCAGAAACAGTTTGTAAGAAATCGGAATATCTGCTGATGCCGTGTGGATAACGGTATCAACCACAGCGCGGCTTTCACGCACCTCTTCCTCACCATAGCTGATCTCTTCATTGGTATAGGCCTGAATCCGCCCCAAATAGGTTTCTTCCAACAGTCCGGTAAAAAGCTGAATAAAGGTCTGACGCTGATCTTCATCCGCTGTTTGCCAGCTACGCCCCAGCGCGCCCTGAGACATCATCTCAAAATCGAATTGCTGACGAATCAACCCGCTGATGGTCTCCCGACGCTGGATCGTGTTGTCGGGCGTTGTTCTGAGCTGTTCTAGAATCGCATCTACCGTGGTCTGAACTTCAACCTTCGGGCTGATGGGTGCAGGTTGCGCAATGGCACTGCCAACAAAGACCAGCATGTAAAAAGCAATGAAAACAAGTCTTTTTATCATGATTTATTTATCCTCAAAAATAAGCTTCACTCAATAACAATAGACCAGCTTGTCAGTCAGCGACCTCGGCGGCACGATTCTGCAAATAGGCGTCGCGTACAAACAGGTACGGATCAAGCTGTTCATTGACGATACTTTCATACGTGTCCTTATCCAGAGAAATGGTGTTGACCACACCCGTTCCCTTGATCCCCCAGGCCGCCTTCTCGCTGACACTCCAGAAAACAGGATCTGCATAGGTATCGGGGATCAGCGACAATCCGTCACGTAGTGTTGAAGAGCCAAAAAATGGCAGAACAAGATAAAAGCCCTCTTCCACACCATAATAGCCCAGGGTCTGACCAAAATCTTCCTCTTTCTTTTTGATGGACCAGATGGTATCCGCCGCATCGTAAAATCCGAAAATCCCCAATGTCGAATTGATCACCAGGCGGCCCAATTCCGTGCCGCAATCCTTGACCTTCAACTGTAACAGGGCATTGGCGGCCCGAATCGGCGATTTAAGATTGTCGAGCATGTTACCCAGCCCGACACGTGCCGGTTCCGGAACGACACGGAACCCCCGAGCCACCGGTTTGAGCAGATAAAAATACATCTTATCGTTAAACCAGAACATGCCGCGATTGACCACTTCAAGGGGATCGCCTGTCGGCGACTCACTCAGTTCGTCCCCATACAAATCCCCATACAGATCAAGAGGCGGTGCAGGTTGCTCCTCTGTGTTTGCGGCAAGCGCCGCAGAAACCGTCAGACTACATATAAAAAGCATCAAAACAGCAATCAGTTGTTTCATTTGAGTCACCTTTCAAATCAAAGAGCAGGGCATGACACGATCTAATTTCCACCTTTGATCTGAGATCACAGTCAGCACCCAGGGGGCGTTCTCAATTAGAAGAAAAACCCACCTTAGTTATTCTCAAAAATATACTTGCTTAATAACTCTTCGAGATTGATGGCCGATTCTGTTTCAAAAATTTCTCCGCCTTCTTCGATAATAACCGGCGAGCCGCCGGGAAGGATACTGATATAGCGGTCACCGATGATGCCGGAGGTACGCACTGAGGCGATACAGTCATCCTGTAATTCAATGCCTTTACGGATATCGATGGCCACCACGGCGTCATAGCTTTTGGGATCGAGCGAAATGGTTGACACCTTTCCAACATCTACGCCGCCGATCTGCACGCTGGCGCCCAGTTTCAAACCAGATACGGAGCCAAAACGCGCTTTGACGCGATAATGATCATTGTCAAAAAAAGACACATCACCCAATTTGACAGACAGATAAACAACACAGGCAAAGCCCAACAACATGAAAAGACCAACAATGATCTCGAGATTAAACCGTTTCATAAAGCAGAGACTCCTCCGTTTCACTACTGTAAATCGGCCCCATGGTTTCCGTCACAAACGCGCGGATCAGAGGATTGTCGGAAAGCTGGAACGCTTCAGGTGACATGCATCCCTGTACCTGTCCCTGCGCCATCAGAGCCACATAATCAGATAATTTAAAAATTTTCGGTACATCATGACTAACAATTACCGCCGTATAATTGAGACGCGCCTGGGTCTCAAAAAACAAACGGTAGATTTCATTACTTTTACTGACATCAAGCCCTGTGGTGGGCTCATCGAAAAACACCACTTTCGGATTGAGAACCAGCGCGCGCGCCAGTCCAACCCGTTTCTGCATACCGCCACTGAGTTGGGCTGGAAATTTATCCCCATGCCCTTCCAGGCCCATCAGAGCCAGTTTCTCTTCAACGTTTTCGCGAATGGCCGACTCGTTGTCATGCGTACGCTCCCGCAAAGGCAAGGCGACATTGTCGTACACCGACATGGAATCAAACAAGGCGACGTTTTGAAACAACACGCCGAAGTAGCTGCGAATTTCGCGCAATTTTTTCTTTCCGGCCCGGCTAAGATCCTCACCAAAGACACGCACTTCGCCGGCATCGGGTTTCATCAGCCCCAGCATATGTTTGAGAATGACACTTTTCCCCTGACCACTGGCACCAACGATCACGGTTGTTGTCCCGGCTCGGACCTGAAGCGAAACACCGTCGAGGACTTTCTGGTCACCGAAGGATTTTTCGACCTGGTTCAATTCGATCACAATTTCGCGTTCTGAAATCATCATAACTCCATAACATTACAACAGAATGGCACTGATCAGATAATCCCAGACCAGAACGGACACCGACGCCAAAACAACCGCACTAGTCGTCGTGCGGCTGACCCCTTCAGCGCCAAAACCACCGCCGCGCTCCAGATGCAGATAAAAGCCCTTGGCGGCGCAGATCCAGACCAGCAGCAGACCGAAGACAACGGATTTTACCAGTCCCATTTCAATATCGAGCCAGACGACGCTGGAATACATGCCCTGAAAATAGGCTCCGGCACTGACATCAAACAACTGCACTCCGATCATAAAACCGCCAAAGATGCCGATGACATCGAAAATCGCCGTAAGCAACGGCATGGCAATCAAGCCGGCAACCAGCTTGGGTACAATCAGATATTTGATCGGATCGATGGCCATGCATTCCAGGGCATCAATCTGCTCGCTGTTGCGCATGATCCCCACTTCGGCACAGATCGCCGAACCGGCACGTCCAATCACCATCAAAGCCGCAAGAACCGGTCCGAGTTCACGAATCAGGCTCAAAGCGACAGCGCCACCGAGAAAACCGACGGAGCCAAATTTGGCCAGGGTATAATACCCTTGCAAGCCCAAAACCATGCCGGTAAACAACCCTGTGAACAAAATGACGAACAACGAATTGGCACCGATAAAGCGAATCTGGCGGACTATCGGTTTCAATTTGTACGGAGGCTTGATCGCGGCATACAGGGATACGAGCAAAAAGACACCAAAACGTCCTGCAACTTCCAGAACGTCCAACGTGTACTGCCCGATTAATGCAATAAATTTCATAAAACACCAGGTCTCCTGATTTCAACACCCGTGACAAAATGCACTAAACCAAACTCTTATAGTAATACCGGCCTTCAAATCTTGTCGAGGGCTATTTCCCGTTTACACCGTCCAAACAACCAGTTGATCATCATTTTCCCCTTGTATCACACCACACAAATTTACGACAAAAAAAGTAAAGTTTTGTCGTGAGCCTGTCGATAAAGCATTAAGAATGAACAATGATGCGTGGCCATCATGCGACTAAAACATTCAGCCATTACACCAGACAGGCTGTTTTTTAGTCAAAGTCAGGGATAAACAGCACCTCTGAGAAAAAAAAGACAATACTGTTTTTTCACTTTATAAAACAATGTGTTAGAGCAAAAAAAGACAGAAAAAGTGAAATTGGCCTGCTTAATGCTTAACAAAATCACAACAAAAAGGCCGCTTTTCAACAGTTATCGACAGAGTTATCAACAGACGGCTTGACAAGAATAACCATTTTGGTTATCTTTAGCAAAACAAATCTTGAAGAAAGGAGCGCAGACCATGTCAATTACCATCCCCTTAAAAAAAATCATTGGCAAAAAACCCAACACTGTCGCCAAGTTGCTCAAAGAGCTTGGGATTGACACAGGAAGACCTTACAACTACCGCATGAATGCGATGGAAATCATCATCGAACAATAAAAAGGTTCTTCCGGTAACACCTTGACCACACTGTTCGTCCGATCTGCCACAACACGCTTAACGATGTTCCGTAGATATTCGAGACGATTCAAAATATGCAGCTGCACCTGTTTCAGGTGAGCTGCCTTTTTTTTGCCCGCAACACTTCTTCCAACGGCGATGTGTCAAAAAAACTCCTCCTGAGCATTTAAAAGATTCAAAACCGCCCGCTGCCAATGGTAGAGTAAGCGATTTGAAATGTTGATCCTATTCAGTCTTCAAGGAGCTCTCGACCATGCCCGTATTAACTTTATTCACCATCGCGGTTCTCAGCACGTTATTTTATGCTGAAGTGCCTCTTCAATTTCAGCAGCCACTTCAATTTGCCGCTCTGGGCCTGCCCCTGTTACAGCTGATCCTGTCCCTGTTGAAACTGGGTAACACCAAACAGACCAACGTTGAGGTGCCCGTTGAAGAGCCGACTCAAACCGTTGAACCGGCAGCAGCCGTTCAATATGACAGCAGCGATGACTGTGATGCGGCCGTTGTCCAGCTCATGGCCCGCCTGCAGGAAAAAGGACGCCTGATCGACTTTGTCATGGATGACATCTCCGCGTACGACAATGAATCGGTCGGTGCGGCAGCACGTATTGTCCACCAGGGATGCTGCGAAGTGGTCGCTGATTACTTTACCATCGCTCCGATCCATGACGGTGAAGAGATGGAAGAGATCAGTCTGGCGGAAAACTATGACAGCAATCGCTATCGACTCATTGGCCGAGTTCCCGACCAGCCCCCATTCAATGGTCAGGTCCTTCATCGCGGCTGGAAAACCGTTGGCGTAAAGCGTCCCCAGATGGCGGATGTTACCGAATCGCCCAGCCTCAAAGAAATCATCGCTCCCGCTGAAGTGGAGATCAACTGAGCCCGCTCGCAGGAGGCCACGATATGGATTCAGGTTACGCCATCGGCATCGACCTCGGCACATCCAATTCCGCGCTGTCCATCGTTTCACAGGATAAGAATGCCGCAGTCCAGAGTGTACCGCTTTATCAACAGGTGACCGCCCACGGCTGCGATGCCTACAGCACCCTGCCGTCGTTTCTCTATCTGTTCACACCCCAGGAACAGCTTCAGGCGCCTGGCCTTCCCTGGCAGACGGAGGACACACCTTGGACCATTGGTCGCTACGCCCAGGAATACGGGGCCAAGTCACCGGATCGGCTGGTCAGTTCAGCCAAGTCGTGGCTATGCCACAGTGGCATTGACCCGCAACAGCCGCTGCTGCCCTGGCAATCGTCCTTAAAAGAGCGACTACTGTCACCGTTTGCCGCCCAGGTGGCTTATCTGCGCCACTTGCGCGAAGCCCTTCTCCATCATCTGTCCACGAACGGACAGTCGACGGACCTGACAACATCCCATGTCACTTTGACAGTCCCGGCCTCATTTGATGAAATCGCCCGCATTCTGACCGCCGACGCCGCTCAGGAAGCAGGCTGGGGAGACGTCACTCTGCTCGAAGAACAGCAGGCGGCATTTTATGCCTGGCTCGACCGCCATCAGGACAACTGGCGCGACCAGGTACAGTGTGGTGACCTGATTCTGGTCTGCGATGTCGGTGGCGGCACAGCAGATTTCAGTCTGATCGCCGTCGCGCAAAACAACGGTGAATTGACCCTGGAACGGGTCAGTGTCGGCAAACACCTGCTGCTGGGTGGCGACAACATGGACCTGGCTCTGGCGTATGCGCTTAAAGCCCAGCTCGAAGCGGCAGGACACAAACTGGATAGCCAGCAGTTTACCGCTCTGGTCCACGGCTGCCGCCTCGGCAAGGAAGCCTTGTTCGCCGACCCACAGCGTGACGATTATCCTCTTTCCATCGCCGGACGTGGTGCCAGCCTGCTGGCCCGAACCCTGACCACCAGTCTATCACGCACCTTGTTGGAGCAGGTGGTCATTGACGGCTTTCTCGCCCGGACCACCATAGATCAGGCTCCACAACAGCAACTGCGCTCCGGCTTGCAGGACTTCGGCCTGCCTTATGTTCAGGATCCGGTTCTGACCCGTCATCTTGCGGCATTCCTTATCGACAGCGCCACAAATGTCTGTGCCAACGCCAATCTGAAGGAGCGGCTGTTCGCACAACTCCATGTCGATCAAGAACGAAGCTGGCTGCGCCCGACCGCCGTATTATTCAACGGCGGCATTTTCAAGGCTGATCCCATTCGCCAGCGTGTGTTTGACGTGCTGCAGCACTTCAACGGTGAAGCACCTCTACGTCAACTGCAGGGTGAACAACTCGATCTGGCCGTCGCCCATGGTGCAGCTGTCTATGCCCGCCAGCAGACCCTTGGCGAAGGCATTCGCATCAAAGCCGGAATCAGTCGCTCCTATTACATCGGCATTGAAAGCAGCATGCCGGCCATCCCCGGGTTCACGCCGCCCCTTAAAGGGCTATGCGTTATTCCTCAGGGCATGCAAGAAGGCAGCGAAATTGCTCTTGAGGGCCAGGAGTTCGGACTCATGACCGGCCAGTCGGTTCAGTTCCGCTTCTTCAGTTCAACCACCCGTGCCGGCGATCATACGGGTGACTGGGTTGAAGATAGCGCAGAATTGGAAGAAACATCCTCTCTGAACCTCACCTTGTCCGGCAGCGATGACCAGCGGGGCCAATTGATTCCGGTTCAATTGCACGCCCGTATCAATGCGCTCGGCATCCTTGAATTGTGGATGCAGCACTGCCATTCACAGCAACGCTGGAAAATTGAATTCAACGTGCGAGGCGACTCATGACCACAACACGTTTTTCCATCGGTATCGACCTCGGCACCACCAACTGTGTGTTGTCCTATGTCGACAGCCGGCAGCCGCAACGCGGCTCGCAGGTCCTCCACATCACCCAGTGGGACAGTGCCACCACGCGCGTCGATGAGCCTGCCCTGCCATCGTTTGCCTACACACCGACGGCAGCAGAACAAAGCGGCTTTTCCTCGGCCACAGACTCGGTGCCAGCTCCAATTGATGGTCGTCTCCCCGGCGTTTTTGCCCGCCAGCAGATGGCGTTCAGCCCGGGGCGGGTGATCCACTCGGCCAAATCCTGGCTGTGTCATGCCGATGTCGACCGCACCGCCGCCATCCTGCCATGGAAATCAGAGGAAATTGCCGACAGCGAAAAGTGTTCACCGGTGACGGCCAGTGCTCTTTATCTGCGCTGGCTCAAGGAGATTTGGCAACGGCGCATGGCCGGGGTGGACGACAGCGACTTCAATGCGCAGGACATTGTTATCACCGTGCCCGCTTCATTTGACGAAGCGGCTCAGGAACTGACCCTGCTGGCCGCCAAACAGGCCGGATACCCAGACACCATCCGTTTGATTGAAGAACCGCAGGCGGCATTTTACTTCTGGCTCGGTCGCGACCAACACCTCAGCCAACTGCACGACCTGCTTGAACAGCATCAGCGCAACAGCCTTAGGGTACTGGTGTGCGACATTGGCGGCGGCACCACCGATTTGAGTTTGTTTGAGGTCATCAGCGACAAACAGGCGCGTAGCGGCCTGAAACTCGAACGCCTGGCGGTCAGCGACCACTTGCTGCTCGGCGGCGACAACATCGATTTAACCCTGGCCCACATTCTTGAACACAAGCTGGTACGCCCCGGTCAAAAGCTCACCGGCCGCCAATGGAATCAGCTGCTGGTCCAGGCGCGCGATCTCAAAGAACGGATTCTCGGCGAAGAGGAGAGTTGCAGCACGGTTGATGGCGCACAGGAGTTCACCGTCACCCTGACCGGTTCCGGGTCCGGGCTGTTTGCCTCAACCCTGTCGACGCGCATCCAGGCGGCGGAAATCCAGCAATGCATTCTGGAAGGGTTCTTTCCCCTGTGCAGTAGTGATCAGCGTCCAACAATCCGCCAAGGCGGGCTCAAGGAATGGGGCCTGCCCTATGCAGACGATTCGGCCATTTCCCACCATCTGGCGGAATTCCTCGACGGTCAGCCGGTGGATGCAGTTCTGTTCAATGGCGGAACAGTGACACCGTTATTGTTGCGCGAGCGACTCCACAATCTGATCAGCTCATGGCAAAGCAACCAGCCGCCAGTAGTCCTGCACAACGAATCGATCTCTATGGCCGTTGCCCGAGGCGCGGCGCGCTACAGCTGGATTTTACGACACGACGAGCGCGACAACCGCATCAGCGGTGGCCATGCCCATGCCCTCTATCTCGAAGTGGTCCACGGCCGCAAGAAAAAGGACCGCTCGCTGGTGTGTATCCTGCCCAAAGGATTGGAAGCCGGACAGACCGTGCGCATTAACGACAGTACGTTTGATCTGCTGGTCAACCAACCGGCCCGTTTTCAATGCTGGTATGCCGCCCGTCGCCAGCAGGACCGCGCCGGAGCCATTTTACCGTGGAACAATCGTGACTTCCGTTCGCTGCCACCACTGGAAACGGCCATCCATCTGCCCCCGGAACATCCAACCCCGGCCAACAACCGGTTGCGTGTCAGCCTTGAAGCGTCTCTCAACGAATTGGGTTTGTTGCAATTGTATTGCGTTGAGCAACAGGGCGATAGCCGCTGGCGTCTCGACTTCAATCTGCGAAAAGGGGTCGATGAGCAACAGCAGTCCACCACACAACCCACCGAGTTCAGCGCCGACCCGAAATCGCAGCAGGCGCTGCCCTGCCTGCAGGCGGTGTTTGCCAAGAAGAAACGCGATGATCAGCCCGACATTCCAGCCAAGCAATTGATCAAAGCCCTGGAAAAGCAGCTCGGCAGCCGCGAACACTGGAACAGTCTCACCCTGCGCACGCTGTGGCCGGAGCTGGCAACCGGCATGACGCGTAAATCGCGCAGCCTTGATCACGAGGTGGCGTGGCTGTATCTGTCCGGCTTCACCCTGCGCCCCGGTTACGGGGTCCAGCACGACGAATCACGTCTGGAAGAACTCTGGCGGGCGTGGAGCCTCGGCATGGCGTTCCCCAAGGAAAAACGGAGTCAGAGCCACTGGTATCTGTTGTGGCGTCGCGTAGCCGGGGGATTGAATGGCGAGCGCCAGCAGCAGATCCTCAATAAAATCCTGCCGACGCTACGTTCCAGCAACGACCCGATGCCGGAGATGGTCTATCTGGCGGCAGCACTGGAACGAATCTCTCCACAAATCAAAGTCGAACTGATCCAGCGCTTTACTAGCTGCTTGCTCAAGGAAAAAGTCCGCCATAAAGCACCGTATCTGTGGGCGCTCAGTCGCCTTCTCAGCCGCACACCGCTCTACGCCGGAGTGGACCGCATCGTTCATCCGCGCGAAGTGATGACCCTGTTTGACAAAGTTAAAGATAAAAACTGGCGCGAAGAGCCGTGGAAGGGGCTGTGCAGCCTGTTTGCCATGGCCGCCCGCTGTACCGACCAACGCGACATTGATCTACAGCCAGACGAACGTCAGTCCATCGTCAGCAAACTGCGCGAGTCCAAGGCCGATAAACCAGCCATTGATCAGGTGGCGGAATTTGTTCCATTGAGTGATGATGATCGTGAGGTACAATTTGGTGAGGCGCTGCCAGCAGGGTTGATTTTGATAGGTACGCCCTGATTCGTGCGGACAACGCAACCCGTAACGCCGTTGGGAAGTTGTCGTCAGATCAGAAGGAAGAAGGGTGGGCACCGTCCACCCGTTAGATCGGCGCCACACCAGAAATAGAAAAAGACAAATCACAGTTCTCAACGTTTTACCCCAAAGATGATGAGTCGCACAATTCGCCGACCTAAAGGGCGGCGAGCCGAATCCATGAAGCAAAGCAGTTACAGACTCATTGCAGGTTAAGCTAGGTTCAGGAGAAGTCCAGCCGGTTTTTGCATCCTTTTGAGCGGCCAGTCAAAAGGATGTCGCCTGCCGGGGCGAGTCCCGGCGACCCTGACCTTGATTTTGACTTAAAGCATCTACCCAAGACAAGAACGGAGAAAACCATGACCCCACACGTCGTGATCACCGGCGGCAACAAAGGAATCGGCCTGGAATGCACTCGCCTGTTCCTCAAGGCTGGCTATCGGGTGACCGTCATCGCCCGTTCGACAGACATCCCGGAAGAGCACCCCAATCTGACCTTGCACCCTTTTGACCTGTGCCAGATCGATCAAATCCCGGCGCTGATCCAACAGCTGCCGGAGATCGATGTGCTGATCAACAATGCCGGAGTGATGTTTTCTCTGCCGTATGATAACTACCCCCCAGATAAAGCTGCCACACTGATGAAATTGAACATCGAAGCACCGGTAGCCTTGATTCGCGAAGTCAGCCGTGGCATGATCCGGCGCGGTGGCGGTCGGATCGTCAACAATGCTTCGATCGCCGGCCAGATCGGCCATCCCGACATCTGGTATGGCATCAGTAAAGCCGGACTGATCAATGCCACCAAAAGCTTTGCCAAACAACTCGGCGGACAGGGTATCACCATCAATGCGGTTGCTCCAGGCCCGGTGGAAACCGACATGCTCGACGTGATTCCCGAACCGCGCAAAAAGGCCATTAAAGCCGCCGTCTACAGCGGTCGTTTTGCGACAGCTTCGGAAGTCGCCCGCACCCTGTTCTGGCTGGGTACCGACAGCCCCGATTATATCAACGGCACCTGCATCGACATTAACAACGGTGCCTTCCCCCGCTGATTCCCAGCAGAATCAGCTAAGGAGCTTTATGACACGCGACAACATGACACAAACAGTCAACTGGCTGGGAACGTCTTATCAGGTCAAAATCACTTGGGAAACGGAAGGTGATGAGGTCACTTTTATCCGTGGACAGATTAACGGCAAAGAGATGGTCCGCTACATCCACGGTCGCTGGAAAGATGCCAAAGGGAACAAACAGGAGGCGTCGGAATATCAACGTCTGAAAAAATGTTGTCAGGAGAAATTTCGCTTTCCCCGCTACACCTTACAGGCGATCACCCCAATGTTCACGTTGCTTCTCGGCGAACAGATGTAATTGACAGGAGCCCCCATGTTTATTATTGAACTGACCTACATCCGACCACTCGACGAAATCGATTTCTTTATGAAAGCGCATCTTGATTTTCTCGAAAGCCAGTATCAACAGAATCGCTTTATCGCCTCCGGCCGTAAAATACCACGGACGGGGGGTGTCATTCTCGCCCGGGCTGAAAACCGAGAAACTCTTGAACACATTGTTGCTCTCGACCCGTTTGTCAAAAATCAGGTGGCGCGCGCCACAATTATTGAGTTCAATCCCACCGTGACGTTAGCGGGTTTTGACAATCTCAAGGAGCCGCCATGTCACTAATCTTCGACCTCGAAGGACATGATTATATCGAACTGAACAACCTGCTGAAAGTCACCGGGTTGTGCCATAGTGGCGGGATCGCCAAACGCTTGATCGAAGAGGGCGAAGTTGAGGTCGATGGTCTGATTGAAACACGCAAGCGTTGTAAAATCCGCCACGGCCAACAGGTGAGATTCTCTGGAGAGCAAATCGACGTGAAATAACATTGCCTTTGTTTCATCAGCATGATTGAATAAAATATCTGTTTTGCTGAAAAACATCTTACATTGTGGCGATCGTTCATAAACGTTATGGACTGCAGGAGTTGCTGTGAAACTTCAGTTCAAATTCCTGGTTCCGGTTTTTTTGCTCGTCAGTGCGTTTTTCGTGTTGTTCTTTATCACGGATCAGTATCACAGCAAAAAAGCACTGGAACAAACCATTCTGACCCAGGCGCGTTCATTGGATCGCATGATCCGAGCGACACGCCTTGTCTACCACAATGAATTTCTTGCCAGCGACTTTTCTGTCAACCAGCAGACCAGCGTATTTCTCCCTTCCCATACCATGAGGAAGATCTCCGCCAAGCTCGAAGAGTTATCCCCGGACAACACCATCCGCTTTCGCAGCATCACAACCGTTCCCATCAACAAGATGGCAAAGGCCAGCCGACCTGAAAAAAGAGCGCTGGACTATTTTGCATTGCACCCGGAAACTCAGGAGCTGTTTGAACCTCTGGTTAAAGATGGCCAGCTTTACTATCAGTATTTTTCCCCAACCTATTTTCGCTCCTACTGTCATCGCTGCCACCCGAATCCCGAGATCAAGGATGGTGACTTAAACGGCCTTTTCAGTATCACACTTTCTGCCGAGCATTTACGCGTCCAGGCTCTGCAACGGCAGAACTTTGCCCTGATTGCCCTGGTTAGCAGTCTGGTGTTATGCGGCTTGGGCACCACCTGGCTGTTTCGCCGCCTGATCTACAGTAAACTCAGTATCCTGAAAACCATCTCGCAACGCGCCAGCTCCGGCCAGTACGATACCACTGTCGATGTCAGCGGCAATGATGAACTTGAAGCCCTGATCGTTTCCATGAATCGGATGTCGGCCTCTATTGCCGAACGTGAAGCAGAGCTTCTCAAAGCCCATGAGTTTTCCTCGGCAATTCTCAGTAACATCAGTGATGCCGTTTCCGTCATCGACTGTCAAAGCTCAACCATCGTCGCCGCCAACCAGGCCTTTCTTGACATGCATAATGTCACCTACAACGAGGCAATCGGCCATTCCTGCCATGAAATCACCCGTTGCAGCAGCCTTGACGAAGAAGATGCCGGCAGCTGCCCCGGTGTCGTTGCAGCACAAACCAGTCAGCCCTGCCGTCAGGAACGATATCGCCAGACCGGTGATACGCTGTGCTATTTTGATGTTTCCGCCTCACCGATTTGCAATGCGCAGAATAAACCGGTTCAGGTTGTTCGTGTTGCTCGCAACATCACCGAAAAAAAACAACAGGAAGCAAAAATCCGTAAGCTGGCCTATTACGACGCCCTCACCGGGCTTCCCAATCGCAGCCTGTTTTACGACCGTCTGAGTCAGACCCTATTGCAGTGCGAACGGGAAAACAGTCGTGGAGCCATTGCCTTTCTTGACCTTGACCTGTTCAAATCAATCAATGATTCGTATGGCCATGCAGCTGGAGATATGCTGCTGAAAGTAATTGCCAAGCGCCTGACGGCCAGTTTGCGTGAATCTGATACCGTTGCCCGGATCGGCGGTGACGAGTTTCTCCTTATTCTTCGCGACCTCAAAGACCGTGAGCAAGCATCCATCCTTTTAGAACAATTGATCGAATCCATTCGCAAACCGATGGTCATCAACAATGAGACCATCACAACTTCGGCCAGTATTGGCTTATGTTTCTATCCGCAACACGGTAACAGCGTCGATGAACTGCTCAAATGCGCAGACAGCGCTATGTACCGGGCCAAACACGATGGTCGCAATACCTACATCATCAGCGACTGACCGCCTCGCCAAATTCAGAAAATAGTCGGGCGACTTCTCATCAAACAAAAAACGCCATGGATTTTGCTCCATGGCGTTTTTCTCTAAATTACACAGCTAATGTCGGTTTATTCCTGTGCCTTGATCGCAGCGATCAATTCAGCCAGCACCCGGTCCGCGTCAGCGTAAGGCACCTGACAGGTGCCGACGGCTTTGTGACCGCCACCACCGTACTTGAGCATCAAAGATCCAACATTGACGTTTGAAGTGCGATTGAGAATGCTGTATCCAAGAGAGATGGCGACAAACTCTTTGCCTCGCCCGTCAATCAAACGAATCGAGATATTGGTCTCGGGAAACATCGAATAGACCAAAAAACGGTTGCCGGGTGGCATATCCGTCAAACCGCGCGCATCGGTAATGGCCACCGGGCCATCGACAACAGTATGTTCTTTGAGAAACGCCTTGCAGTGGGCATCGTTCTCAAAATAGAGCTTCACTCGCTCCTGAATATCGGCGTTGGCCATAATCTCATCGATGGATTGTGTTCGCAATGCCTCCATCAGGTTTTTCATCAACTGCAGGTTGCTGATGGTAAAGGTCTTATGGTAGCCCAGCCCAGTGCGTGGATCACAGATAAAGCCAAGCAAAACCCAACCGCTGGGATTCAGGATCTCCTTTTCCGTCAACTGGGCGGAATCCACCCGATCGACATATTCAAGCATTTCGTCAAATTTGCTCAGGCGGGGATCGTTATAATAATCATAAATGACCCGGGCAGCGCTGGGCGATTTTTCGCTGCGACCTTGATACTGCCCCTCCAGCGCCAGTCGTTCCTGTTCACTGGAATGATGGTCGAACCACAGCCCACAGCCGGGAACATATGGAACATTGGCAAGAACGTCATCTTTGGTGACATCCACTTTACCATCCTGAAGATCTTTAGGATGGGCATATTCCATATGATCGATCACTCCGAGCTCTTTGAGTAGAGCAGCGCAGGCAATCCCGTCAAAATCAGATCGAGTCAAAAGACGCATCAACACCTCCATGGCATAAGTTTATTCTGGTTAACCATACTAAAGCACAGAGCCATTTTTGCAAGGAGAAGGTGCAAAATGAGAACGCCCATACCACGTTTGAACCCGATCAAAACAAAGGACACTCAGCGCCAAGACATTCCTGATTGCGCACGTGTTGGTCACAGGGGAGCCATTCCTGAGCCTGAAGCGGCAACGGCAGATAGTGCTGCGACAACTCAGCCGCCTTTTGCAGTGCGACCACACAATCACGGTTGCAACAACGTGCTGCATTGAATTGGGCCAGCTCCGCCAGAACTTGCTGCACCACCTGCTGCACCACCTGGCGTTGATCGCCTTTGAGTGGGTTGGCTTCGAGAATCAGGCTGAAGGCGATCCCAACACCGACAGCAGCACCACAAACCCCACTATAGGCGCAGCTACCACCAATCACCTGAGAGCCTCGGCTCAACCCCGCTTCCAGCAGTGAGGCACCCATTTTCCCACCAATATTACGATAGCAGGTGAGGATCACCGCCGGCACCAAGGCATGATATTCCGGACCATGCAGGGGCACGGCAGGATGCTGGCGTAATTGATGAAACAGCTTGAGCATATCGGTTTCACGACTATGACGGCACATGGTTTCAATGACGGACAGGGCATCCTCGCTATGGCAGGCATCACACACATAATGCCCTTGTTCACAGCAGACGGAAGCCTCGAAATGCCGTCCGCAGTAACTACACTGATAGCGGGTAAACACCACGTCATAATCTAGCGGTGCGCCACAGACCATACAGCCGCTTTGCTGACGTACTGCCGGAACATCATCGACAGCATCGTCGGAAACTTCGGGAGTGATGGCACAATTGCAGCTCATGGTAAATGTCAGGTTGGTGACATGGCCGGCCCCATCCAATTGATAGAGCTGGGCTCCGGCACTGCGCGCCAGATGGACGGGAATCTCGTCAATCTGTCCCGGCACCAGGATCCGGCCATCAGGGAGGCGGATACTGGGAAACGGACCGGGATACATCACCCGTACCAGCGTTTGGTCCAGTTCCGGCTTGCGGGCACTGAATGTCAGCGAAAAGAACGGATGGTCCTGAACGCGGCGATACGGCACACGCTTATTACACATCACCCCTTCAAAACCGCTTTCATTGAGCAAGCCGACCAGATCCTTTTGGGTCAAGGCACCGGCGATACACTCTCCGCGCAGCACTTCGTCGTTGCGAATGGCAGCATCCGGCTCCTTCTCACAAACGACATCCGCGACCACCAAACGTCCGCCCGGTTTCAAAACACGGAAGATTTCGCTGAACAACAACCGTTTGTCGGCAGACAGATTGAGCACACAATTGGAGAGAATCAGGTCAACACTGTCGGTTTCAACCGGAAGCTGTTCGAGATATCCCTTACGGAAATCAAGGTTCTCGTAGCCAAGATTTTCCGCCACGCCCACAGCACCGCGTCGCGCCAGATCAAGCATGGGATCAAGCATATCAACGCCGATCACCTGCCCCTTACGACCGGTCAGCCGTGCGGCAATAAAACACTCCACCCCGCTGCCACATCCCAGGTCAAGAATCGTCTCCCCCCCCTGAATCTCGGCATCAAGTACCGGGCTACCGCAGCCATAGCCACGAAAGCGGTAAGCAGCCGGGATGTGATCGATCATGGCCGGTTCGTAACAGACCGGATTAAGGATATCCTCGTTTTTATCACCAACGGCTTCACTGTAGAAATCTTTGACGACGGTCCGACTGTCCTCATGGGTCAAGGACAGCAGGCAATTGGAATGCAGCAGTGCTACTTTGCCATGAGCACCGCAGCTCTCCAGAAGATCACCCATTTTCAGTCGCAAACCGGGCTCGTTACTCTCGGGTAGCCGCTCTGCGGCCTCAACAATGAGATCGAGAGCGAGAGTTTCATAAAGGGGCAGATAGGGATCATCACCGACAAAGGTTTCGGAATGGATGTAGCTGTGATCAATATCGCCGCCACCCAACAGATAACGCCACGGAGAATCCCAGTCGCGGCAACTGCTGTGACGGACCCGATCCAACACAGCACTGTTTTGCCAGGCCTGCTGCAGAGAGTCGGTCAACATTGTTTTCAGGGCATCAACCCCCACCAGGGCTGCAGAGGGATAAAGATGGCCATCCGGGCCAATAGCTGCTGACTCCCAGCCACTGCCACTACCGTCATGAATGGTCCCGGTGGGTGCAAACACCTGAGTTTTCAGGGCATCAAGGTTGTCAATGGTGACACCGCGTTGTTGTGCACGCTGGATAGCCTCGCTGAGGTGAGCATGGATGGTCGCAACCGACGGCACATGCGCCTCTTCGCCACGGCCCCGGACAAAGTACCACATGAAATGAACATTACCGGCCCCGCAATCAGCCGCGAGATCAACCACAGCCGCCATATCGGCAACATTATCCTGCTCAACACACATGGACAGGGTGAACGGAAAGCCATGCTCCCGTAGCCAGTCAAGCTGTTGTCTGAGGCGGGAAAACATGCCGTCACCACGCAGGTGATCATGGCGCTCTGGAAGTCCGTCGACACTGATCTGCAGATGAAAACGGCTGCGGTCCCAGTCGATGTCAGCCAGCTGACGGCTGAGGGTCATGCCGTTGGTCAAAACCGCAATATGATGGTTAGGCTCACGGAGAATATGGTGAACAATCTCGTTAAAATCCGGATGCACGAAAGGTTCGCCACCGGTCAGGGCAAAGACCCGGCAACCCAGCGCTGAAGCCTCATCGACCCGACGTAGAATCTCATCCGCCGCCAGTTCTTCAGCACTCTGAGGTCCTGAGGTAAACAGACAGTGGCGACAACTCAGATTACAGCGGTTGGTGATATGCAACCACAGTTCCCGCAGATGATCCGCCTTGAGCAAACCGCCACGACCAGGATAGGGTTTGATGTCGGCATCCGGTAATCGATTGAGAAAGCGCTGGACCCGTGGCGAATCAAGGTCGGCGGTTTCTGCGCTGAGCTGTTGCAACAACGCGTCCCCAGCCGTCGTGGGAACAAACCAGGTGGGCTGGTCGGCCCGCAGATAAACAGGGCAGTCACGGTGAACGATGCGCTGCCATAACGTACGATCAAAACTCATTACTTAATCACAGGCGTCGAGCGGAATTCCCCGTTCGACCCTCCATCAAATAGGATAGCACTATAGGAATTATTGAATTTCGTCGAGGACTGTATCACCAATACGCCCAAAAACTCAAGCGCCGGATTCACCTCGCCCGGCAGCCACAAGTTCTTCATAAACAGCCAGAACACCTTCCGGGCGAAAACTGCAGCTGCGTACCCGTGTGCGCCCCTGGCCGTCGGTCACCTGCCAGTCCATGACTTCGACTTTTTTACGCCAGTGACGGCTAAGATGGTCGCCATCGAGCACCATCAAACGTTGCCAGAGTTCCTCGAGGGTCATCAAACTGACCGTGTTCACCTCGCCAATTGCGTCAAGACGCTGGCGTAAAAAATAATCCACCAGCTCTACATCATCAGAACTCTGTTCAGGCTCGGTCCAGACCACAAAATCATGCTCATCACGCCGCTGCTGTTCAATCTGTTCGCGTACTTGCTCTGGCGTCATAGTCTCCTCCATTCAATGAAATGTATACAAAATACCCTCGGAGCATTGACATGCCGGGGAAATCCTCATAGTCTCAGAAACACGTCATTTTACGAAAGGATTTAATCATGTTTGTGGCAAAAAAAGGCGATACCATCAAAGTCCATTATACCGGCACATTGGCGGATGGAACGGTTTTCGATACCTCAACGGACAAAGATCCGTTGTCGTTTATCATTGGCAAGAAAGAAGTCATTGAAGGGTTTGACGATGCCGTCGTCGGCATGGTCCGTGGTGAAACAAAAACGGTAGCCATCCCGCCGGAAAAAGCCTACGGGGCGGCAAAAAAATCTCTGATCGAAACCATTGAACGGAATAAACTGCCCGAAAACATCACGTATCAGGTGGGCAACCAGATTGAGGTAACCAATCAGGATGGCTCTCTGTTCTACGTGATGGTGACAGCGGCGAATGACAGGGAGGTCACTCTTGACGCCAATCATCCACTGGCAGGAAAAGAGCTGACGTTTGAAATCCACGTTGAGGAGATTACGCCGAAAAAAATCGTTGAAAGCAACCCGCTTGATGAGATTCTGGGTCGCCCGGATGCCCTGAACTAACACGGGGCATCCAGTCCTTGATCTTGCGCGTCTGGTGTTAGATTACTTCAGAGCCTTGGAACAACTACAATTACGCCCCTGTTTTTTAGCTTGATAAAGACAACGATCTGCCATGGCAATCATGCCGTTGGCGGTCAGCATACTGGCGTGTTCCGGATCACATCCGGCCACGCCAAAGCTGGCTGTCAGACGGATACTCTGCGGATCACAGTCGATTTCCTGTTCAGCAATATTTTCCCGCATCCGTTCCGCAACCACCATGGCCCCATCCAGGTTGGTTTCCGGCAACACAATGACAAATTCTTCGCCGCCGTAACGCGCCAGCCAGTCGACCCCCTGTCGTAACGACTCGGCCAGACCCTGAGCGACGCGTTTAATCACACGGTCTCCGGTCTGGTGGCCATAATGGTCATTGATCAATTTGAAATGATCAATATCGCACATAATCAGAGCCAAGCTTTGCCGGTAACGTTGCGCCCGGCGAATGGCACCGGGAAACGTCTCATTGAAATAGCCGCGATTAAACGTGCCGGTCAGAGAATCACGTACTGCCAGCTCCGCAATCTCAGCATTACGCTTCTTAATGGTATCGAGCGCTTCATTGAGCTGCTCGTTCATCCGTTCCAGCTCCCGTTTCTGCTGCAACGCCCCCTCATAGGTGGAAAGCAACAGGTCAAGGATCTGTGAACGCTCTGAATTGATTATGTGCTTTTTCCCGGCGAAATAGATCTCAACGCCATCGTCACCACGTTGTTGATGGCGAATCTTCTGATTGAGAAGAATATTATGCACCTGGGAGACAAGAAGGCTGCAGTCAAAGGGTTTAGTGACAAAATGGTCCGCTCCACATTCCAGACCGCGGACAATGTCTTCCGGTTCGGACAGGCGAGTCAGCAGCACCACGGGGATTGTACGGGTTGCCTCGTTGGACTTGATCTGGCGACACAGTTCGAATCCGTCCATGTCGGGCATGACGACATCACTGATGATCACCGTCGAACGGTAGTTTTCAAGCCACATCAAGGCACGCGAAGCCCCATCGGCACAAGCCACACTCAGCCCTTCTTCTTCAAACAGTTGCTCCAGTTTCAAGGCCTGGGTATAACTGTCTTCGACGACCAGCACATCGACATTTCTGGCCTGTAATAAACTCATCACTCAACCTTTAACGTAAAAAAAATTGGAGACCTAACGACAGCACATCCGCACCAGCTGCTGACCGAGACGCTCCGGAGGAAGTTTGTACTGACCGGCACCAAGACGTTCGGCTTCTCCGGGCATTCCATAGACGACACAACTGGCTTTGTCCTGAATCAGTGTCACTGCCCCCAGTTGCTGCAGTGTCAACAACTCTTCAGCACCATCTCGTCCCATGCCCGTCATCAGAACGGCAATGACATCGGCACCGAATGACTGGGCCACCGACTGAAAAAGGTACGAAACCGCTGGACGCACACTGTGCATCATCGGGCCGTCTTTAAGAACTATTCGTCCCAGCGCCGTAACCCCCATATGTCGATTATCCGGCGCAAAATACACCGTCCCCGGCTCTACTTTTTGCCCATTCTGAGCAACACAGATCGGCAAGGCACAGTTGTTTTGCAGCCACTGTACCATTCCCGGAACAAAACCGGGGGAAATATGTTGAACAACCAGAACCGGCAACGGAAAGCCTTCCGGTAACTGGCTCAAAAGAGTCTGCAACGCAACAGGGCCACCCGTAGAAGCCCCAACCACCACCAGCTTATGTCGACACGCCACTGGAGCCGGAGCAAAAGTGACCTCTGCTACCAGTGGGACTTGTCTGGTCGGAGCCACAACATTGAGACCGGACACCTGACGCAAAATACGCAGCAATTTTTCACGGTCTGTAGCAGCCGCCTTGCTGTTAGGGCCACTTGGTTTCGGGACGGCGGCGACAGCCCCGGCTTCAAGAATGTGAAAGGTTTCCTGTGAGGCACTGCCGTTGACCAGAGTGCTGACAATCACAACCGGCGTTGGACACTGAGCCATGATTTTGCGGGTGGCACTACAACCATCAAGCACAGGCATATGAATATCCATAGCCACCACATCCGGCCGCAAGCGACAGGTTAATTCGGCAGCCTGTTCGCCATTTTCTGCGACGGCGACCACTTCCATATCCTCGGCGGATTCAACGATAAATTTGAGATAAGCCCGAGAAGAGGCCGAATCTTCGGCAATGAGCACACGAATCATAAGACAACATGCCGGATACAATTTCGACCGGCTTCCTTGGCTGAATAGAGGGCTTCATCGGCAGCGGACATCAACTGCTCAACACTGAGCAGATGAGCCATAGAAGCAGGCTGGTAACTGACAACACCAAAACTTGCCGTGATGCTGATGGTGTTTCCCTCCCACGGAATAGACAATTGAGCGATGGACTGGCGCATCCGTTCCGCTGCGGTAATCGCCCCTTCGCTGTCGGTATCCGAGAGGATCACGACAAATTCCTCCCCACCATAACGGACCAGCAGATCGAGCCCCTGACGCACCTGTTCCTTGAGGCACCCGGCAAAAACCTGCAGCACACGGTCTCCAGCCAGATGGCCATAGGTATCGTTGACCTGTTTAAAATGATCGACATCACAGATCATACAGGAAACCGGCTCGCGAGAACGCACGGCACGGGCAATAAAGGAGGGACATTGGGTATTGAAATAACTGCGATTGTGGACTTCGGTCAGTGCATCCGTCACCGACAGGTGGAGCACTTCTTCGTTACGTTTTTTCAGCGAACGTTCGAGATCAATGACCCGTTTAGCCGTGTTGAGCCGCGCCATCAACTCCAGCTCGGAAACCGGCTTGGTCAGATAGTCATCCGCTCCGGCCTGAAGACCGGCAACGATATCGTCCGGATCATCCTTGGATGTCACCAGAAAAATGAACACATAGCCATCATATTTGCGACTGCGGATGGCCTGACATAATTCCACACCATCCATTTCGGGCATCACCCAGTCCGTGATGATAATCGGAAAGTATTCCTGCTTGAGACGGTCAAGGGCTTCTCGCCCGTTGCCGACCACAACCGCTTCAAAGCCGTGGGTTTGCAGCATAAACTGAAACCGCAGCGCCTGAGTGCGACTGTCCTCAACCAATAATACCTTGAACTGCTGCATGCGTCCCCCGTCGTCACCGTTTAAAAACGGTCTGACCGGTTGTTGAAAAGATCCGGTAAGGCACCGTCAAAATCGCGGGGCCGAACCAGAAGTGTCACCCTAAAAATCGTCCATTCAGTTTAGCCCGGTCAAGCGGGAAAACCGGGCCGTATTAAATTAATCGTCCTATTGTATCAAGCAGATTGCTTTGATCAAAGCTTCGTTTCACAATATACGCATTGGCTCCGGCAACAATCCCTTTTTCCTTATCCTCTGCCGATTCAAGACTGGTGACCAATATCACCGGGATCTCCTGCACACTTTCTGTCGCCCGAATCCGGGCCGTGAGACCAAAACCATCAAGTTGCGGCATCTCCACATCACTGACCACCAGATCGAAAGTGGCCTCGTTCAGCTTACTGAAGGCATCCTCACCATTGATGGCCGTCGTGACCAGATAACCGGCCGCTTCAAGGATATTTTTGATTAACATCCGTGAGGTAATGGAATCATCGACCGCCAGAATGCGCCGTGGTTGCTGCCGCTCGCTCTCTTCTGAACGAATGCGACCGGCACTATCCATAGGTGCCGACAGCAGGTCACGCACATCCAGAACCGGCACGACACGGCCATCACCCAAAACCGACGCACCGGAAAAGTAACGGACATGGCGCAACTGGTCACCAAGTCCTTTGACAAGAAGCTCATATTCGCCATCGACATCATCAACGACAAAACCAATGCGCTGTTCGCTGTCATGAATGACAACCACGTGGATATGATCGGTTTGTGTGATGGGACGATCAGTAATCGACAACAATGCCCCCAGATTCACCAGGGAAAGATTGACGTCATCAACACAGATCACCTCACGATTTTCCACGCTGCGAATGGCGTCCCGCGGCACCTTGAGTACCCGTTCAACCGCTGTCGTCGGCGCAATCAGCTCGACGCCGCGAGCTCGGATGAGAATCCCCTTGAACACGGACAGACTGACCGGGATATGGAGTTTAAAGCAGGTGCCTTGCCCGGAGCGGGTCTCCACATGCAGGTGGCCACCGAGGTCTTCGACCTTTTCCTTAACGATGGCCATCCCCAGGCCACGACCGGAAATCTCCGTAATCATGGTACTGGTGGACAATCCCGAGTTAAAAATCAGCCAGGCAGCCTCTTCATCACTCAATTCAGCGGCGGCCTGTTCGGTAAGAATCTGCCGTTCCACGGCCCGGGCACGGACCCGCGCCAGATCAATACCACCGCCGTCGTCGCAAATACGCAGCTCAACCCGCCCCCCCTGTGTTCTTGACAGCGAGATCTGCAGGCGTGCTTTGGCATTTTTACCCGCCGCGAGACGCACCTGGGGCAGTTCTATCCCGTGGTCAATCGCATTGCGGATCAGGTGGTTTAACGGTGAAGAAAGCATCTCCAGAATGCGTTTATCTATTTCGGTCTCATCACCCTCAACCAACAGGTCAACTTCTTTCCCCTGAGTGCGCGCCACGTCACGCACCGTACGGGGAAAACTTGCTGAAAGATTGGAGAACGGCACCATGATGATCTCCTTAACCTCCTCAAGGAGTTCATCAATCAGGGTTGACGTCGAGACCTTGTCCTGAAACAGACGCTGTTGATAACGTCCCAATTGGCTTTCGAGATTCTGAAACTGATTCTGGCTACGTTCAATGTAGCCAAGCAGACTCTCCATCGCCCGTTGAAAATCCTCACAACAGAGATCATCACGATGATTTTGCAGACGTCGTAAATGGGGAGCGACCTGTGTCCAATCCTTACGCCATAGCTCAATCACCTCCACCATTGCCGCACTCTCTTTAAAGCGCTCGGCGACCGTCAGCTTTATGGTTATCAGGCTCTCCGCCCGTTGCATAACCCGATCAAGGTGCAGAGTGGAAACCCGTAGCGTACTTTCTTTATTGGCTGTGGCAGCAACAGGCTTCTCAGCCGGAGGTATTTTAGGCGGGTGTTTTTTCGGCTCTGAAACCAAAATGGGTTCGGCTTCAACAACAGGGCAAGGCGGTTGATCAGGACTGGGTGGTGAGCTGGAATCTTTCTCAACAGTCACCACGTCAGCGGATCTACGTGCCTGCACACAGGGTTCACACAAGGCTTGTAACTGCTCAATGAGGGGCACCACCTCGGCACGATAATCCATCTCTTGCGTGGTGGAAAAATGATCCAGAAACGTTTCCATCACGCGAACGCAGGAGTGAAGCAGGTCAAAGTGATCCGTGTGTAAAGAACACTGCCCCTTCTTGACCTGGGAGAGCACACTTTCCAATGCCTGACACAGCGATTCGATATCGTTCAAAGAAACCGAACGGGCCGCACCTTTAAGGCTGTGCGCTTCCCGGAAGGCAACTTCGAGCGGTTCGCAGTCGGCCATGCCCTCTTCCACCCGTTCCAGTTGCACCAGGCAGGAAGAGAGGCTGGTCAGTCGTTCGAGGGCCTCTTCTTTAAAGGCCTCACGAAGCATTGTCAGCAGTTGCTGCTCATCCATGGATCCGTCCCGCTACAGGGTAAAACGTTCAGACAACTGTTTCAGGTTATTGGCCAACCCCTCAAGACGTTGCGTGGCATCTTCGAGCTGACGGGCACTGTCCATATTCTGCTGTCCGGCATCTTTGATGGTCAACATGGCTTGAGCCACCTGCTCGACACCAGCCAGCTGCTGCTGGCTTGATGAGGCGATCTGCATGGCGAACTCGGCCGAAGAATTGATATTTTCTGTCATCACATGGAATGTCTCTTCGCTCTGCGACATCATTTCCACACCGGCATGAACCGCTTTCGTGCCGCGCTCCGTGGCCATCACCGCAGAACCGGTCGCTTTCTGAATGTCGCTGAGAATCCGTTTGATCTGTTCCGTGGCCTGCTTTGACTGTGCCGCCAGAGATTTTACCTCTTGGGCGACAACGGTAAACCCTTTGCCGTGCTCGCCGGCTTTGGCCGCTTCGATAGAGGCATTCACCGACAGCAGATTAGACTGATCCGCCAAGTCCGTCACCGTATCGACAATCTCGCCGACATTCTGGCTCTGCTCGCTGAGCGAAACAATACTCTCGGCAATATAGTCCATCTCCTCTTTGATGACGTTCATGCCCGTCACGGTCTTCTGGGTCGCCTCACTGCCTTTTTCTGAATAGCGACTGGCTTCTTCTGACGTGGTCGCGACATCCTGAGCACGCTCACTGGAAAGCTGCGATGTCTGTCGCACTTCATCAACCGTGGCGGTGACCTCAGCCATGGAGCTGGAGGTTTCCGCAGCACTGGCAGCCAGCAATGACGAGGTGGTGGATAGCTGGCTGACTGAAGCGGCCAGGGTTGACGTTCCGGAGACCAACTCACCGATAATATCGCGCAAATTGGTAATCATCATTTTCAGAGCCAGTCCCAGCTCATCGCGCTCGCTTCGCTCAATGATCTCGACACTCAGATCACCTTCGGAAATATGCCGTGCGGAAACCGTGATGGCCTTGAGACTATCGACCATTTCCTGCATGGCCAGGCCGAGCTTATCGCGCTCTGAAGCGATCTCCACATCGACATTGAGGTCACCGGCGGCAATGCGCGCAATCTGCTCGTTGCGCAACCGGAAACTGCGCAGCATCCGGGCAAAGGCCGTCTGCATCCGGCCAAGCTCATCGCGACAAGTGACTTGGGCATCAGCTTCCTCCAGATCACCTTCGGCCAAGTGTTCAAAATTGACCAACATGCGCCGTACCGGTGCCACAATCTTGCTGGCCGCCCACCAGCCAAACCAGCAGGCGAGAAGAGCAACAGGAAAGCTCACCAGCAGGACATGCAAGCGCAGGGCAGAGACTGGAGCCAGTGCTTCATCCTCTTCAATTTCGCTGACCACAACCCATTCAAAACCATAACCGCGCTCGTTGAGACCAATATCGTCATAGGCGCCCAGAACAGACTTGCCTTCATAGTTGGTCTCAAAACCAAGACTCGGTTCGTCATTGGTTGCACGTTCGACCGCCGTTGTTTCAATGCGTTTTTTCAGCACCTGGCCGGGCGCAAATCGCAATTCCGAGCGCAACATCCGGTCGCTGCCGACAACGTAGCTCTCACCGGTCTGGCCGAATTGACCATGGTTCTCGACAATTTCGTTGATGGCATCAATACTGATTTTCACGGCAATGACGGCGGTTGGTTCTCCCGAGGCATCGACAACCGGTACGGCGGCAAATGCGATCGGCATATCACTGGGCGCATAATCGACGAAATCGAGCACCAATTCATCCTCACCGGCCATCACTCGTTTCCAGACTTCTCCCAGAGCACTGCTGCTCAAGGAGCCGCTGCTGAGGTTGGCGCCAAAATCGCTTTCCTCAGCGACACTGTACATGACATGGCCATGGGGTCCGCACATGAGCAGCAGGTCGTGGTATTCATAATTGTTCAACACATCCCTTAGGTAGGGATCGATTTTCTTGTAAACCGCCTGATAGGCTTCGGAAGAGACATCAAAAGGAAGATTTCCCCGTTGTCCGCTGCGCTGATGATAGGTGGAGAGCTGTTGCAGGGCCGAATGGATATTTTCTGATGCGGCCAGAACATTCAGATCAATAAACAGGTTGTCAAAATACTCCATCAACCGTTCCCGGTTGACATCATTGACCATCTGCACTCTTTCCAGGGCGGCATTGTCCAGGGCGTCACGCGTTGCCGTAAAGCTGAGGAACTCAACAATCCCGATCGGGATCAATGCCACCATAAGAAATTGAACCACCAGACGCTTTTTGAGGCTCGTACGCAAAAAATCCATGAATCCCTCCATCAGATTCAACAAAACACCACCGACAACAGGTCGATCGCTTTATTCATTTTTTTGATCAGGAGCCCTGATCAACAATCAGTTGTTCGTCTGAAACCATTTTTGACACATCCAGCAGAATCGTTTGATCCGGTGAAACCCCTTTGAGATATCGGTTGCGAATCCCGGTTAACGTCGGCAGGTCTGCTTGCAGACGATCTTCTTCAAGATCGCAGACACCGAGAATTTCCTCGGCGAGTACCGCCATTTGCATCCCCTGGGCCCGTAACACCAGAAGCTTCTGATGTCCTTCATCTTTCGGCATTGGCAAATCAAAAAAGGTTCGCAAATCAACAACGGAAAGAATCTGCCCGGAAAAATGAGTGATTCCGGCAACAAACTTCGGCGCGCCGGGCAAAGGAACCAAGGCTGAAACAGGGATCACTTTCTTGACCTGCGACAACTCAAAGGCATACCGCTCTTGCCCGAGACGAAACTCGACAACGGCAAGAAAGCGATGAGCCGTTGTAGCGGCCTCAGGCTGAGCCAATACGTCAGCGCGTTGCTGAAGTATTTCTTGTATCCGTGAATCATCCATAAAACGTCTTACCCGTCTCCATCTTTCAACGACAACCGCAAGTGAGTTGCAGTCATGCCACCCGAATCCGGGATGATGGCATCCTCAGCCAAGCGATCCAAAAGGAGATGAATCCGCTCAAACGACTTTTTCTGTTGATCTTTATCGCCGGACTGTCCCTGTAACATCGCCATTGTCAACTGAGCCATAATATAATTGTCATCAAGATAGAGTGCTCGTTCGAGGCTATGCCGTGCCTGATCATGCTCCTGTCTTTCAAGGGCAATCACGCCGTAAAGATAATGGGCTGCCGGATTCATCTGATCCAGCCGTAATGATTGTTCCAGAGGAACAACAGCTTCGTCAATTTCACCGAGATTGGCATGGCATTTTGCTGTCAGCAGGCAGGCTTGCGCCTGTTGACGCCGTTCAAGATGTCCCTGATCCACCACGGTTGCCAACAGAGCTTTCGCTGTATCATACCGGCCCTGTTCCACCAAATTCGTGCACACATCGAGTGTTGGAACCTGTTCTGTATCTTTCTCTTGCGGTGTCGAGCTTAAAGACGGTCTGGGGGGACGTTCTTTTACTGTCGAGAAAGCTTTCCGCACCGCTTTCACCGGTTTTAAAGGCTCTGGCGTCCACTGCCGGACAGCGCTGCGAACCGATCCAACCCCTTTACGATGAAGCACAATACCGTTGATATGTACCGAATGCAAACCGTCAACATTGACCAGTCCGGCTTCACTGGGACTGACTATCAGCCAGCCACCCTCATCAAGCATCTTTGTGAGCTCAATCAAAATTTGTTGACGTAACTCACGGGAGAAATACATCAGTACATTACGACATAAAATAACATCACAGGGCAACGCAGCCTGCTCACCGGGATAAAACGGCGGAGCAGCGAGATTCAGGTAACTGAAGTTGACCCGCCGTCGAATTGAGTCATCAATCTGCCAATGATGTTCGTCCACGGCTTTGAAATAGCGTTGTTGCATCATTTCGGATAGCCCACGAAACGACCAGCGTGAATAGATCCCCTTACGCGCCCTGCTCAGCGACTTGACATTAACATCTGTCGCCAGAAGATCTATGCAGCAATCCTTGGGAACCAATGCATAGTGATCCAGAAGCATGGCGATGGAATAAGGCTCCTCTCCGGTACTGCACCCGGCACTCCACACCCTCAGCATTTTTCTTCCCGGCTCACGTCGCAGGCGTTGTGGAATAATCTCTTCACGTAACGCAGTAAACAACCCCGGATCACGGAAAAAATATGTTTCTCCGATCGTCAGACTGGTGACCAGAGGTTCGAGTTTTTTATCACTGTGTATCCCGGACAGGACCCAATCCACATAGGCCTCAGGATTGGAGAACCTGGATTCCTCACAGGCATGAATCACCGCGCGCTGCAAATCCTTATGCCGCTCAAGGGGGAAAAACATGCCAAAACGCTGGTGCACAAAAGCACTCAGCTTATGGCATTTCTCCGTTGAGAGCACCTGAGGCGTATCCATACCTGCGCTCCATTACTCCGGAAGATCAGCGTGTCGGGGCATCAGACCACACCCCTCTTTGTCGAGAAGCTCGTGATCAAAATATAAAAAGGTCTGTTCGTTACAAAGCTGGAGCTTTTTGTCCGTGCAGCGAATAATTGCTGCAACATAGCTATCCATCTCCGGAAAAATCTCGGCAGACTGTTTCAACTGACTTTCGCTGACCTCTATCACGGAATCCACATCATCGACAGCAAAGGCAATGGTCTGCTCATCACGTTGAGCCAGAATAATACGTTGGTCCAGCCCAATATCCTGCAATGATTTATGCAAACGGAAACGCATATCCAGGACAGGCAATGCCGTCCCCTTATAATCAATCAACCCCATCAAGCCCGGCGCAGCTTCCGGAAGACGCATTAACGCCACTGAGCGCACCACAGTAATCACGACCTCCAAGGGAAGCGCATACCAGGAATCATCAATCAAAAAGGGGAGATATCTTCTCATAATACATTTATCGTCAATTAAAATGCAAACTTCAAGCAAATAAGCTTTAACTATAGCTGGATTTAATCTTCTTGGCAGCCCAAACTTGACGGACAAACAAAAAAAGAGGCTGTGAAATGAATTCACAGCCTCTTGGAGTTTTTTGGCTCCCCGAGCAAGACTCGAACTTGCGACAGGGTGATTAACAGTCACCTGCTCTACCAACTGAGCTATCGGGGATCAGTCTTTACGACGACGGGGAATATACTGGGTTCCCCCTAACCTTGTCAACATATTTTTTACGTTTTTATCGTGCCCCTTTTTTCAGATCAAGCAGCACCAGTTTGGCGATGGCTTTCAGCGTTTCAAAGACCCCGATGCCGCTCATGGCACAGGCTTTAAACTCAGGGACTTTCGTCGGATTCACGAAGCGCTGCAGGTCCTCAATTGGACTTAAATTAGGAAGGTCCTGCTTATTGTACTGAACCACATACGGCAACCGATCAAGATCATACCCCTGCTCTTCAAGATTATCGCGCAGGTTCTCAAGACTCTCGATATTGGCATCCATCCGTTCTTCCTGAGAATCCGCCACGAACACGACACCATCAACCCCTTTCAGGATCAGTTTGCGAGACGCGTCGTAAAACACCTGGCCGGGAACGGTATAAAGATGAAAACGGGTTTTAAAGCCGCGGACTTCTCCCAAAGCCAAGGGAAGAAAATCAAAAAACAATGTTCGTTCCGATTCTGTCGCCAAAGAGATCATTTTGCCTTTGGATTCCGGAGCTGTCTTCTGATAGACATGTTGCAGGTTGGTCGTTTTGCCGCACAGACCCGGCCCGTAATAAACGATTTTGCAGTTAATCTCTCGTGAGGCGTAGTTGATAAATGACATGGTAGGAATCCTCAACTGAACAGGTTGTCAATGTCGTCGTCAGTAATTTCGGCAAACGGATTGCTACGTTCTCGACCACCCGCCTGTTCACTGCTTTTGGAACTGATATCGTCAAACAACGCTTCGAGTGCCATGCTGGCTTTTTTGACCCGCAGACGAACGAGGCCCAGAGAGCTGCGTTCATCAAAGATGATCACCAGGATGACGCGTCCTCCGACAATGGAGATATGGATATTATCCTTTTCCCCTTCGTGAAACTGAATGGCGAACTCTTTTTCACCAACCAACTTTGCCAAGCCACCTGTTGCCGCAATATTCCCCGCTGTCAAGGATGCCAGGCTGGTCGTATCCATCCCACTGACATCACCGGCAGTCGCGATCATCTGACCATTCTTGTCAACCAGATAAATGGATTTGGCGTTGGATGCTTTCAGAAGATTATCAAGTATTTCTTTAACTTTGACGACTTCGTCATCGTAAAGAACAAAGGTGGTCTGAGAGCCAAACATGCGCAGTCTCCCCAAAGGTCATAGTTTGTCGGCTTATGCCACAGGTTTCAAAGCCCAGACATTCGTTATAGCATTTCGCCTGTCTACCACGCAACATCATTAAGGCCAGCTGAACAAAACCTTAACAGTCGCCCACGGGCCGTTAACCCATAAAAAAAGCTCCCGGAAAGATCTCCGGGAGCTTTTCAATGTCAACCATCAGGACAGGATTATTTACCGCAATCCGGGTCCATGTCCGCCAGCTTCTTGTACAGATCGAAACGGGCAGCGGTCTCCTTGGTGGCCTGAGTCATCAGACGCTCAGCCACTTCCGGTTGGGCTTTCTTGAGAACGCGGAAACGGTTCTCACCGTAGGCATAGTCCTCAAAGGTGATGCTCGGATCCTTGCTGTCGAGCTGCAGCGGGTTCTTGCCTTGCTCGGACAGGCGGGGATCGTAGCGGAACAACGGCCAGTGGCCGGAGTTAACCGCTTTTTTACACTCATCAACTGCGGTGGTCATGTCGATACCATGAGCGATACAGTGGCTGTACGCCAGAATGATCGACGGACCATCATAGGCTTCGGCCTCAAGGAACGCTTTAACACACTGAGCCGGGTTGGCCATGGACACCTTGGCCACGTAGATGTTGCCATAGGTCATGCTGATCATGCCGAGGTCCTTTTTGCCCATGCGCTTACCACCGGCGGCAAATTGAGCAACCGCGCCGAGCGGAGTGGCCTTGGATGCCTGACCACCGGTGTTGGAGTACACCTCGGTGTCGAGAACCAGGACATTGACGTTTTCGCCGGAAGCGAGAACGTGATCCAGACCGCCATAACCAATGTCATACGCCCAGCCATCACCACCGACGATCCAGACAGATTTCTCAACCAGGTAGTCGGCAACCGACAGCAACTGCTTGGAGTTGTTGTCCGGGCATTTTTCCAGACCGGCTTTCAGTGTCGCCACGCGAGCACGTTGCGCTTCAATGCCTTCCTGCGTGCTTTGATCAGCACCCTGGATCTCTTTGATCAGGTCGGCATATTCGCTACCCGCTTTGCACAGCTGCTCAGAAGCGCTGGCGAGCAGCTCTTGAGCGTACTCTTTGAACTTGTCGACGGACAGACGCATGCCGTAACCAAACTCGGCATTATCCTCGAACAGGGAGTTACTCCATGCCGGACCCAGACCGTCCTTACGGGTGGTCCAAGGCGTGGTCGGCAGGTTACCACCGTAGATAGAGGAGCAACCGGTGGCGTTGGCGATCAGGGCGCGGTCACCAAACAGCTGGGAAAGCAGTTTGACGAACGGCGTCTCACCACAACCGGCACAGGCACCGGAGAACTCAAAGGTCGGCGGCAGGAACTGGCTGCCTTTGAGTGTCTGACGCTTGAACAGCTTTTCGTCGGTATCGGGCAGATCGAGGAAGAACTCCCAGTTGGCCGCTTCGGCTTCACGCAGAGGCGCCTGGAAGGTCATGTTAATAGCTTTCTTGCCTTCCTCTTCCTTGCTCTTCGCCGGGCAGTTGTGAACACAGGCGCCACAACCGGTGCAGTCCTCAGGAGCGACTTGCAGGGTGAACTTCATCCCCTCCATCTCCTTACCTTTAGCATCAACGGATTTAAAGGTTTCAGGAGCGCCACTCAGTTCAGAAGCATCGTAAGCCTTCATACGAATGGAGGCATGAGGGCAGACGAAAGAGCAGATGCCACATTGAATACACAGATCTTGCTCCCACACCGGAATATTGACCGCGATGTTCCGCTTCTCGTACTTAGCGGTACCGGTGGGGAACGTACCATCACTCGGCATGGCCGAAATCGGCAGGTTCTGACCCTTGCCTTCGATGATGGCAGCCGTGGTGTTCTTAACGAACGCAGGAGCTTCGCCCTCAATGGCGCCATGAATACGCAGACCACTGTCAACAGTACCGGGAGTCACTTCTTCAATACCGTCCAGACCGCAGGTCACAGCCTCCATGTTCATGTTAACCACTTTTTCACCGGCCTTGCCATAGGACTTAACAATGGCGTCCTTGATTTCGGCAACAGCGGTGTCCAACGGAATAATGTTGGAAATTTTGAAGAACGCCGTCTGCATGATGACGTTGATACGTGCGCCGAGGCCGATTTCTTCACCGAGTCGGACACCGTCGATGACGTAGAATTTCAGCTTTTTGTCGACAATGCACTGCTGAACCTCTTTGGGGATGTTATTCCAGATCTCATCTTTGTTGTAGGGGCTGTTAAGCAGGAAGGTACCACCCTCTTTAATGTTGCTGAGAATGTCGTACTTCTCAAGGAAGGAGAAGTTGTGGCACGCAATGAAATCAGCACTGTCGATCAGGTAAGGGGATTTGATCGCCTTCTTACCAAAACGCAGGTGACTGGTGGTCATGCTGCCCGCTTTTTTGGAGTCATAAACAAAGTACGCCTGAACTTTGTTGTCCGTGGTTTCACCGATGATTTTGATGGAGTTCTTGTTGGCACCAACGGTACCGTCAGAACCGAGACCGTAGAACATCGCCGCGTAGCAATCGGAAGGCACTTTGTAGTTCGCGTCAAAATCAAGGCTGTTGCCGGTGACGTCATCCTCGATACCGACAACGAAGTGATTTTTGGCTTTATCGGCGTCAAGGTTATCGAATACGGCTTTAACCATACCCGGAGTAAACTCGTAAGAACCGAGGCCAAAACGACCGCCGACAACTTTCGGGTAGCCCTCGCCTTTATAAATGCCCTCTTCCATCGCCTCGCCAATGGCGGTGCGAACAGCTTGATAGAGAGGCTCACCCAGGGAGCCGGGCTCCTTGGTGCGGTCGAGAACGGCAACTTTTTTAACTGTGGCCGGCATGGCTTCTGCGAATGCTTTGGTCGGGAACGGCAGGAACAGACGGACTTTAAGCAGACCGACTTTTTCGCCTTGAGAAACCTGATATTCAACCAACTCCTCTACCGTGTCAGCGCCGCTACCCATAACCACGATCACTTTTTCAGCATCAGGAGCACCGACATAATCCACCAGGTTGTACTGACGACCAACCAGCTTGGCCAGTTTGTCCATCTCGCCTTGCAGCACTTCAGGAATGGACTCGTAGAACTTGGTAACGGTCTCACGGCCCTGGAAGTACACATCCGGGTTTTGCGCCGTACCACGCAATACCGGATGATCCGGGGACAGGGCACGGGCTTTATGCTCGCGCACCAGATCGTCATCAATCAGGGCACGCATGTCGTCCATGGACAGCTCTTCAACTTTCTGAACTTCGTGGGAAGTACGGAAACCGTCGAAGTAGTGCAGGAAAGGAATGCGGGTGCGCAGAGTCGATGCTTGAGCCAACAGAGCGAAGTCCATAACTTCCTGAACCGTGTTGGAGCACAGCATGGCCCAACCGCAGGGGCGGCAGGACATGACGTCAGAATGATCGCCGAAGATGGACAGTGCCTGAGCCGAGATCGCACGGGCTGAAACATGGAAAACCGTCGAAGTCAGTTCGCCGGCAATCTTGTACATGTTGGGGATCATCAGCAGCAGACCTTGTGACGCGGTAAAGGTCGTGGTCAGTGCGCCCGCCTGCAAAGCACCGTGAACAGCACCGGCAGCGCCGCCCTCGGATTGCATTTCAACAACTTTGGGAATGGTGCCCCAAATGTTCTTTTCGCCCGCTGCACTTTTTGCATCGGAAATCTCGCCCATAACCGAAGACGGGGTGATGGGGTAAATCGCAACGACCTCATTGGTCGCATGAGCGACATGAGCCGCGGCGGTATTGCCATCGATGTTTACCATCTTACGCGACATGTGTTCCTCCTTTAAATGGTGTCAAAAACTTCGACGATCTACGTTGATCCGTCAAATCAGATATATCCTTCATCACAGCATATTCAATCGACTGTCACAGGTCACGACGACCTTCGATCGCCCGTCCCACAGTCGCATCATCAACATATTCAAGGTCGCTGCCCATGGGTATACCGTGAGCCAACCGCGTCATGCGCACGCCAAAAGGCTGCAACACACGA
The DNA here is from genome assembly GCF_963666745.1 of uncultured Desulfuromonas sp. Taxonomy (NCBI): domain Bacteria; kingdom Pseudomonadati; phylum Thermodesulfobacteriota; class Desulfuromonadia; order Desulfuromonadales; family Desulfuromonadaceae; genus Desulfuromonas; species uncultured Desulfuromonas sp. The sequence continues at coordinate 3,540,160 of NZ_OY762961.1, read as the reverse complement.
CTCAGATAAAGGGCCGTTGCCTCTCCTTCGATGGAGAAGTTTGTCGCAACGATCACCTCTTGGAATTGCCCCTGCCGGATCCGTTCAACAAGCTCGGCAATCTTCAGGTCATCAGGTCCAACACCATCCAGCGGCGACAACACACCATGAAGGACATGATAGCGCCCACGATAGCTGTGGCCACGTTCAATTGCCATCAGGTCTTGCGGCTGCTCCACCACACACAACAAACTGTCGTCGCGGTTGGTGCTGGTGCATAACGGACAGGGGTCCTGTTCGGTCACATTGAAACAGGTCGAACAAAAACGAACACGCTGTTTCAGATTTTGTATCGCCTCGACCAGCGCCTGAGACTGCTCATCCGACTGCTGCATCACATAAAAAGCCAGCCGAGTCGCTGTCTTACGCCCGATACCAGGGAATTTACCCAGTTCGGAGATTAACCGGTTCAGCGAGGGAATTGAGTCTAGCATGAAGTCCTCATAAAATCCAACTATTTAAAATAGCGTTCTATTTATTTAAGGAAAGTGTACTTTTTTCAGCAAAAATAAAATTTAAAACGTATTTTACCATATCTTGTGGAGAAGAAAATGCCTTTAACAAACAGGGGGTTAAGTCTCTGAAAAAACAAAAACAAAAGCCACCATCGACAAAGACTGCGATGGTGGCTAACGTTCTAATCCCATTTGAAATGACGTTAAAACAAACCGGGGATATTCATCCCGCCCGTTAATTTTGACATCTCTTGCTGCATGATGTCCTGACTTTTACGGACCGCTTCGTTGGTCGCAACCAAAATCAGATCCTGCAGCATATCGACATCCTGCGGATCGACAACGCTCGGATCAATTTTGATCGACAAAATCTCCTGCTTGCCATTAACCACGACGTTGACCATCCCACCGCCCGCGCTGGCTTCAATCTCCTGCTTGGCCACTTCCTCCTGAATGCGCACCATTTTCTGCTGCATTTGCTGGGCCTGCTTCATCATATTTCCTAAGCCTTTAGCCATAGATGTTCTCCTTTTCCAAACAGATCTTTATTTTTTAAACGATTACACAAAACCTTTATCAATCGGTGTCACCGATTCGATGTCTCCCGAGAAAATCTCAATGGCTTTTTTCACGGTCGGATGCGTCAAGGCGTCTTCACGCAAGCGTCGCTCGCGATCACTCTCCTTTTTTTTTTGCGTTTCAACCAGCGACGGTGGTCCGGAAGCATCCCCCGTCAACGCCTGAATTTTCAGATCCACAGCCAGACCATACAAGTCACGGATAAACTGCGTCAACTTCTCGCGCGTTTCACTGTCATTCATCTGCTGCAAATGAAAGGAGCCTGCCGGATAGCCAACAACCAGTTCAGGTAACGCCATCTTGATGAGACTGCCATGCTCCAGCAACGACGCTAACGCAGGAGACTTCTCTTTCACATGAGCCACCAGTTGCGGCCAACTGTCGGGTGCACTGGTCTCTGCGGCACAGCCAGGCGCAACAGCCTCTGTGCTTGCAATAGGTTCCTCAGTTGGAGTAGAGACAGGCGCCGCCACGGGGGCAACCACCACGTCTGCGTCCTGCGGTGGTGAAACAGGCGATGGAGTGACAGGTTCGGCAGGAGGTACAGCTTCGGCAATGATCTGTGACACAGGTGTTTTCACCGGCTGCGGCCGGGGAACCGTGCCGGAAGAGTAGCCACCCTCCAAGGCTTCCACCTTACGAATAAGACCGGCAATATCCTTGGCAGGCGGCAAACTGGCTGCCCGGACCAGGGTCATTTCCACCAGAAGACGGGGAAATGATGACGACGACAACTCCGACTCAACCTTGATCAGCATACTGAGTAGGCGCTGCCAATCATCCTGTCCAGCCAGACCACTTAGAACTTTTAGCGCCTGCAGCTCGTCGCCGAAAACACCCAAATCCTCTTCCGGGTTTTCAACCAACGCACAGAGAATTGTCTGACGAACCGTTTCAACAAGTTCCTGACAGAACTGGCGGAAAGAATGCCCCAGGTCGTCAACCCGACGGACCACATTCAGCACCATGGAACAATCCTGACGCATGCAGCCTTCCAAGGCATCAAACAGCAGACGACGGTCCACCATTCCCAGCAAGCCCTGAACATCTTCGTCAGCCACCTGTTCCGAACAGAATGCCACCACCTGATCCAGCGTCGATAAACTGTCACGCATACTGCCGCCGCCACGCTGGGCAATCAAAGCCAGGGCACGATCAGAGATTGTAATATTTTCAGCATCGACAATTTTCCGTAACTGAGCCACCACTTTCGGTGCCGGAATTTTACGGAAATCAAAGCGCTGACAACGTGACAGGATCGTCACCGGGATCTTATGCGGTTCCGTCGTTGCAAAGATAAATTTGACGTGTTCAGGCGGTTCTTCCAGAGTTTTAAGCAGAGCATTAAAGGCATTGATCGAGAGCATATGCACTTCGTCAATGATGAAAATTTTGTAGCGACACTGGGACGGCATATAGCGCAGGGTTTCACGCAACTCCCGCACATCATCGACACCGGTATTGGAGGCCCCGTCGATTTCAAACACATCGACGCTATGGCCACTGGAAATCTCCTCACAGTGTCGGCACTGATTGCAGGGTTCTGCGGCAGGGCCTTGTTCACAGTTTAACGCTTTGGCGAGAATTCGCGCGGCAGATGTCTTGCCAACACCACGGGCTCCGGTAAACAGAAAGGCGTGATGCACACGGCCGCTGGCGATCGCATTGGCTAATGTGCGACTGACATGTTCCTGACCGACAAGATCAGCAAATGTCTGCGGACGCCACTTTCGCGCCAGAACCAGATAAGACATGAAGAGCAACCTTTGGCTGTGGAATTTTAGGCAAAGCTGACGTCAGGAGCACCCTGGCGCCGGGTCCTCAGTATGCGGGGATTTGTCGCCAAAATCAACGGCTATCCTCATCCGCATTCTCAAGCCAACACGACAAAATAAAATTGCCGCCACAAGTGGCAGCCAGGCACCCCCGCGGCACACCGACTAAATCGTTACCGCTGCTCCCTTCCGGGCCTGACGGGGTTCGCGACCGTCCGTTGCGCGGGACCTGACTGCCGCTTCTGACGGCAATGGGTTCCACTCTACAAACAAAAACAGCGTACTGGCCTGCCGACCGAACTACGCTTTGGCGACGGGCTATAACAGCACCGACTTTGAATCCCAAAGGGATTTATGTGTTGCCATGTAAATGGCGGAGAGGGAGGGATTCGCCCACTGCGTCGTCAACCTCACGTTGACTCCTGCGTCGGCTCCCCTACGCTCGCTGCCGCGGACATCCTGTCCGCTCTTCCGACATTTAGTCGGCGCTCGCTCCGCTTCGAATCCCGGAAAAAGCGTTGCCATGTAAATGGCGGAGAGGGAGGGATTCGAACCCTCGGTAGCTTGCACTACACCCGCTTTCCAGGCGAGCACCTTCGACCGCTCGGTCACCTCTCCGCATTACATGAGGCGCAAATAGTACACAGCATTATCAGCGCTGTAAAGTCTTTTTCTTGCAACTCCTCCCATGACGTTGTTTTGTATCACCATGGCTCAACGGTGATCGTTGAGACGCCAATCATACGGCAGAAAAGACAGAGGTGCCATTGCACGCTGGATTCTTTTCTTACCGGCCGTATCATCGCTGAGAATGTCAGCATAAGGCCGAAAGAAATCCGCCAGTGTTTTCCCTCCGTTAAATCCGATAAAATCACCACCATACCAGTCAAAAAGGGCGGAGACCTCCAGATGACCGGTCACAACATTAAAGCGGTTACGCCCCTGATCGGCAAGGAATCGTTCGATCGCCTCTTCAAATTGGCTTTCAAGGTCTTCGGAGATATAGGCTTCACGCGGTAACGCCGGGCACCCTCTCGAAGCACAGACCAAGGCAAAATGGATCCGTGGTTCACTAAACCCTTTATCACCGCGGAGCATGCGGTGCTCAATATCATCCAATGAGCGGTGCTGGCCCAACAAAGTGAAAAACTTACTGCGCCACGGTGACCCCGGCCAGAAGCCAATGTCTTTAATGGATTCAACCGGATAATGACGCAACACAAGGTCAACCGTAAAAGCATTGTAGGCATTGATCAGAAAAGCCAGCTGCTGATTGCGTGACCAGTCACGATATTGCTCAGCAGACACGTTTGAAACCTGCTCGAGATAGTCCGCCAACCCTTGACGGTCCTGTTTCCAGGCCGCATAGTCCACTTCAGACGCAACGCCATGTTCTCCCCAGATAACATAACGCTGCAACTGGTCGGTCCACAGCGAATGCTGATGGTCAAAAGCCTGACAGACCAAAGGGAAAAGCAAAAAAAGAATCAGGAACATAAATCGTTTCATGGCAACCTTTGCATCAGACGATGAAAACGTTTCAGACAGGGGTTTAACCAGCTGGGCAGATGTTGCCGCTGCCACTCTCCGGCGATCAACCGGTTCCCTTCGACCAGCGTGGGATAAACATGGATGGTCGCGAGAATCTTCTTCAAACCCAGGCCGGCCTTCATCGCTAAAACAAATTCCGCAAGACATTCTCCGGCATGTGGCCCGACAATCGTCACCCCGAGGATGCGATCTTTTCCAGGCATTGTCAGGACCTGAATCCAGCCACACGCAGAGCTGTCGGTGATCGCCCGGTCCAGCTGTCCATAGTCAAATCGAGTCACTTCATGAGCGACATTCTGTCGCTCAGCGTCTTGTACATTGAGGCCGACACGTGCAACTTCCGGTTCAAGAAATGTTGTCCACGGCACCAGGCTCAGATCAACGCGTCGCCGCCATATCCGATCAAATAGCGCATTAAGGCTGGCCGTGGTCGCCTGATGAGCGGCCATATGGGTAAATTGATAGGGTCCAACCACATCACCCGCACAATAGACACTGGGCAATGATGTCCGTAACGTCCCATCGGTCTCGACAACACCATGACGATCAAAGCGAACGCCCAACGCTTCCAGGCCGAGCCCCTGCGTCATTGGCTTGCGGCCAACCGCAAACAACAGCACATCGCCGCGAACCTCCCGCGTCTGCTCGCCAACGCGACAGGTCACCACGATTTCGTCCTGTTCAGGAGTCAGCTGTTGCAGATCGTGATTCAGACACAGTTCAATCCCTTCATCGACAAAGACCTGCTGAACCAGCTCACTCACCGCCCGATCTTCTTTCTTGAGCAGGCGCTCTCCATGAACGATCTGCACCACCTGACTGCCCAGACGACTGAAGGCCTGTGACAATTCACAGCCAATCGGCCCTCCGCCAACGACAATCAGACGTTGCGGTAAATGCTTCAAAGACCAGATGGTATCGGACGTGTAATAACGCACGCTATCCAGCCCCGGCACATCGGGAACAACGGGGGTCGCACCGGTGGCCAGCAGAATGCGGCGCGCTGACAGAATCTGATCCCCGACAGCGACTTCATGCCCTGAAAGGAGGCGGGCATCCCCGTCAAAACAGGTTACCCCCATGGCCCGATAGCGCGCCATGGAATCGTGGGGTTCGATGGTGCGAATCGCCCGTCTGACTCGTTCCATCACTTTGGAAAAATCAACCCGGACATCCTGTGACGGCAAACCATAGCGCTCCGCCGCCCTCATCCGGTGGGCAACGGAAGCGGATCGGATCAACGCTTTGCTTGGAACACAGCCAGTATTCAGACAATCGCCGCCCATGCGTGATTTTTCAATCAACGCAACTCGGGCTCCTGCGGAAGAGGCCATATAGGCGCTGACCAGTCCTGCCGAGCCGGCACCGATAACAATCAGGTTATAATCATAGCGTTGCGGCAGCCAGCGTTGACAAAACGTCTTGAAACTCATACCTCCCCACCCTCGAACTGTGGAGCAAGGTATTCAGAAACCACCGCCCGCAGCTGCTCCACTTTAATCGGCTTTGTCAGGCAACGATCAAGACCGACCTGCTGAAACTCCTGCCATTGGCGCCCGTCAGAAAAGGCCGTCAGACCAATGATCGGCATGGTTAAACCGGCACGACGGATCTCCTGCGTCGCGGTCAATCCATCCATCTTCGGCATATGATAATCCATCAACACCAGGTCATAAGATTTTTGCAGACACCGCTCAACAGCGGCAAAACCGTCGCTGACGCGCTCCACACACAACTGCAGGTCTCGCAGCCGCACCGACATCAATGTCGCCGTGGAATCATCATCTTCGACAAGCAGCACGCTGCGTCCAGAACAATCCGTCAATCCTGCCGGGATCGTCGGCATCTCCTGTGCCGGGCACGCCTCCATTGCCACCGCCATCGGCAAGCTGAAATAAAAACAACTCCCCCGCTCCGGCAAAGGCTCGAAACCAATCGAGCCTCCCATCTGTTCAACCAAGCCTTTACAGATGGCCAGGCCCAGCCCGGTCCCCCCGTATTTACGCGTTGTGGAGCTGTCTGCCTGACTGAAGCTTTCAAACACCCGCTCGCGCATTGAATCCTCTATTCCGATGCCGGTATCACAGACACGAACATGGATCAGATGATGATCATCACGAGGCTCTGAGGCCAGCCGAACACAGACCCGTCCCTGCTCGGTAAATTTGACGGCATTACCAACCAGGTTCACCAAAATCTGACGAACACGATGCGGATCACCAATCAACAGATCAGGTACCGCCCCCTCTAACGCCATCTTCAACTCCAACCCTTTCTGGCGGGCATTGACACCGAGAATAGCAACGACATTTTCTAGGCATTCGCACAGATTGAACGGCGACTTTTCCAGCACGAGTTTCTCCGCTTCGATCTTGGAAAAATCGAGGATATCGTTGATCAGACTCATCAAAGAATCCGACGCATCATTGGCCATGGTCAGGTATTGGCGTTGCTCCTCATCCAGGGGAGATTCGAGAACCTGCTGCAATGCGGCAAGAGTGACGGTCATCGGCGTGCGTATTTCATGGCTGACGACAGCCAGAAACTCACTTTTGGCCTGATTCGCTTCCTCCGCTTCCTCTTTGGCACGACGCAAAGCCAACATGGATCGATTACGCTGCAACCGCTGCCAGGTCCCTTGTAAAAGCAGCACCATCTGACGGATATCGAAGTCACTGTAGGGTTCGTCTTTATCCAGCAGACCAATCACCGCAACAACTTGACCATTCTCCAGCAAGGGCACTTGCATATAGCGTTCAGAATCAATCCCAAGATCGAGCCATTCCTGTAGCCGACAGTTGTAAATCTGCGGCTGGCGGTTATCGGCACGATCAAGTTGCCGTTCGAACCAATCGACATTCTGTCTGAGGTTCAAGGCTTTCACTTTCAAAGAAAGGCTTTCTGAAGACGCGACGGCCAGAAACCCGCCATGGCTGTCACAGATACGCAAGGCTTGGCCGAGGATATAATGACAGACCTGCTTTTCGGGAAATTCCAGCATTTGCTGCAAGGTCAGAAGTGCTTCCATACGGATCTCTTCGCATTGAGCAGCACGATCAGCCTTTTTCCGCTCGGTTACATCAATGGCCGTGGTCAGGCAGAGCAACTCTCCCCGCCAGGAGAACGACTCAAGGTAGACATCAAAATGAATCAGGGTTCCATCACGGTGCAGTGCGCGAATTTCCGTATGGCAGCCCTGATCAGAGGCGATGGTATGCGCAACACTGTCGAGATAGCTGTCGCAGTCATCCGCATGAATCCGTTCACGCAACGTTAAACTGAGCAGTTCTTCCAATTCATAACCGTACATGCGGCAGGCAGCAGGGTTGGCATCCACCAGCTGCCCATTACCGCGATACAGCAGAAATGCGTTGGACCCACGTTCGAAAATCGCCCGATAATGGCGTTCACGCTCACGTAAAGAGCGCTCCACTTCACGGAAATCAGTGACATCACGCATGGTGGCCAAAACGACATCGTCGCCATCCAATTTCAGCGCCTGCAGCACAACATCCGCCTCACGCAGTTTGTTACCGCGCAGATATTGCCAGGAAAAATACTGTGGCCCTTCCTGCATCGCCATCTCAACGTAATGACGTGATGCAGACAGGGAACTCCGCCCGTCGGGCTGAAATTCCGGCGCGAACGTATTGACCGCTTTACCGAGAATCTCGCTTTCTTCATAACCGAGTAGCCAGCACCCCTGGCCGTTGGTTTCCAACACAACGCCGCCTTTAACAACAAGCACACCATCGGCCGTGTTTTCGAACAGCGTCCGATAACGCAACTCCTTACTTTCGAGTTCACGCAGCAAAGGGCGGGTAATTTTCCAGAACAAAAAAGTTCCGGCCAGAACCAGAAGACCGGACACCAGAGAAAGATAAGGCGTCGCATTAAGAAAAGGCTGTCTCATGCTGGACAATTTGATTTTAGCCACCAAACCTAAATTGAGTCGATGGATCGGTTCATAGGCCGCCAGCGATGGCAGACCATCACAATCCTCAAACTCCATGACCCCACTTTCGCCAAGGAGGGCCCGACGCATCGGTTCTGCCTGCCCAATCTCAAAAGGAACCCGTTTCTCTTCGTTGATCTCCACCGTGCGGTGATGAACGACAAAGTCGATCATGTCCTTCTGCCGCCGGGCAATAACCAGTTCGCTAATCTGTCCATCACGTGCCATGCCGTGGTAACAGGAGCGGATCAAATCAATCGCCTGCTTTTCGTCCACCCCACCGCTGTCGTGAAGAATAAAATCAATCGCCCGTTCGATAAAGCGCGCCTGATTATAGGCAATGGTGCCCAGATGTGAGGTTTCATCGTTTACCTCGACGCGGTAGAGTGTCCACATCGTGACACCACCGACGCCCACGGCAACCAGAATCATCATCAAGAACAGGGTAATTATTCGTCGCTTCTCCGCCAAAGGCACCTCACATGAATAAACACGGAAAATTAAAATAGTACCTGATTCCGCAAAAGTCTAAAGTGTTTTTCTTGTTTTTTAGACACGACAGAACACTTTCATCCTGTTTCCATGCTATTCTATGAGCACTTCCTACAGGTCAAGGAGTCCCATGCTTTATTTCGACAAAAGCGGCCAGGTTGAAAAACTGGCGCAACAACTTCGCGGACAATCGCCACTGACAGATCAGCAGCTCGCCCAGCAGCGAGAAAAGGACCGTCTGGCCCTCACCTGGAGCAGTACCGCATTGGAGGGCAATCAACTCACGCTGGAAGAAACCCGCCAAGTGCTCACTCACGATGTTGCCATCGGCGGCAAACCACTGTCACATCATTTGCAGATTCTCGGCCACAGCGAGGCCTTTAACATGCTTTACCTGCTCGCCCGGCTGGATCGCTTCGAAACAGCGCACATCTGCGCCTTGCACCAACTGTTCAGCTACCGACTCAATGCCGAACTGGCCGGGAAATATCGAACAGACAGCGTCACCATCAGCGAAACCTGTTTCATGCCGCCAACTCCGCCGGAAATCCCTGCAGCTCTTGACCAGCTAATCCAACAATGCGACCAGCAGCGGCAACGGAATTCACCCCTGGCTTACGCTGCCTGGCTGCACAATCAGTATATGGCCATCCATCCATTTGCCACAGCCAACGGCATTGTCGCCCGACTACTGCTCAATCTGGCCTTACTGCAGTGCCACTACCCGATGGTGGTGATTGACCCTCAACAACGCGACGATTATTCCAGCGCCATTCGCGCCGCACACAATGGCGACAGCCAACCATTTCTCAATTTATTATCCAACCAGTTAGTTCATGCTTTTGAGCAACGCCTGACCCTCTAACCGGCTGTGGACGGGACTTTTCCCACAGCCAGTTAAACAAAAAAAGCATCCGCCAAATAAAACGGATGCTGTCGCAGGTGACTGCTATGCGGTAGAAACGCTATCCGTCACAACGCTCCAGATCAATCATCTGGTCGGTCACCTCAGTAAAGGCCACGTCGTGGCTGATCAGGAACAGCTGATCATACCAGTGTTCCGTCACCTCTTCTTTGCCGACATCAATGGCGCGAAACGCATGGGCCAGATTCTCGCGGCGGGCGGCATCGAGATTGGAGGTTGGCTCGTCAAAAAAGGCGATGCGCGCACCAATGGTTTGCAGCATGGCCAGGCGCAGAGCCACCACCGCACTCATGGTCTGGCCACCGGACAACTGGTCATCGGCGCGCTCACGCAGTTCACCATCAACCATATCGCGCAACACAACCTGGTAGTTGTCGCCCCAGGCCAGCTCCTCATCGACCTCGGCAATAATGCGGTAAATCTGATTGGCCCGCTGGCTGATCTCCTCGCGAAAGCGCTCCGACAAGGATGCCGACACTTTATTGAACACCCGGTTGCGCAGAAATTTAACCAGTTCCTCTTTCTCACCGTAGGCTTTGATCTGGGCCTGCTTGGCAACAATCTCTTTTTCGATGGCCTTCAAGGCGTCGATTTCAGCGGCCAGCCGCGTCATGTCCTGAGCCAGGCTTTTCAGCTTCATCTCCAGCGAACCGACGTCACGACCAAGGCCATCCTTTTCGTCACGCAAGGCCTGATGCGCTTTAGCATCATAGTGTTCGGCGAGAGTCTTCTGTTCCTGCTGTTTCGTCGCCAGTTCACCCTGAAGTTGTTTCAGAAACGCCTCAAACTTGTCCAACTCGGCCTGCAATCCTTCCAGCTTGGCCGCCTGTCCCTGATGGGCCACGTAAAGATCACGTGCCTGCTGATGAAGCTTTACATCGGCTTCAGCCGTTTCAATCTCTGCGGCGAGCGAGGCAAAGGCCGCCAGCTCTTGCTGCTTGGCTGTCAGACGTTGCCGCAGCGCTTCAAGCTCTCTTTGTGAAATCGTCAGCGCGGCTTCGCGGCGATCCAGCTCGTTACCACGCGCCGCCAACTGCCCGATCTGTTCTTCCACAGCCTTGCGCTGCACCATGAGCGCCTGCATCTGCTCATGGGCTTTCACCGCTTCCGCCTCTTGCCGCTCCAGGCCAAGCAACTCTTCCTGCAAGCGGCTGCGCTCCCCCGCCAGCGCGTCCAGCTTGACGGAAAACACATCGGCGGACGGATTCTCAGCGAGGTTCAGGCAGTGTTCCTGAAAAAACGGGCACACTCCTTCACCCAGCTTGTCACGCCCTTCTTCCAATCCGGAACGACGGCCATTCAGACGGCCCAACTGATCACGCCGCTGCTTGATGCCCTCACGCAACTGCGGCAAACCCTCGGCCTGCTGTTGCAACGGTTCGGCAACGATCAGCGTCTCAGCTTTCTGTTGAAGCGCAGCCCGTTCTGCCACCAGTTCCTGACGGGCTACGGCAATCCCTTTGGTCTCCGTCTCAATGCTGGCGGTCAGGGCGGAACTCTGATTGGTCAAGGCAGCCAGCTCCTGCTCAATACACCGTTGCTGCTTCTGTTGTTCGCGCAACCCAGCCAGCCGCTGCTCCGCCTGTTCATACGCCTGTTTTCCAGCCGCAGTATCGGCAACAACTTGGCGTGACTTTTCTGCTTCAACGATCAGAGTCTTCTGTCGGGTAATTTTTTCATGGCCGTTGTCAATGCGCTCGGCGAGCTTATCCACCTCAACCGCCACCTGACGTAGACCCTGCTCACGATCATCAAGGGTTTTAAGCTGCTCCCCAATCTGATGGAGTTTCTGCTGTTTATCGGTCAGCTCTTTGGCCGTTGTCTCGTGATCTTGCCTGGCGGTTTTATGGGCAACACGTTTTTCAGGTAACGCCGCCAGCTGATCCTTGAGCGGACCAATCGCCCCCTCCAGCACCTCAACCCGGTTTTTGATCGCTTTCTGCAGGGCATTGGTCTCACTGAACGTCTTACGCCACGAATCGATACCGAGGATCTCATCAAACTTATTGCGCCGCGTCGTCGGTCGTTTTTCAACGAACGGACCGAGGAATTCATTTTGAAATGGGCCGATCACCAGCTCAAACTGCTCGGCCAGTGAACGGCCGTTGTCCAACCCGAGCAGCTCTTTGAGCCGCGCCTCGGTTTCCTTGATGTCCTTATGTTCCTCCACCTCGAAATCACCGCCGACCTCTTTGGCCAGCAGCCACTTGCTCGGCGTGCCCACAGTACGACTGACCTGATAGTTTTCGTCGGCCACGCTAAAAGTGACGACAATCTCGCCGCGCTTGGCGCCGATGGAGACAAACCGCTCCACCTTGCCGACAAAGCTCTGCGCATCCACACCGAACAGCGCATAGCCGATCGCCTCAAACACGGTACTCTTGCCGACGCCGTTGGGGCCGGACAGCACATTGATGCCGGGGGCAAAGTTCAACACGGTGTCGCGGTGGGATTTGATATTTTTCAGATGGATGGAAAGAATTTGCATAAACAGCTTTCGCCTCAAGATGCTACTGATTTTTTATCGGGGATAATCAAAAGCTTTGTTTATCAGCCTCACGATAAAGGCCTCGATAAGTTCGGATAAAACCTTAAAAAATTGATTTCAAACCTTATAAACCAGCCCCCCAATTGCCTTACGCACTACAGCCTTAAAAGCAACTTCCAGATTCTACATCGTGGCTTTTATCAGATTTTATAGCGGAGTCATCGTAAAGCTAAAAACCTTTCTTTATCCTCGCGATAAGGGCCTCGATGAGTTCGGATAAAACCTCAAAAACGTTCTCCTTTTGTTTTCCAGATTTAAAATCTTGGCCTTTATCAGAACTTATCGTGAAGTCATCGCGAGGCCAATGATTTTGATCTTAGCTTTCAGTCCCCACGTACTTTCTTCGCACGTCCACTTTCTTGCCAAAATTTAGCAGCAAACCCAGATCAATTCGCGATCCTTTAAGATAGTTTTTCAACTGCAATTCATGGATTGAGGACAGCCCATCCACCGCTTTCAGCTCCAAAATCACCTTGCCCTCGACAACCAAATCGGCAAAATACTCTCCAACAGGTTGCTCCTTATAAAACACTCGGATGGGAACTTGTTGCTCAACCTGCAAGCCAACGGATTCCAGTTCAATCTTCAGGGCATTCTCGTACACTTTTTCCATAAACCCGGTCCCAAGGGTATTGTGAACGGAGTAGGCGCAGCAAATGATCTTGTCCGTGAGTTCTTTATGCTGAAACATTCTATATCCTGTTCTGCAACAATTGACTTCTGAAACAAAAAATTTTACATCGTGGCCTTTATCAGATTTCATCGTGAAGCTAAAAACCTTTTCTTTAGCCTCGCGATAAAGGCCTCGATAAGTTCGGATAAAACCTTTAAATCCATGACTTCATTTTTATACAGCAGAGCCAAATCACTCGCACTACAGATGAAAAAACAACATTTAGATTTTACATCGTGGCCTTTGTCAGAACTTATCGCGAAGTCATCGTCAAGCTAAATCGGGTTTTCCCCATCAAGTAACGCCAACAACTCATCGCCATCGACATCGCCCTTTTGCACCGCATCGCGCAACAGCAGAGACAGCTTCACCAACTCCTCTTCGCGACCCTGATAGTCACTCGACGCGCCAACCAGCTCACGCAGCACATCCTGTTCGATTTCACTGAGGCTTTTCTTGGCGGTATTGTTCTCTTTTGCACTGGTGACCAGTGACAGGTGGTTCTTGATCTCGACATGCAAAGGCCGGGCGATCTCGTCGAGGGTAGCACGCAAGCGCTCGCGACCCAGTTCAAAGGGATGGAAGCCAACCTTGCCGACCAGCTTCAATTCCAGCAAGGGGCGGCGTGCATCCATCTGCTCGGCGACAAGCGCTTGCAGCTGACAGCAGAAAGCATCCATAGCCTCATCGGCATGCTGGGCACCTCCCAGGTCAATGGTCGCTACCACCATCGGCCGTGGCGTGGTGGTTTTAAACACGGCGCTGACGTGGCCATCCTCAATGCTGACGAGGTAATAGCCCTTGTCGTACTTTTCTTCACCAAAGTTGACCCGCTCCGGTGACCCGGGATTGTAGGCGTAGGGCGTCCCCTCGGGCGTTTTCACCACGTAGGGTTTATGGCCGTGCCCCAGCGCCACGTAGCTGAACATCTCCGCCAACGGATGGGCTTCGTCCGGCTTCATATTGCCGATCTCCACCGGCGAATAACTCCAGATACCGACATGGAACAACAACAGGTTGTTGTCTGTGGTCACGGCCTGACAGATCCGCTCGACATGGCTACCCGCCTGGGCTCCGATATAGCCGAGGCCGTAGATATTCACACCGTTGATTTCAACGTGACCGCCCATGCCGCTCTCTTCGTCAAAGGGCGCAAAGTGGTAACCGCCCTCGTCGGTACGGGCCGGACGCAGCAGCTTGATGTAGCCCATCTGCGACAACGCCTCCATCCACGAAATGCTGTCGCGGCGGTGAATCCAGTCGTGATTGCCCTCGATGGCAATGCAGGGGATGCCCGCATCTTTGAGCGGTTGCAGGGTCTCAATGGTTTTGGCAAAAGTCTTGGGCAGAATCAGGCCGACATGAAACAGGTCACCGCCGATCAGCAGCGCATCAACCCGTTCGGCCACGGCATTGGCAACGATCCGGCTCAGGCAGGTGAAAAAGTCTTGGTAGCGCTCGGTTTCGCCGGGCGCATTGCGGTAGGTTTTGCCAAGGTGAATGTCGGATGTATGGATAAAACGCATCAGGGGTCCGTTATGATGGGAGTGTTTTTTTGAAAACCTTTTTACCACGGAGGCACTGAGACACGGAGGAAAACCTTAAAGCAAAGGCCTTCTGAAGCTCTTCTAGCCCGGTGTCTCTTTTTACTCTGGTTTTGAACTTCTCCGTGCCTCCGTGTCTCCGTGGTGAATAACTGCCCCAACCAACGCCTCCAGAACCTTGACCATAGCCCAGGTGTCCATTTCGCAGTAGCGCAGCAGATTGCGGCGCAACTGGTCCAGCTCTTCCCCCGGCTCCATGGCGCACATGGTGTGATAAGCCTGCATGGCGGCCGAGCCGTCGGCGATGGCCAGCTCCTTGTAGTTCAACTCCGGCACCATGGCGGGCAGCACGTCCTTGATCGAGTAGGAACCCTGCATCTGCCAGCGATACAGGTCGCGCTTGCGGAACGGTTCCATCAGGTCGCGGATGTTGTTGATACGCTGATGGAGGGCGTCGGCCAGATCGGGGAACCGGGTGGCCAGCTCGCGAAGCACCCCTTTTTCGAAGCTCTGATTGTAGGTGAGGATGCACGCGTCTGCCGGGATCACCGACAGCAACTGCTCGGCCAGTTCGCGGCGCGGATCGAGATTGGGCTGGGCCAGATATTCGAAATGTTGGGCGTCACCATCGGCCGTCTGTTGGGCATGGATGGAGTATTGAAACGGCACCTGCTGATAGGGGCGCGTCCCGTCATATTTGGGGATCGGCGCGCTGAAGGTTTCGAAATCGAGGTGATACAACGGATACCACAGGCTGTCGAGAAACGCCTGCACACCGTCGGCATTGAGCGAATCCTGCTGATTCAACGTCGCTTCCACTTGCTGACGCTGGGCGGCATTGAGTTCGTCGAGGGGAATCTCGTCAAAGGTCACCACGCCCCGCCGGTAGAGGTCGAACTTGTTGATGCCGCGCCCGCGCAGATCGAACACCGAATTGGGCGGAATGTGCTGCCAGCAATAGGGGATGAAATCACACTCAAACGGATCGGTGCAGTGCGGGCCGATGCCGAGATCCGGCTCGTTGAGCTGGCGCAGGGTTTCGCGCAGCTCGCGCACGCCATCGGGGATATGCTGCAGACGCACCTTAACCTGGGTGGTGACCTCTTCACTGCAAAACAGCTGCTGCACGTCAATCGCGCCGTGACGCACGTAGCTGTTGTCGATATGGACGAGGAACGACTTGGAAATCGACAGCCCGCAGCCATTCAACACATAGTGCTGAATCGCCACATCATCGAGGTTGACATCCTTGACCGAGGTGCCCATTTTCACTTCGTGAATCTGCCACTGTTCGCCGTCACGCACCAGCAGGTCGACCTTGACAAAGATGGCAGAAAAGGAGAACGACGCCTCGTAAATGACGTCGACACCCTGCTCAATCAGTTCTTTGGTCTTGGCCAGTTGGGCCGGGACGGTCAGCCCTTCGTAGGGCACTTCAATGCCACCGGGATACAGCTGCTGGGCAAGAATGCCCACCTCGGTACCGGCCCGGAACTTGGCTTCCAGATCGGGGCGCTCAGGCAGAACAAATTCCGGTGGCCGTTTGGTGAGCCACAACGCCTTGGGGCATTGAAAGCCTTTGAGCAGCAGCGATTTGCTCAGTCCCATGCTGACCGTTTTTGCCATAGACACCTCAAACCCGTTAAAGAAACGTCACCGTGAATCCGCTGGATGCGGTTTTACCAACACAGGTCATCATAGCTGCGTCGCTTCTTTTTTTAAACCGTCATTCCTCCTTTTGCTCGCCGTCCGCAATCAGGCGCAAACGTTCATGGTCACAAATTTTGATCAGTCCACGGTAGCAACTGATGACGCCCTGACGCTCGAGAGTGGAAAATGTGCGCGACATGGTTTCTCGCGCAATGCCGAGTTCCTGAGCACTTAACGAAATGGGGCGCAGATCGATCTGATCGTTGGCGGGCGCTTGCGAAGACGGTGATTCGCTTTTCGACCGGTAGAGCAGAAAAGAGGCAATCCGGCTGGCAACATTCGAGCACTGGGCCAGGCAGCGTTTAATCCGTTCCTCTTCAAGCTGTCGTGCCAGCAGAAGCAGAACATTGGCGCAGAGCTGCCGGTCCTGATCCATCAGTTCAAGGATAAGCTCATGGGGCCAGCTCAGCAATCGACTCGCTTCAAGGCCTTCACCGTAACTGCACAGATGTCCGCCTGACACCATCGACACCAGACAAAAAACATCGCCCGGAAAAAGGCGCTGCTGAAGGGCTTCATCCCCTCCGGCGGAAGGCCGCACCATTTTGACACTGCCTTTCAGCACTAAAAAGATCCGACACGACACGTCTTCGGCGGCGACAATGCCGCCACGCGGCAAAGACCGTTGCCGTGCCGACACTGCCAGGCGCCGCAATGTCTCGGCCGAGACGTCGGCAAAAAGCGCCATACGGGTAAAACAAAATCCATCTCCAGCCATCTTCTATTCTCATCCTTGACAACGCACTGATTCAACACCACAAACCGGCAATCCGGCACCAGAGCTCCAATAGACAACAGATATTTCTCCATCGCGACGTGACAGCCGTCACATTTCAGGCAGGAAATCTCTGCTACTGTCTCGACGAATTGAGAATAAAATTCACTTTCACGAGAAATCGTGGTTGCCATTCAATCAGGACAGGAGAATTGAAAAGATGAAAAAACGTGTAGCCCCTTTTGTATCCGGCATCTTCCTTGCCGTCTGGCTGGCCGGTGCTTCAACAGTCGCCGCTCAAACCGCGCCCCCCGTCATTGAAGAGGACGCCATGGAGGTCAGTGCCACGGCACTTGAAGAGACTCGCGGCCGCCAGGTCGATCTCGACCAGGCCCAACGCAATCTGGCCATGGATATGGCCGACGTCTTGCGCGATGAACCGGCGATTCAAATCGGCGGCGGCACCCGCAATGCCCAGCGCTTTTATCTGCGCGGCATTGAAGCGAGCAACCTGAATATCCGCATCGACGGCGCCTCCCAGGGACGCAACCTGTTTCAGCATCGCGGCGCAACCGGCGGCATGGATGCCGATCTGCTCAAGGCGGTTACCGTTGAAACCCTGCCCTCGTCAGATCAGGGCGGCGGTGGCCTGGGCGGCAGCATCACATTCGAAACCCTCGACGCCCAGGACCTGGCCACAGGTGATCGCCCGGTGGGCGCGCGGCTCAAGGTCAGCCACGGCAGTGTCGATGATGCCATCGCCGGTGCAGCGACGGGTTACGGCCTCTACGGCAACAGTGGTCTATTGGTACATATCAGTGGGGTCAATACCGAGGATTACACCAGTGGCGACGGCGACGAGGTGCATGGTTCGGCCGGACGCGACCGGGATTATTTCGCCAAGTTCAGTCTGGTGGATCAGGCCGGGCACAGCCTGCGCCTGAGCGCAGAAAAGAATGAAAACAGCGGCTTGTACCGCTGGGGTGCCGGTGACAGCAGCTACGATGATACCGCCACGCTCAACTATCAGATCAGCGAACGCCAGACTCAGGTGGTGGACTACCGCTACACCATGCCGTCCTCCACGCTGGTCGATGTTCGTCTCAACCTGTTTCACAACGAACAGTCTCTGGAAAACAGCGACAACAACACCGAAACGGAAACTGAAGGCTATGGCGGCGAGCTGCGCAACACCGCGCGTTTCGCTCTTGGCGTAACGGAGCATGAATTGACCGTGGGTGGGGATTTCTATCAGGAAGACGGCCGCTACGAATCGTCCGGCTCCAGTGTCGGTGACGACAATACCAGCGAGACTTTGGGCCTGTTCGTTCAGGAACGGATGACTCTCGGGCGGGTGCAACTGTCCGTCGGGGTGCGCTATGACGATTACTCCGCCGACTTCGGTTCGGAAACCATCGACGGCGATGAGCTGTCACCAAGTGCCGGTGCCAAATTTGACCTGGGCTACGGTCTGACCCTGTTCGGCGGCTATGGTGAGGCGGTGCGCACCAGCGGCATCGTCCCGGTGCAGTGGCTGGTGTCGGCAGTCGACGATGTCACCTTCAACCAGCAGCCGGGCAAAGACAGTTACGGCAAAAGCTTTGAACCGGAAACCTCGCAGCGTTACGAAGGTGGACTGCGCTTCGAACGGGACAACCTGCTGCGTCACGGAGATTTCTTTGAGGCCGAGCTGACCGTGTTCAGAACCGAAATCGACGATCTCATTGCTCAGGTCGGCGGTTCGCGTGGTGCTCCGGTCACCGGCTTTTACAACGATGACACCATTGAGGTCAACGGCTGGGAACTGCGCCTGGCGTGGCAACTGAGCGACTTTCGCACCAGCGTTTCGTACACCCGTGCCCGCGCCGAGGATGACGACGGCGATCTGATCGGCGCCAGTGTCGGCAACCGCACCGCCGCCACGACCGGCGACCGGTTGATGTGGGATACCTCCTGGCAAGTACGGCCAGACTTTTCCTGCGGCTACACTCTGGACGCCATGGCCGGTCTCGACAAGGACGACATCGACCGTAGCGGCTATGTGCTCCACCATCTCCAGGCCGAGTGGACCACATCAATTGACGGTTTGAGCGTGCAGCTGGCGGTACGCAACCTGTTTGACCGCCGCTACAGCGACCAGACCAGTGTCGGCACCGACAGCACCGCCGTGTACGAGCCGGGTCGCGATGTTCGCCTGGCCATGACCTATCACTTTTAATCTCACGTTGCGACGTTAACTGCGCGGCCCGCAAGGGCCGCTCTTTTCAAGGAGTCAAACCATGTCACAGTCCCTTCGTTTAAAACAGTGCTCAGCCCTGGCCTGTATCATCCTGACGGTGTTGCTGGCCTTTACCGGAGTCGCCATGGCCGCACAAACCGGCACCCTCAAACTGGTCAGCGTCGGTATCGGCGATCGCGACAACATGACCCTGCGCGCCCATAAAGCCATTGTCGACGCCGATCTATTTCTGGCCATGCACCCCGATCAGACCCGTGCCAAACTGGCCGATTTGATCGGCGACAAACCGCTGTACGATGCCGGGCATGGTTTGTTCGGCCGTCTCGGTCGCCGCGGCAATGCCGAGCAACGCGCCGCCCAACAGGAAAAAACCCGCACCATCATCCGCGAAGCCGTCGCCAGCGGAAAACATGTGGTGATCCTCGATTACGGTGATTCGACCATTTACGGCCCGCAGACCGGCTACCTGAAAGAGTTCGCCGACCTCAATCCCGTGATCGTCCCCGGCATCTCCAGCTTCAACGCCGCCAATGCCGCGCTGAAATGCGGCATCACCGGCGGCAGCCAGAGCCGCTCGGTCATCATCACCGCGGCCGGTGGTTCCCGTGAGGGCTACAAAGGCAAGGACACCCTGACCAAACTGGCCGAGACCCAGTCGACCATGGTGTTCTTCACCATGGGGCTGAACCTGTCCGAGGTGGTCAAACAACTGAAAACCCAGTATGACGCGACCACGCCCATGGCCATTGTGCTCTACGCCGGGTCCTCGGACAAAGAGCAGGTGATTCGCGGCACCCTCGACACCATCACCGCGCAGGTCGATGACGACAAACTGCCGTTTGAACACCTGATCTACGTTGGAGATTTTCTGCGATGAGCCATCGCCGTCCGCAACTGACCCGGCAGATCGGCCTGCTGTCAGCCCTGGTGTTGGTCATTGCTAACATGGTCGGCAGCGGCGTGTTTACCACGTCCGGGTTTATCCTCACCGAGCTGGGCAGTCCCGGCACCCTGATGTGGTGCTGGCTGCTCGGCGGTGCCTTCGCCCTTACCGGAGCCTTGTGCTACGGTGAGCTCGGCGCCATGTTGCCCGAGGCGGGTGGCGAATACGCCTACCTGTCGCGGGCGTTCGGCCCCCTGCCCGCATTTCTGTCCGGCTGGATCTCGCTGATTGTCGGTTTTTCCGCGCCCATTGCCGCCGCGGCCATCGCCTTTGCCACCTACTTTCTCGGCGGCAGCGGCGCCACCTGGTTTGAGTTCAACCTGTTCGGCATGACTTTAGTCCGCGTGTCACCGGTGACGGTGCTAGCTTGTGCCACGGTGATCGGCCTGTCGCTGGTTCACGTTCACAGCGTTCACCTCGGCAAACGGGTGCAGAACGCCCTGACCCTGTTCAAAATCGTCTTTATCGCCCTGTTCATCATCGGCGGTTTCGCCTGGGGACAAGGCAGCTTCAGTCACCTCGGTGAATCGCTCTCCGCGGGCGGTTGGAGCGCGTCGGGCTTTGCCGTGTCGCTGATTTTCGTCTCCTTTGCCTACAGCGGTTGGAATGCCGCCGCCTATCTCGGCAGCGAGATCACCCGCCCGGAACGCAATCTGCCTCTGGCGCTGGTCGGCGGCACGGTGTTGGTCATGGGCCTGTATCTGCTGCTCAATCTGGTGTTCATCTATGCTCTGCCACCGCAGGCCATGAGCGGCACCCTCGAAGTGGGGCTCAGCGCGGCCACCGCCCTGTTCGGCAACACCATCGGCACCCTGTTTGCCCAGGCCATCGCCCTCGGCCTGCTGTCGGTACTCAGCGCCATGATCATGGCCGGGCCACGGGTCTATTTTGCCATGGCGCGCGACAACCTGTTTTTTCAGCGTTGCGCTCAGGTCCACAAGACACGCCACACCCCGGCGGAAGCCATCGCCTTTCAGGCCGTCATTGCCATCGGCATCATTGTGTCCACAGCCTACGACACCCTGCTGATCTACGTCGGTTTTACCCTGTCGTTGTCGGCCATGACCACGGTGCTCGGTCTGATCCGTCTACGCCGCCTGGCACCGAAGCTGCCGCGACCCTATCGCACCTTCGGCTATCCACTGACACCGGCGATTTTCATCCTCGGCAATCTGTGGATCATGGTTTACACCGTCCACAGTCGGCCCATGGTCGGCCTAGCCGGTATCGTCACCATCGGCGTCGGCGGTCTGCTTTACTGGATCGCCCGGCAGCGGGGGCAGGTCACGGCCAACGGCGTGTTTGCCCGCCAACGCGCGGATGAGCCCGGCAATTGATTCCATGGCGGACGCATTACATCGGGCGTCCGCCTTTTTATCCCCCACAGCCTTCCGCACCACCCGGACAGATCCCAGGCAGCGCGGAAGATGGAGAGTTTTCGTGCTGAATACTTCATTTCCCAGAATATCAACCTACGCCATACGCCAACTTCCGGTCGTTGCCGCGTTTTCCCTGCTTCTGCTGGGCAGCGCCACCGTCCTGAGCGCCAACGCCGAGGACAGCCCTCAGGCGGCGGGCCTGTCCGAGGTGGCCCGTCAGACCGTGACCAGTGAGCAACACACCCGCACCTTGCAACGCCAATGGAGTGACGAAGAGCGCGCCCTGCTGGCAAAAATCGATCAACTGACGCGCCAGGAAACCATGCTGGGCCAACAGGCCGACCGCCTTGATCATCAACTGCAACAGAAACAGGAGCAGATTGACGCCCAGACCCGCCGCGCCGAGGAAACCGAAAAACTGCGTCAGGGCCTGCAAAACTGGTTTCAGGTTTCGGCCCGGGAGCTGGAGCAAAGTGTTGCCGCCGGACAGCCGTTTCTGGCTGCGGAACGGCGCAAACGGCTCGACGATCTCCAGGCCGTGCTGCTCGATGGCGACGTCGCCGTGCATGAACAGTTTCGTCGGGTGATGGAAGTGTTTCAGGTCGAGGCCGATTACGGCTACACCAGCGACGTCTATCGCGACAAAATCACCATTGATGCGCAACAGCGTGAGGTGGATATGCTGCGCCTCGGTCGGCTGTCGCTGTTTTTCATCACACCCGACGGCGAACAGGGCGGGATCTTTGATCCGCTGGAAAAACGGTTTGTCTACCTGCCGGATGCCATGGTTGCCGACCTCAACCAGGCCCGCCAACAGATCAACGGCCAGACGTCGGAAGCCTTGACCCTGCTGCCGGTGGGGAGGATTCAGCCATGAACAACGCCAGCCAACAACGGATTTTTTTCCTCGCCCCGCTCATAGCTATCCTTTTGGCCATGCTCATGATCATGAGCGTTGCCCAGCCGCTGTGCGCCGCGGACATTCGCGCCGCGTATCAGCAGTTGCAGGAGCAATTGACTGAGCAGCAACAGCGCCAGCAGCGCACGGCCCGCACCATTGCCGATGAGCGCCGCGACCTGAAGCAGGAACTGGCCGCCAAACAACGCGCCGTTCGCCAGCTGGAACAACGCATCGCCACCACCGGGCAGACCCTGGCCAAGGCGGAAAAAACCCTGTCCGCGTTACAGGCCCGCCAGAGTCGTGACCATGAAGCCATGAACAACCTGGCCGCAGCGGTGCGCGTGGCCGCCAAGCAATTGCAGGAGCGGCTTGATGCGTCGTGCTTCAGCGCGTTGCAGCCGCAACGGGCCCGCGCACTGGACAAGATGTTCAACAAACATTATTTCCCCGGACTGGACGATTTCGACACCATGAAACGGTTGTATCTGGAGGATCTGCAGCACAGCAGCCAGGTGCAAAAAACCCAGGCACAATTCACCGCCCTGTCCGGCCTGCAGGAAACCGGCCCGGTGCTTCTGGTCGGGCCATTTCTGGCCGTGGCCGCCGAGCACGAATGCCCGGCCCTGCTTCAATATCATCCCAAGGATCATGAATTTTCCATCATCAACGCGTCCCTGAGCTGGACGCAGCGCAAGTTGCTCAATGTGTATCTGGCGGGAAAAAGCGATCTGGCGCCGCTGGATCTTAAAGCTGGTGACGGCCTGGCCCAGCTCACCGAGAAGAAAACCTTCTGGCAGCGCATCAAAGGCGGCGGCGTGCTGGTGTGGCCGATTCTGCTGCTGGCGGTGATTGCCGTGCTGATCAGCATTGAACGGGCGCTGTTTTTGAAAAAGGTCCATGACAACACCGACTGCACCATGAGCCGGGTCAACGAGTATGCCGAACAGGACGACTGGGAGGCGTGTCAAAAGCTCATCGCAGGACGCAGTACGCCGGTATACAACGTGGTGCGCGCCGGGATCGGTGCCCGTCACGAAGAACGGGAGATTCTTGAAAGCATCCTCCAGGAGGCGATTCTCAAGGAACTGCCGCGTCTGGAGCGGGCGCTGCCGCTGCTCAATATCATGGCGGCCATTGCCCCGCTGCTCGGCCTGCTCGGTACAGTTACCGGCATGATCAGCACGTTTGAGATCATCAACATCTACGGCACCGGCGATCCGCGCATGATGTCCGGCGGCATCTCCGTGGCGCTGGTAACCACCATGCTCGGTCTGGTGGTGGCGATCCCCATCATGTTGCTGCACACCTTCCTCAACCGTCAGGTGGAACACATCATCGGCGACATGGAGGAAAAATCCGTGGCTTTGACCAACATCATCTCGCGTTGCCAGGGTTAGGAACGATGATGGACGCGTTATTTGCCCGCGGCTTACATACCCTGCACCACCTGAGCAGCGACAGCGCCCTGTTCGCCTATATCATCCACGGCGGCCTGGTCATGATGCCGTTGCTGGTGATTTCGGCGGTAATGTGGATGCTGGTGTTTGAACGGGTGGTGGCCTTTCACCGTTTGGAGTTTCGCGACATCTCCATGATCGAGCTGGTGCACGGCTGCCGCGACACCCATCAAACGTCCGGCAGCGGTGGCGGCTTGCGCTCGCAACTGGGCCGCTTTTTTGTCGGTCAGCAGCAGGGACGCTATCCGCTGACCCGCTCGCGGCTGGATGAATATTATCTGAAATCGCTGCCGAACATCGACCGCCATATCGACGCCATCACCACCCTGGCCATGGTCTGTCCGCTGCTCGGTCTGCTCGGCACGGTGAGCGGCATGATCACCACCTTTGACGTCATTGCGCTGTTCGGCACCGGCCATTCCAAGGCGCTGGCCGGGGGTATTTCCGAAGCGCTGATCACCACCCAGGGCGGCCTGCTGGTCGCCATCCCCGGCATGTTCGCCAGCGCCGTGCTCAGTCTCCGCGCGCGCCGTTTGCGCGAACGTCTGGAGGAATCCATCATGACCCTGAAACGGATCGTTGAATCATGATTAATGTCAGACAAAGTTTACGCCGTAATAACAACCGCACCGCGGACATCAATATTTCACCGCTCATCGACCTGGTGTTTCTGTTGTTGATTTTCTTTATGGTCACCACCAGTTTCGTCAAGGAAACCGGCATCGAGGTCGAGCGCCCGGAAGCGGGCAGCGCGGCCATAGCCGAGAACAGCACCATTCTTGTCGCGGTCACCAAGGACGGTGAAGTATTTTTCGACCGCCAGCGTGTCGATGTGCGCACGGTGCGCAGCCATATCGCTCAGGCGCTGGTGGAAAACCCCGGCGGCGAGGTGATCGTCGTCGCCGACAAGTTCAGCCATACCGGCGTCATTGTTCAGGTGATGGACCAATGCCGTCTGGCCGGGGCCAGGCAAGTCCATCTGGCCGCCGACAACGGACACGAGTAAGGCGATGATGCAAAAAACGCCCCGTTCCGTGTTTGTCATCGGCTTTGTGTTGGCCGTGGTCATTAATATCGTGCTGTTCGCCCTGATTCCCCATTCATCGACGCCCGAGACGCCGCAGCCGTCACCGTTGCGCAGTCAACCGGTGCGCTTTACGCCGCCGTCGCCCCAGATGGAGCAGCCGCAGCCCGAAGAGATGACCATGCCTCCTGAGCCTGCGCCCGCCCTGCCGCAGCCGACACTGAGCGCACCGACGCTACACCAGCCCAAGCCGACCTTGACGTTGCAGGCACCGCAGCCGGTGCTCAAGCAAGTGACACCGCAACCGCAGGCGTTTCAGAAACCGGCCGTGTTCAGCAGCGAGGCGCTCGACGTGCAACCGCAGCTCAGTTACCAGACCGCGCCGCGCTATCCGCTCCAGGCACGTAAACGGAGGCTGAGCGGTTATATCAAGTTGCAGTTCGATGTGCTGGCCAATGGCGAGGTGCGGCGGTTGCGCATTCTCGAATCGCAGCCGCCCGGCGTGTTTGACAACGCGGTGCTCGACGCCGCCCGCACCTGGAGCTATCAGCCCGGCGAAGTGCTGGGTGACAAGGTGCGTGTGCGTCTGGTGCGCACCATCGTGTTTAATCTGGAGGATCAACCATGAGACGTTTCGCCGCTACCTGTTTTGCGCTGTTGATTGCCGCGCTGCTGATTGTGCCGTCCACGCCGCTGCTCGCATCGGCTGATTGCGGCGGCGGACAGCATCCGCGCGTCAATCACCTGCTGCATAAAAGTCAACAGCTCCTCACAGCGCAGAACACCGAGGCTGCTATCACGCTGCTGGAACAGTTCACCGCCAAGCATCCCGGTGTGACCGATTACCGGCTCCATGCCCGGCTGGCAGAACTGTACAGCCGACAAAACCAGCGGCAAAAGGCGCGCGACGCCTATCACCAGGCGTTGCAGGGCTGCGATGAACCCGCCTGGCTGTGGCAAAACTATGGTGCGGTGTGTTGGAATCTCGGCGATTACGCTCAGGCGTCCGAGGCGTTCCTCAACGCCCACCAACGCGGTGCCGACCGCCAGTGTTATGTTGACGGCCTAGTGGCCCTGAGCTATGCCGGTCACCAGGACGAAGCCGCGCACAAGCTGTTTGAGGTGCTGCGCGATCATGTTGACGCGCCCGTTACCTGGCTCGAAGCCTATGTCCAGATCAGCCTGCAATCCCAAGACAAGAAACAGGCCCTGCAACCGCTCATCACCTGGGAGACCCGTTATCAGGATGCTCCCGCATATTGGCGCTGTCGCACCTATCTGTATCTGGAAGCCCGCGATTACCCAAGCGCCATCTCCTGCCTGCGCGTCACCGCGACATTGACGCCGTTGTCCCGCGACGAGCAGGCCACCCTGGCCGACTTGCTGTTATCGGCGGACCTGCCTGAGCAGGCGGCGCACCACTACCAACAGTTGCTGGAAGCCGTCCCGGACAAGCGCCAGTGGCATGAGCAATTGATCCTCAGTTACCGTCTGGCCCAGCAGCCGCAACAGGCCCTGGCCGCTCTTGAGCGGGCAACCCCCTATGTTTCGGAGGTCTATCGCCACCGCACCCAAGGGGAACTGTACTATCAGCTGGGCGACTATGCTGCGGCCTTCCGCCACCTGGACGAACTGCTGCGTCGGCAACCGGAAGATGGTGCCGCCTGCCTATTGCAAAGCTATTGCGCCGTGCAACTCAATCGCTATCGGGCAGCCCGCACCTGTCTGAACAAGGCACTCAAATTCAAGGAATATCGTCAGGAAGCACGCTCCCTGCTGAACTGGATCAATGCGGCGGAAAAATCTTAGCGGCGTTCTCAACGAGGAAAGTAGAGGCAGTTTTGCGGGGTTTTCCATCCCGGCCAGGCGGCAAACCATAAGCACTTAATATATTAAAAATAGAATACGGCTATTGATTTGCCAGCCGCCCCGCTATAGAGTAATTAAATTATAATCATTTTAGTGGAGGGTCGCCTATGGACAGCAAGATTTCACGCAGAGAACTTTTGACAAAAGCTTCCGTTGTCAGTGCCGGACTCGCCCTGGGAGCGGCAACCGCCGGAAAGGCCCAGGCTGCGGATTCCGCAGCCCCAGACACCATCGGTGCCAGCATCCGCAGCGCGGATTTCAAAAAAGAAAAACACGTTCCGGTCATTGAGGTGCCATCTGGCATCGTTGCCGGGCAACCTTTTGACCTGACGGTTTCCGTGGGCAAGGACATCCCGCATCCCAACACCACCGAGCACTTTATCAACTGGATAACGGTTTATTTTAAAGCCGCCGGTGAAAGCCGGGTCACCGAACTGGCCAAATTCGAATTCACCGCCCATGGCGAATCGCCCCTTGGCGCCAACAAAGGTCCGGCCCATGCCGACCCGCACGTCTCAGCGCGCACCCGCCTCGCCAAAAGCGGGACACTGATTGCTGTCAGTTACTGCAACATCCACGGTTTATGGGAATCTTCGACCAGCGTGAGCGTCGCCTGAACCGTCAAAGCCCCGATCTCAAAACAGATCGGGGCTTTTCAGTTTGAAGCTCATCTCCGCCGATGAGCTCGGGCAACCTGTTTAGCCATAATTATAAAAATATACAACGCCACTGTTCTTGTATAACAGGCCTATACGGACCTATACGGCCTAAAGAATCAAGCTATATCCCTGAAAATAAAAAGATTTCAGACGCGCACTTCCATCTTTGAAGACCATAACTCTCCCCGTTTATGCATAAAGAAAATATACGGCACCTCTCGTCTAATGCCTTGCAGAGGCGAAAGACAATCAAAATAAATCACGTAAAAACAGGTGCTTATAGATAATTTTATAAAAAACTCCTTTTTGGCACGTCTCTCGCTGTATCAGAAAGACAAGAACAACGCACCACAACTAATAACGCGGACACGCAACAGAGAGTGCCTAACCATAGGAGGACGTCATGAAAGCCCTGAAAAAACTCACCACCAGCCTGATCATTCTTGTTCTCGCAGCCGCCCCGGCCTTTGCCGGTCAACAAGGGGAAAACAGTGGCATCCTCACCTGGCTGTTTCTCGGCTTTATCGGTCTGATCGTGGTCGGTCAACTCATCCCGGCCCTGGTCATGGGTTTCGGTATGGTCAAGGGCGTTCTTGGACACCATGACAACACCCATAAACATAACGCTTAAATTTATCGGATTCTGATCGAATCAGTTCTTGAATTTCACACATATCCTGAAAGGAACAAAAACCATGAAAGCACTTAAAAACATCGCTCTGACTGCTCTGTTGACCCTGATCGCTTCCACCTCTGCGTTTGCCGCAACCACGGCCGGCCGTGTGGACAACAGCGGATTTCTGGTCTGGGCGTTTCTCGGCTTCTGCGCCCTGATTGTTGTTGCGCAACTGGTACCGGCGGTTCTGGTCATGTTCGGCATCGTCAAAGCCGTGGCCAGCCCGAAGCAGCAGAGTCAAATGCATTAACTGACTATCACTACCCGCTAACAACGGTTTAACCTCAAAAGCCCGATCTATATCTGATCGGGCTTTTGTCGTAGATGGTTCATTGCCAGAGGAGGGCACCTGTTTTCAATCAGAGAACATACACCGAGATGTGCCGACTTTCCTCCTGCGACAAATGCAGGTGCAGCCCGTCCTGACTGTTGATCACCAATTGTGGCTCAGGAGCCAGACACAGATCCTGAACACTGCGCACCGATTCCAGCACCAGATCAGAGCCGGGTTGAATGGAGTCCTTGACCAGGCGCTGCTGGGCCTGATGCCCACCGAGCAGCCGCGCAACCTGGAAGGTTTTATGGGCCGAGGCCAGGGAAAACTGAATCTGCGACTGCTCACATTCACCCCAAATCCGTGCGGCATCGCCTTCACTCAAGGTGATCCGCTGGTTATTCTCCAGGCGAACGCGGTATTCCATGGGCGGCAATTTGCGGATCAGGGTGATGGGTTCGTCCTCTTTGAGTCCCAAGGTTTCGAGGATCTGCGTCAGGCTGCGGCCACCGGTGGTGCCTTCAATGTGGCCGGACTGGCCGACCTCCATGTCCATCAACGGCAGGCGCCGACCATCATCCAAGTGAATAATGGTTTTCAACCCCATGCCGCCGCTGAGAATGGCCTGACCCGACGCACTTTCAACACGGATGGTGCGCAGAGTCAGGGTTTCATCCAGACGGGTAAGACGGCTATTGGCGGATAAACCGATTTTTTCCAATTGCGCGGCAAGTCGTCGGTCGTGGATGGCGTGGAGAAGTAACGGCTGGTCCACAGGCGCGTCACACAGTGAAATGGGGGCATCAGTAGGGAAAGGCGCGGTCATGATCGGTCTCCCGATACGGGTTTTTCTGAAGAAGCGTGAAACGTCAGACTGCGTGACGCGCTCCATCCGAGAATGGAAACGGTGAGCAGGTTATGCAGCAGTGCCGCCGTTACCGGGGCGATCCGCCCGCTCAAGGCACCAAGCAGAAACAGACTGTTGCCACTGACCGCGGCATAAAACCCTTCACTCAGAGTGCGCTTGGCCCGGTCCGCGATCTCCAGGGCATGAAGCAGAGTGTGAAGATCATCCTGGATGAGAATCACCTGGGCGGCATCGCGTGCCAGGTCGGCTCCACTGGGCATGCTGATACCGACATCCGCCGTCACCAGAGCGGGCGCGTCGTTAACGCCGTCGCCGACAAAGGCCACGTTACGCCCCTGCTGTTGCAACTGCGCAATCAGCGAGGCTTTATCCTGGGGTTTGAGTTGCCAGTGGATGGCGTCAATCTGCGGCAGTTGTCGGTGCAGCGCCTTGGCCGTTTGTTCGTGGTCTCCGGTGAGAACGACCAACCGGCGTTGGCTGTGTTTCAGGGCATCAAGCACTTGTGACGCCTCCTTGCGCAACGTGTCACGCAACGCGATGACCCCTTCAAGGCGTTGGCCACGGGCAATATAGAGCAGGCTTTTCCCCTCACCGTGCAACCGTTGTTCATGATCGGACGCAGCCTGACAGTCAATGCCCTCATCGTCATGGATAAAGTGACGACTGCCGACCAGAACCTGTTGATTGTCGACATAGGCGGAGACACCGTGGGCGACGATGAAGTCAACGCGACTGATGGGCAGCAGCTCTACTCCCTGCGCCGCCGCGTGGTCGACCACGGCCTTGGCAATGGGATGGGCATAGTGTTCTTCGGCGCTGGCAGCCAGAGCCAGCAGTTGTTGCGGTGACAAATGCGTCAACGGCAGGACATCGGTGACCTGAAGCCGCCCTTCGGTGAGAGTGCCGGTTTTGTCAAACACCAGCGTGTCGACGGCGGCTAGCCGGTCCAGCGTGGCCGCGCCTTTAATCAGCGCGCCCTGATGGGCGGCAGCGTACATGGCTGTGCGCACGGTGATCGGTGTCGCCAGCTTGATGGCGCACGAGTAATCGACGGTCAACGCGGCGGCGGTGCGGCGGATATCGCGGGTCAACAGAAAAATAACCCCGGCCAACCCCAAAGTGATGGGCACCAGCCGTTCCGCCAGCTGTTCACTGTGGCGTTGGGTGTCCGACGACGAGCGCAGCGACTGCTGCAAAAACAGATTGATGCGCGCCAGACCGGTTTCACTGCCGACGGTATCGACACGAATGCCTAGCCGCCCTTCTTCAACCACGGCACCGGAAAGGATGGCGTCACCGGCTTTTTTATGCACGGGAATAGATTCGCCGGTAATGGAACTCTGGTTAACGGACGCTTCACCGTGCACCACCTCACCGTCGATGGGGATCATTTCACCGCTGCCGCACAAGATGATCTGCCCCGGCGCGACCTGATCGAGGGGCAGCTCAATCTCGATACCGTCCTGCTCGACCCAGACCCGGTCCACCTGGGGCCGCAACAGGGTGCGCAGCAGACCCGAAGTTTTGTCCTGGGAAAAATATTCGAAATACTCACCGAGGCGCAGCAAAAAGACGATCATGTTGGCGGTGAAATAATCACGACGCGCCAGACTGATGGCCACGGCTCCGGCGTCAAGGACATCGATTTTAATGCCCCGATCCAGCAGGGTATCGATCCCTTTAAGCAGAGTGGGCAAGGCGATCAACAGACTGATGCCGCCCTGAATGGACGGCGGCACCCCGCGCAGCAATACCGCCAGCACACCCAATCCGGCGACCGTCAGCGGATTGACCGATTCCCGATCCGACTGCGGCAGGGTAAAAACGGTGCGTGGCAGCGGATCGAGCAGCGCCCGCACCCGTTGCTCCAGCGTGGCGTCGCTGTCGTGCCATACCGTCACACTGGCGGCAATGCTGTTGACGCGTACCCGGTTTACTCCCGGCACGTTTTCCAGCAGCGCCTGCAAATAGAGCGGATCGAGGTGGCGATGGCGTAGCGCCGGGCATCGCAGCCGCAACCGCTCACGACTGCGATGAAGTACACTGAGCGCGGCAGTCACGTCTTCTTCTCCGTGCTGTTGGCACGACGGGCCGGTGGATACAGGTTATAATGCCACACGGAAAAGCCGATCAGGGCCAGGCCCTGCCAGGTGTGGGCCACCATCCGTTTGCGTCGCGGACCGGGCGAGGCCGCGCTGTACACCAGCGCCCCCAGCGATACGGTCATGCCCGCTTTGGCGAAGCGCTGCAATTGCTTTGAGGTCATCGGCAGGCTCCTGTCTTCCCTATTTGTCCGCGCTCTCTTTCATTTCAGCCTGCATATCTTCAAATTTTTCCTTCAACTCTTCCACTCCGGCCTGCGCCGCATTGAAGATCGTCGTTGCTCCCTTGATCAGACCCTTTTGCACGCGGTCATTACTCAGCAACAAAGCCAGACCGACACCGATCAGCGCGCCTTTGACGAACTGGTTATCACCGGGCGCGGCCTGCACGACCGTTTGCGTGGGCGTACCAAACGGCAGTGCACCGTTCAAAGGTGACGCCGGGGAAAAGCCGTAAGATGTCACACCGGGTGCGGGCTGCGAACCGGAGCATCCGCACGATTCCTGAGTGGGCATGGTCGGCATCTGGGACATGTTGGGCGTGGTATGCATGAGAGACCTCCTGATCAATCGTTATCGGTTGTTTTTTTACGGCCCAAGGTATTGATGGCATAGCCGACGCCGGTGGCCGTGGCCAACAGGACCGTCCAATTGGTCAGACGACTGCCGCCGAGACTTTGAACCGCGGCCGTAGCCACGGCAGCGGCTATGCCGGCACCGGCGCCTTTGGCCAGACTGTCGGCCGTGGCTTCGCCGAGGGTCATCTCTTTCTCACGAACTTTATGCAGATTCATCCCCATGGCAGCAGTGGAGCCGACAACAGTGCCGAAGATTCCGGTATTAAGCACAGCGGTCGGCTGCAAGGTCGGGGTACGGTACATCTGAGTCGTTGTATTTGCGGGTGTGGTGAACATAACCATCTCCTTTATGAACGTTTCAAAAAGCTTTTAATCGGGCGGCTTCGCCATAAACGGTGCGTTGCGAGATCAATCCTCGTCTTTGCCGCGTTTAAACAGCTCGGTAATCGAATGGCGGACGTTTTCGTTACTGAACAGAAAGGTCAGGCCGCCGCCGATCAGCAACCCTTTCCAGAAACTGTTGCTCTGGGTATTGATAAAGGAGAGGCCACCCGCGACATCCTGTATGTCGACATCGCCACGGGCGAATTTTTCCGCCATGCGCATAAAGTGCTCGGCCTGTTCCTGAGGCGTCTGATGGTGGTCGCAGTGCTCGGAGCCGTGCTCTTTTTCCGGTTCCTGCACCTGCGGCTTAGCACCACCGGCCATATGTTGCCACATCAACTGCTGATCCGCGGCCATCTGCTGCAACATGGTCTGCTGGGCTTGAAGATGCTGCCACATCTGGGCCAGATGTTGTTCGGTCGAGGGCTGTTCCTGCGGGCCGCTCGGATGTTCCGGTGCCTGGTGGACGCCGGTCTGTTCAGCGCAAACAGATTCGGGGCTCATGGTGTTGCTCCTTTCATGATGGGGTGTGATGCCACAAATTCAACAGTTCCTCGCGCATGGCTGGTCGCTGCGGTTCAGGCAGAGTAATCAACCGTTCCCACAGCTGTGGATCAATGATCGTTGGATCGTATTCGATGACCACGGAACCGTTTTTACTATTGAGACGATGGTGGCGAATGCCGGGCAGATCCGTCGTGACATCGTCCAGATCGAGATCGGCCAGGGCTTTCTTGGCGGCCAGCGCCATTTTGATGCGAATCCGTCCCGGAATGTGATGGGCAATGCGCGCGTAATCGGCAATACGGAACAGGGCGTTAATCAGGGTTTGTTTGTCGTGATCAGTCATGCGTACTCTCTGTGTCGGTGATGTCGGCGACGGGAGACGGCAATCCTTGTGCCTGCCAGCGCAACAACGCACTGGAGTTAAACAGGATGCCCAAGGTGTGAATGATATGCAGACCACCGGCCATCAGCGGCGACAGCACTCCGGCCGCCCCCAGTACCACGCCTCCGATATTAGTCCACATGGCCAGTTGATGATTCTGCTCGATGGTGCGCAAGGTTTTGCGGCTCAATTGACGCAGGCGTACCAGGTTTTCCAGGTCGCTGTCGGCCAGGGCGATGTCCGCGGCCTCAATAGCCACCTCGGCACCTCCCGCGCCCATGGCCACGCCGATCTTGGCATCGGCCAAGGCCAGGGCGTCGTTGACGCCATCGCCGACCATGACCACCTTACGGTTTTGTGCCTCAAGCTGGTGGAGAAACGCCGCCTTCTCTTCCGGCAGCAGATCAGCCCGCCAGTCGCGGAAATGAAATGATTCCCCCAACGACCGTGCCAGACGTTCGGTGTCGCCGGTGACCAGATACATGTCATGCACACCATCGGCACGGAGCCAGTCGAGCACCGCCGGGGTTTTGGGGCGCACGCGGTTGGCCACGGTCAATAACGCTTGGGCCTTACCGTCGCGGGCCAGATAAACCAGAGTGTGACCCAGTTCCAGCTGTTGGGCGGCGGCCCCTTTAAAATAGTGAATGTCAATGGCGTGCTCGGCCATCCATTTGTCATTGCCGACCAGCACGCTGTGATCGTCGATTTGCGCTTTGACACCGCGACCAATGGTGAATTCGCAACTGGCATGTCGAGGGATATCCAAGCCGCGTTGCTCGGCCTCATGGGTGATGGCGCGGGCCATGGGGTGCGGCGTGTGCATTTCAGCCGCCGCGGCCAGCGCGAGCAAGCTATCGGGGTGCTGGCGTGAGGTACGCGGGAAGATCTCCATCACCTGTGGCGTTTCCACGGTCAGGGTGCCGGTTTTGTCGAAGCAGAAGCAGTCGGCCTCACCGAACTGTTCCAGATAGTAGCCGCCCTTGATCAAAATATGGTTGCGGGCAGCATTGGCCAGCGCTGCCGACACGGCGGTGGACGCGGCCAGCACCGTTGCACACGGGCAGGCTAATACCAGCAGCACGGTAAAAGCACGAATGGGGCTGAGAGTGATGACAAAGGTGCCGGTTACGGCAATGGCCCCCAGGCGCATCAGCCGGTCGGCCAGCATGTCGGCGCGCTTTTCCGCCGGGGCCTGGTTGGCGAGGGCATTTTCCACCATGGTCAGAATGCGACACAGATAGGTTTCTTCGCCAAGTCGTTCAGCACGGATAAACAACGTGCCCTGGCGGATGATGGTCCCGGCGAACACTGAATCGTCTGCGTTACGCGCTGCCATCTCCGAACGGCCGTTGACGGAGGATTCATCGACCAAAGCACTGCCGCGCATAACGGTGCCGTCCACGGCGATCTTTTCCCCGGTATGACAGACGACGGTGTCACCCTGTTTGACCTCATCGACGGCAACCTCCACTTCAATGCCGTCAACCAGAATAAAGGTGTTTTTCTCCGTCAGCTCGAGAATATCGCGGATAGCGCGATGGGAGCGGCGGGCGACGTAATCTTCAAGCAACATGCCGACGCGCAGAATCCAGATCACCTCCAGCGCGGTCAACGCCTGACCGAGGGCAATGGCCAGAAAACAGGTGGCCGACAAAAACGGGAACAGGCTTTTGTGGCGGCCCCGGCGCATCTCGACCCAGGCTTCGCGAAACAACGGAATCGCGGCGACCAGAGCCACGCCGGACGTCAGACTCAGGGCGTTTTCAGACACCGGTTTACGCAAAATGGTCTGACGGATAAACACCCACACCACATAGCCGGTCAGCAATGTCACGCCCACCAGTTGACGCGTCAGGGACGGGGCCGGTTTTTCCGCCGGATGGCAGCGGGCGCAGACCAGATCACATTCGCAACCGGGCTGATTCGGCAACGGCGTGGCCAGTGGCGCGGCAGAATAACCCTTTAATAGCGCCAACAATTCGCCACGCAGCGCCCTGTCCGGCGCATGAGTCACCACCAGGCAACCCGAGCGAAGTTTCGTTTGATGGGCAATGGGCAACGAGCACTGTTGCAGCAGAACGTCCAGCTCTTTGCCGAGCAGACGATTGTTCCGCAATCCCTGGACACGAACGCGTAGCCGTTGCGGGGTATGGTGACGAACGCTGATCTGCATAAGCTTAACCCGTCATCGCGGGTGACAACGGAAGTTGCCACACTTTGGAAAGAATTGACTGATTAACAATAAAAGATGCTTTATGAGCTGTCTGTGATCCAGGTCACGAAACAACAGAGACGGAAACAACCGATTTTTCAGCAGCCTGTTCCCTATGTGACTGAAAACAAAAAGCCGCTCCCCGACCAGCGGACAGCGACTTGATGTTGGCTTACAATGTCAAAGGATCGCTTATCGACTATTTCATATCCGTGACCTGGACCCAGATCACGGCATCCTGACTGAGTTCCTTGCCTTGATATTCTTTGTCGCTTCCGGCCCCCAGGGCGCAAAAGCCCCACCAGCCGGCTTTAGGCAGACCGAAGGTAAACTTGCCGTTGGCGTCGGCCTTGATGCCCATGGTGACAAAACTGTCATGGGGGGCTTCGACATAGGCCTTGCCCATGGCGTTTTTGGCCAGATCAACCGCGTGATTGAGGTATTCCACTTCGATCTCGGCAAACGGCACCGGTTGGCCGTTGCTTTTAACAATGCCGCTGAAGGTGGAGCCGGTCCAGATCGAATAGGGTTTGGTCAGCGGCACGATCTCGGCTTTGAGGCCAAGTTCAGCATCCCAATCCGTGGGGGCACCGGCGACGTTGACCATCATTTTGGTAATTTGCTGGATATAAACCCCTTCACCGCCTTCATAGTACGGCGCCGGTTGCAGGACAAACACATGATCGCCCATGCGCTGCGCTTTGTACTGCGACTGATACGCAGCACCGCTGTTGTGATGCCCCTGCCAGCTGATCGGTTTCAAGGTATCGAGCAGGTCTTTTTTCTTGCCTTTGTTGATGACGTAAAACGCCTCTACCGGCTTCTTGCTGCCATCGGCCTGCAACCCCATGTCCATGGTGTGCTCGTCGGCAAAGGGATGGGTGAACACTTCGCGCAATTCAATGGTGGTGCCCTTGTCCAAGGCTGATTGCGGCGTGTAGAGCATCTGGAAATGGGCCAGCGCCGGAGAAGCGGCGAACAGCAAGGCTGCCGTGCTGAACAGGAATGCTTTCTTCATGATGATCCTTCCTTGAAAAAAAGAGGAAAAGCGAGGCGCCGGTTATTCGACGATATCTTTGCCGGAAACAGTGACACTGTGACCTTCGCCCGCGCGAAAAATGACGGTGTAATCACCCTGCGGTTTTTTGAAGTTCACTTCGCTGTATTCATTCATTTTGGTTTTGAGCAGCACGTTGCCGTTTTGCTCAACGCGCACTTCCACGCCACTGGCACTGCTGCCGTCGCTGAAGCCGCCTTCGCAAGTGATGGTGCCGTCGCCTTCGTCAAAGCAGGACATCAAAGCGGTATGGGCCAGAACCGAAGAAGCACTGAACAGAAGAAGCAAGAGGGTGAAAAGAATGGTTCGTTTCATGGTGTAAGTCCCTTTCTATGGGTGAGGCTATTCTCCGACCTTCCAGGCCGGTTGTTTTGAACGGATAAAAGCCAGCAGCAGGGCGACGCCGACAACGCAAAGATAGAAATAATGCATCATGTCGAGACCGCTCCAACCCAGATTTTGCGCCAGGGTAAAGAAGGTTCCGGACAGCAGCAGACCGAGCGTTATGGGAAAAAAGATGGCAAACGTCATCCAACGGTATGAGCCGGACTGCAGCTTGACCACGACCATGGTGGCGATGCAGGGCGGCGTCAAAATCATGAAGATCAGCATGGCCACGGCATGGATGGGCGTATAGGCGCCGTCCGAGGCGATGGAAGCTTCGGCACGCTCCTGTTTGCCTTTTTCATAAATAGACCCGAGAGTGGCCACGGCGCTTTCACGGGCGGCGAATGAACTGAGAAAGGCCACGTTGACCCGCCAGTCAAAACCGCAAAATTGGGTGACGGGTTCCAGAGCACGGCCGAACATGCCGAGAAACGAATGGGAGATCTTCTCGTTTTTGATCTCCATCTGTAGTTTTTTAGCCACTTTTGACAGGTTGCGTACCGCGCGGTTGATGGTCTTTTCGTCTTTGCCCGTGCCGCGGACGATGGGGAACAGTTGCGGATTGGCCGCGAGAAAGTCCTTATCCAGAGCGTCAACCGCGTCTTTACTGCCGGTCAGCATCCGCTTGGCTTTGTAACCGTCGTAAAGATTGACCAGCGTCATCACTTCGGCACGTTCATCGACCAGCGCATAAAGCGCTGTTTTTTTCGCTTTACGGTCAAAAGCCTGCAACGCCTGGTCCGCTTCGGCGCGCAATTTTTCCATGGAGGCGTCGGGTACGCCCGGATATTGCAACAGGGCAAACAGCACCACGGCAACGGCCAGAACAATGGTGACGACCTTTTTAATGTACAGCCACACCCGTTGGCAGGCCCGCAGCAACACCCCTTTGAGGGTGGGCAGGTGGTACGGCGGCAGCTCCATAATAAACGGCGCGGTTTCGCGGTTGGACAATACCGTTGACGTCAGCATCCGGGCGACGATCAGGGCAATAAACAGGGTGACCGTGGAGATGTAAAACATCATTCGCGTCATGTTTTCGGCAAAAAACGCCCCGAGCAGCAGGGTATAAAACGGCACCTTGGCCAGGCAGTTCATGTAGGGCACGGTGAGAATGGTCGCCAGTCGCGCCCGTTCGTCGGCAATCCCCTTGGTGGCCATGACGCCGGGGACGGCGCAACCGCCGACAAAGGCGCCGCCAAGCACCAGCGGCAGCGTGGATTGTCCGTGCAGCCCGTAACGCTTGAACACCCGGTCGAGGATGAAGGCCATGCGCGGCATGTAGCCGACATCTTCAAGGATGGCGATCAAGGCAAACAGGATGAAGAAGATCGGCAGGTAGTTAAGTAATGCAATGGTGCTGTTGACCATCCATATGCACAGATCCGTCAGCAACGGCACGTCCACCATGTCCGGCGGCGGCAGGAAGCCGACAATAAAATTCTTGATCGAAGCCAGCAGGGGCCAGGTATAATTGGTGAGCTGATAACCGGCAACGATTGATAGCTGATATACGAGGTAGATGATCAGGCCGAGAATGGGAAACGCCAGCCATTTGTTCAAAATGATCCGGTCCAGTTGGTCGGTCAGACTCTGCTTCTTGTCGGCGGCTTCACGCACGCAACGGTGGTAAACGATATCGGCGTTCTGGTAGCGCATGGCGGCAAAGGTCTGGTCCACATCCAGATCGTTGCGTTCATGGACCTCGTCACCAAGTCTCTGCACTTCTTCAAGGCTCAGTCCGACCTTGTCGAGCACCACGTCATCGCCCTCCAGAGCCTTGACGGCCAACCAGCGGCGGGCGATGGTCGACTCAATGGTGATCTTTTCCTCCAATCGGGCGATATACGGTTCGAAAAGGCCGTAATCAATCCGAAACGGGCGCGTTATCTTCTGTTGGCTGGCCCGTTCAATGGCATGGAGGATCTCATGTTTACCCTTTTGTCGGGCTCCGACCGCTTCAACGACCTGGATATTGAGCAGTTGCGAGAGCAGGTCGATATCGATCTCAATCCGTCTGCGCTCGGCAACATCCATCATGTTCAGCACCATGACCACCGGCTTGCCCAATTCGAGCAGCTGAAACGTCAAATAGAGGTTACGGCGCAAATTGGCGGCATCGACCACGTTGACAATGACATCGGTGTCTTCGTTGAGCAAAAAGGA
The DNA here is from genome assembly GCF_963666745.1 of uncultured Desulfuromonas sp. Classification (NCBI taxonomy): domain Bacteria; kingdom Pseudomonadati; phylum Thermodesulfobacteriota; class Desulfuromonadia; order Desulfuromonadales; family Desulfuromonadaceae; genus Desulfuromonas; species uncultured Desulfuromonas sp. The sequence goes on along the minus strand of NZ_OY762961.1, from coordinate 3,501,132 downwards.
TTTGGCAACGCGTTCTTCCAGGGAGAACATGCTGAACGAATAGGTGCCGGGAAGATCGACAATCTGATAGCCACAGCCATCGAACTTGACCGTCGCCGACTTTTTGTCAACGGTGACCCCCGGATAGTTGGCCACATGCTGGTTGACGCCGCTGAGCATGTTGAAGATGGTTGATTTGCCGCAGTTGGGCTGCCCGGCCAAGGCGACATTGATCATAACCGTTCCACCTGAATCATCTCCGCTTCAGAGCGGCGCAGCGAAAGAAAATAATTTTGAATTCCAATTTCAATAGGGTCGCGTAAAGGAGCGTTGCGAACCATCAGAAGCTCGGCACCGGGAATAAACCCCATGTTGAGGAACTTTTGCTTCAGCGCTCCCGTTGCCGAGCAGGAGCGGACAACGGCAGTTTGCTGTTCTTTAAGCTGGGATAAGGGAATCGCCCGCAGGGCGTTTGCACTGGATAACATTCGACCTCCTCTGGAATCTGATCTGTCGCGGGAACCAGAGAAGCATTGTACTGATCGGCATGAAAAAGGTTGTGACCATGATCACGTGGTCGGCGGTAAAAAAGAAGTTGAGCGTTTTGCCCGGCAAAATCAGCGATAGCGCACCCGGACCACGCCATCGAGTTCGAGAATATGTCCGATCAGCTCGCGGCCAATGCGCTTCTGGTGACGGGTCAGGACAAAATCGTAGCGCCGCTGATTCTCCAGCAGGTTGACCTCCTGTTCGATGTTGGAAACAAGCAGCTGATGGCTGCTGAACACCTGCTGCAAATCATCCAGCACATCCACATCGGAGGTCGTCACCACGCATAGGTTGAGAAAGCGGTCCTTGATCAGCACCGGCTCAAGTTTCTTCATGCCGATCAGGGCAACAAGGGCCAAGGCCGTTGCCACGGAACCAATAACAAACATGCCCATGCCGAAAGCCATGCCCAAACCGGCTACATACCACAAACAGGCCGCCGTGGTCAGGCCGCGTACCGACACCCCTTCTTTCAGGATGACCCCGGCGCCGAGAAAACCGATGCCGGTGATAATCTGCGCGCCGATACGTCCCGGATCGAGCCGCACCACGCCTTCGGCGGATAGATGGCCGAATTTATAAAACACCCCTTCGGACACCACCATCATCAGGCAGGCACCGACACACACCAGAATATGGGTGCGCAGACCGGCCGGACGACCGTGTTTCTCGCGCTCAATGCCGACCAGAGTGCCCGCGGCAAACGCCAGAAGCAGTTTTAAAATCAGCATCAGCTGGCTGTCGACCATAAGACCCTCAAGCGGCATAGGACACTCCCTGTTAGATTTCGATTAACCAAAACATTAATGTGCCAAGGCTGCTTTTGTCGAGTTTTTTGAACAAAATCAGCGGTTTTATCTTCTAATGCGTTGCCGCCTCCAGGAAAAGTCCGGGCGGATTGCTTTACTCTTGTGTCTGCGCGCCAACCATGTTATTCCCACGCCGTGACTTTCAGCCGATAAATCTGCCCCACTCAGCAAGGACATAGGATGATTCATCTCACCGACATCACCAAACAACACGGCAGCCGCGTGCTGTTTAAAAATGCCAGTCTGCAGATACCAGCAGGCAGCCGTACCGGCCTGGTCGGCCCCAACGGCGCTGGCAAATCCACCATTTTCCGCCTGATCACCGGCGAAGAAGCCTTGGACAGCGGCGACATCACCTGCGGCAAGAAAACCGTCATCGGTTACTTCTCCCAGGATGTCGGCGACATGGCCGGGCGCTCAGCTCTTGAAGAGGTGGTGGCCGCGTCTGAAGCTACTGTGGCTCTCGGTGACCGGCTCAAGGAGATGGAAGCGCGCATGTGCGAGCCGCTGGAAGATGATGAGATGGCCACCCTGCTTGAACAGTACGGCAACGTGCAGCAGGAGTTTGAGCATCGCGGCGGTTACGATCTCGAATCGCGTGCCCAGGCCGTGCTCACCGGCCTCGGTATTGCCCCCCAGGATCATGGTCGCCCGGTGGAAGAGTTCAGCGGCGGCTGGAAAATGCGCATTGCCCTGGCACGCATCCTGACCATCAATCCCGACGTGCTGCTGCTTGATGAACCGACCAACCACCTTGATATGGAATCGATCATCTGGCTGGAGAACTGGCTGATGGATGACTACAAAGGCGCCGTGGTCATGACCAGCCATGACCGTGACTTTATGAACCGCCTGGTCAGCCGGATTATCGAAATCGGTAACGGCACCATCACCACCTACAGCGGCAACTACGACTTTTACTTGACCGAGCGGGAGATCCGCCGCGAACAACTGCTGGCCAGTCACCGACGACAGCAGGAGATGCTGGCCAAGGAGGAGGAGTTCATTTCCCGCTTTGCCGCCCGAGCCTCCCACGCCGCCCAGGTCCAGTCACGGGTGAAGAAGCTGGAAAAAATCGAGCGCATCGAACTGCCGCCGGAACAAAAACGGATTCGCTTTGAATTCGCCGAGCCACCGCGCAGCGGCGATGACGTATTGGCTTTCAACGATCTCGGCAAGGTCTGGTCACAACCCGAAGGCGAAGACAAACAGGTGCTCAGCAATGTCAGTGGCTTGGTGCGGCGCGGTGAAAAAATCGCCGTGGTCGGTGTCAACGGCGCCGGTAAATCGACCTTTCTCAAGCTGCTCCATGGCGACACTGAGCCAACCACCGGAAACGTGACCATCGGCGCCAATGTGTTGACCGGCTACTTCAGCCAGCACTCCATGGAACTACTCAACCCCAACAAGACGGTTTTTGAAACCGTGCAGGACGCCCTGCCCCAGCTGACTCTCGGCGTACTGCGCAACCTGTGTGCGGCGTTTCTGTTTCAAGGCGATGATGTGGATAAACGTGTGGATAAGTTATCCGGTGGGGAAAAGTCGCGTCTGGTACTGGCCACATTACTGGGCCGTCCGCTCAATCTTCTAATCCTTGACGAACCGACCAACCACCTCGACATCCAGTCACGTGAAGTGCTGCTTGAAGCCCTGCAGGGCTTTCAGGGCACCCTGCTGCTGGTCAGCCATGACCGCCACTTTTTGCGCTCGCTGGTCAACCGGGTGTTTGAAATCAGCCACGGCGGCATGACCGCCTACGAAGGGGATTACGAATACTATCTGGATAAAACCGGTCACGACCACCGCGCGCTGTAAATTTCGCCGCAAACAGTATGACCTTAAAAACGTAGGATTCTCTTCCCAACGATTTGAACAACAAAAGGGACGTTACCTTTTGGCAACGCCCCTTTTATTAATGATGGCGGAGAGGGTGGGATTTGAACCCACGGTGGGTTGCCCCACAACAGATTTCGAGTCTGTCACCTTCGGCCGCTCGGACACCTCTCCATGAAAATGATTACGCGTTTTATGCGCGGCGCATTCTAGCAGCCTTTTTCTTTTCACGCAATTGACGAAAAAATTCCGAAAGAATTTCGCTGCACTGCTCTTTAAGCACCCCTTCGTGCACGTCAACACGATGATTAAAACGCTCATCGTCAGCCAGATCAAAGACCGAGCCGACGGCACCGACGCGTGGATCACGGGCACCAAACACCAGACGGGGAATCCTGGACAGAATGATGCCGCCCATGCACATGACACAGGGCTCCAGAGTCACATAGAGCGTGGCTCCTTCGAGGCGCCAGGAGTCGATGCGCTTCGCGGCTTCGCGTAGAGCAATCAGTTCAGCATGGGCGGTGGGGTCCTGCCATGTTTCACGGCGATTTCCAGCTGCGGCAATGACACAGCCATCAAGGACAATCACGGCACCGACAGGCACCTCGCCTAGCTGCTCAGCCTGTCTGGCCTGTTCCAAGGCGCGGGCCATGAAAAACTCATCTCGCTGGTCAAAATCCATAAAAAACTCCTACAGAACCGTAAATACTGAAACAATCAGGGTTTTCATTGACTTCCTGCGAAATCTGGATACCATTTGCCTGCACATTGTCCCCTGCTATGGATTGTTACCATGACGTCATTACCAGCTTTGACGCAAGATAAATTTCGTTTTTTCCGCACCATGCCACACGAGGAGATCTCGTGCCTGCTGCAATTTTGCACGCACCATCGTGTTGAGGCTGGTGAAGAACTGTGGCATGAAGGCGACAAGGAGAATAAAGCCGCGTTCATCCTCAATGGTCGCCTGGGCATCAAAAAACGGACGGAATTCTCTAATCGCCACATCATCGTCGGCACCTATGGACCCGGATCTGTTGTCGGTGAATTGTGCCTTTTGACCGACGAAGTGCGCGGAGTGAGTGCCGAGGCGATTACCGATGTGGAATTACTGTTTTTGTCCAACGAGAATTTCGAAGCGTTAATTCAGGACCATCCAAGCCTTGGCTTGAAACTGCTTAAAGGGCTGTTTAAAATGACCAGTAAGCGCCTGAATCAATCCTATGAGCGCATTGCTTCAATTTTCTGATCCCCTTTTAGGGGTGAAAGGACTCTATGATCCACAAACGCCGCCTCGTTATTATTTTGACTCTGCTTCTTGCCTGCGGCTTTCTCATTACCAGCCTGGCCAGTTACTTTGCGTCACTGGAAACACTGCGCACCCGCATTGACGACAACGAGCTTCCTCTCACCAGCGATACGATCTACTCTGAAATTCAACGCGACCTGTTACGCCCCCTGTTCATTTCCTCGTTGATGGCCAACGATACGTTTTTACGCGACTGGGTCACTGAGGGTGAGCAAGATGCCGATAAAATGGTGCGCTACCTCAACGAGATCAAAAAGCACTATGGCACGGTAACCAGTTTTTTCGTCTCAGAGCACAGCCATCGTTATTATTATGCCCAAGGTATTCTTAAAACCGTTTCCGCTCAGGAGCCACGGGACACCTGGTACTTCCGCGTTCGCGATATGGACGATGATTATGAAATCAATGTCGATCCGGACATGGCTAATCACGACAGCATGACCATTTTTATCAATTATCGTGTCAAAGATTTCGAGGGTCGGTTTATTGGTGCGACCGGTGTCGGCCTGACCGTTTCAGCGGTAAAAAACCTGATAGAAAACTACCAGCGGGATTACCAGCGCACGATCTTTTTTGTCGACCCTCAGGGGCAACTGGCTCTAGCCGGGCAGAACTTTCCTGTTTCGATTCATTCCCTGGCAGATATTGAAGGCTTGGCTGCCCATACTGAAGAAGTACTCCACAAAGAGCAGACCACTTTGATCTACAAAAAGTCAGGCGCAACTTACCATTTGAACACGCGCTACATTCCTGAGTTCAATTGGTATCTGATGGTGGAACAATCAGAAGAACCCGTATTACGCAGTATTCGCCTGACATTGCTGCTCAACATTGCCATCTGCCTATCCATTACCCTGATCGTCACCTGGTTGCTGCATCTCACGATCAGCCGCTACCAAAAACGGCTGGAAGAAATGGCCCTGACGGACAAGCTCACCGGTATTGCCAACCGTCAAGCGCTTGATCTTTACCTTCATCAATGGTTTCGGGAACAGCAGCGCCACCAGGTCCCATTCAGCATTATTTTGTTTGATCTGGACAATTTCAAACAGATCAACGATACCCACGGTCACATGGCTGGAGACAAAGTGCTGCAGTCGGTGGCGGAAACCGCGACCAGCGTCCTGCGGGACAGTGACATTCTCGGACGCTGGGGCGGCGAAGAATTTCTTGTCCTGCTCAAGCACTGCGCCCTGGAAGACGCCGTAAAGCGTGCGGAATCGATCCGCTTGTCGATTCAGGCCCTTGCCGTCATAAATGAACAACAGACTATGCATACCACGGCAAGTTTCGGCATCGTCGAGTATTTGGATCAGGACAATCATGACAGTCTGTTACAGCGGGTGGATCAGGCGCTTTATATCGCCAAACAAAACGGTAAAAATCGCTGCGAGTCCATTGCCAAACTGTAACGCACCAACGATAAAAACAGGGATGGAGATTCCCATTGCGCTGTGAGGTAAGAGATAGAGTGGGAATCTCTCAAAACATTGCGCCGCAAAATAAAAAGGCCCGCATTATCTGCGGGCCTTTTTGCTGTTTGATATCAGCTAAAACGATCAGTATTTTCCAAACTCATCATCGTCAAGAGCGATAAAGTCATCACCACCGCTCTTCACGCCGCCCCAGCTGTCACCTCCTGACGGACTTTGTGCTGGCGCCTTACGCGGTGCCGGAGCACTGAGAGCCGGTTGTTTTTTTACCGCGGGTCTCGCTGGCGGAGCCTGAAAATGTGACCTTGTCGAATACAGTGTAAATCCGGCGAGCATCTCCTGAAGCTGGGCTGCCTGAGCGGCAAGTTGCTCAGAAGTGGCGGCACATTGCACCGCATTGGCGGTGTTTTGCTGGGTCACCTCGTCGATCTGGCTCAGGCCGACACTGACCTGAGAAATCCCCTGAGTTTGTTCGTCAGATGCTGCGGCAATTTCACCGACCAAATCGGAAACCTTGGTAATCCCACTGACAATACCATCGAGAGCCTCTGCCGTACTTTCAGCAATCTGGGTACCGTTACCTGCTTTCTGGACGGCACCTTCAATCAATTCAGCCGTCTCACTGGCCGCTTTGGCACTGCGTGCCGCCAGATTACGAACTTCCTCGGCAACAACCGCAAAGCCTTTACCATGCTGACCGGCACGAGCCGCTTCGACGGCAGCATTCAACGCCAGCAGGTTGGTCTGGAAAGCAATTTCATCAATAACCTTGATAATACGGGAGATGTTCTGGGCTGATTCGTTGATTTCACCCATCGCACCAACCATTTCCTGCATCTGCTCGTTGCCTTTCGATGCAGCAGTACTGGCCTCGGCGGCGAGCTGGCTGGCTTGAACGGCATTGTCCGCATTTTGCTTGGTCCGCGAAGCCATTTCATTCATGGATGCAGAGATCTCTTCGAGAGAACTGGCCTGCTCCGTCGCAGCCTGCGATAGCGTCTGGCTGGTGTCGGAAATCTGATCCGCACCGGCTGAAATTTGGTTACCAGCCAATTGAACCTGCCCCATGCTGTCATTCAAAGCATCATTGGCCTGAGCAAGAGGTTTTCCGATCAAACCTTTGGCGGCAAAAGTGAAATCCCCCTTGGCCAGCTTATCAAATGCCGTCAGGATTTCGTGTTGCAGACTGTCGGCAAAAGCATCCATGGCCCGTCCCATGCGGCCCATTTCATCATTATTTTCAAAACGCAGTCTTTGATCCAGCTTGCCTTGCTCCATGGCTTCAATCATGGCGACACTTTTGCCGAGAGGACGGATCAAATTCTGCATGACAAACAAGGTCAGTAACGCGGCGTAAAGGATCAGACCACCAAGAACCGCGCTGCCGCCCTTCCATAACGAAGCTGCCAGTTGGGCATCGGCGGCATCCAGAGATTGAATCACCTCAAACGCGCCATGAATTTCACCAACATTCCAGTTCTCCATGCGGGCTCCGGTCGGATCAAGCCCATTTTCGTTGCCCCAAAACTCAGCAGAAGTAACAGGATCACCATGGCAGGTCAGACAGATTTCCGTCAGGCGAACCGGGCGGAAATAACGCACGGCATTGCGCTGTTCATCAATCTCATAGTATTCCGTCAGATTCTCTGCTTTCATTTTTTTCAGAGCACGTGCTTCCAACTCATCAGGTTCATTGGCCGGATTACGCGGGCTGAATTTGGGGACCTTGAACTCGTAACCCCCTTCTTTTGCCTTACGCATGGCCGCGTTCCAGGATGAAACGACAGGAACAGCTGCAAACAATTTGTCCGCATGCCCGCCATCAGCAAAACCGCGTAACATCTCCGGCGTAAAAACACTTTTTTTATAGAGCTCTTCCATCCCTTCTCGGGTCGATTCAACCGTAACAGTAATCGTCCGTGCTTTATCAACAAAGGTCGTTACAGCAGTATTTTTTTCTTGGACCACATAAGCAACGAACAGGCCGCACAGCAGCAGCGTCGGCAACAGAATACTGACGCCGATTACCTTGACTTTAATGGACAAGTTTTTCATGCAAAGGTCTCCCGAGAGCAGAAAGGGCTGGTCTTTATTAAACCCGCAGTATAGGCAGGCAAACTGAATAAAAACATCCTGGCAATGTCAAAAAAGTGCTACAAAAATAGACAGATATGTTTCTTTGCTTTCTAATCTAGCACTGCGCGTTCATGGACTCAAGCACAGAGTCATTACATTTCACTAAATTTAATCTAGATATTTTACAAGGACGCTGGTGGCTCTTTTTTTCGGTCCTTGGCTGTCACGTTCGGCATAACCAATGGGGACCACCGCCATGAATTCTCCCTGGCGTTCACCGAGAAAACTCATCACCTCATCTTTGATTAAAAACAACACCCCGAGCCAGACACTACCCAGGCCAAAAGCTGTCGCGGCCAGCAACATATTTTCCACCGCCGCAGCCGAACTCTGAATTTCCATGGTCCGAAAAAAATCACGGCTGACATCAGCACTCTCCAACTGAAACAGCCGGGTGCCATGGTCAATCAGCTCACCGGTATTGACCACCGCCACGACCACAGGGGCCGTCGCGATACTGCGTGCAGCCATTCGCAGAAGCGCTGAAGAGGCCTTGGGGAACTCTGTCGCACGTTGCTTGACCAGCTCAGCCAACTGACGTTTCTTATCCCCAGAAGCAACGACGAAACGCCATGATTGTTGATTGTGTGCTGAAGGTGCCTGATTGGCGGCATCGAGAATGGTCTGCAAAACCTCACTGCTGACCGGTTGATCGGTAAATTTACGAATGCTGTGTCGGCGAAAAATCGTCTCCAACGTCGCATTATTTTCGAGATTCATAACCTCTCCCTATTAATCACGCGGTTGACGTCGCCACCAGAAACGACGCACGTCACGCGCAGATTTGAGGGTGTCCACCCCCTGATAAAAAGAAACACCGCCTTTGGGTGCAGCAATCTGTTGCGACAAATAGATGCTGGAATGACCGCTGAATAAATACGATAAAAAACAGGCGATCGCGAAATACTCAAGATATTGGGCTCCGAACAGTTCGACGCCCATCAATGTGCAGGCCAGAGGTGTATTGGTCGCCCCGGCAAACACGGCAATAAAGCCGATACCGGCCAGCAGATCCACCGGCACACCCAGTACGCCTGCCAAGGCAGCTCCGAGGGTGGCACCGACAAAAAACAATGGCGTCACTTCCCCCCCTTTAAAACCACTACTCAGGGTGACCGCGGTAAGCAGTAACTTCCACCACCAACTCCACGGCGTCACCCCCGTGCCGGAAAAGGCATTAACGATGGAGATGCCGTCCGCTGTTGCCGAGCCAACGCCAAGACCAAGATAGTCACGCGTGCCGAGCAAAAAACTGATGCCGAGCACAACGCTAGCGCCAATCACCGGTCGCAACCACAGCCTGTGGATATATTTTTTAAACAGACCGGACAGGGCATGGGTAAGTTCGGCGAACAGAAACCCGGTCAGACCAAAAAGCACCGATGCCAACATCACTTTCCCGGCAAGCGTCAGCGAAACATGGGCGACTACGGCATCAATATGTAATTCCGGGGCGACAATCTGGTAGTGGGTATGGCCAATCCCCCAAGCCGTGCACACCAGATCTCCGAGCACGCTGGCCATGAGACAAGGGATCAGGGCTTCATAACGCATTTTCCCTACGGCCAACACCTCAAGGGCAAAGACAGCTCCCGCCAGCGGGGTGCCAAACACAGCACCAAAACCGGCGGCCACACCGCAGGTCAGTAAAATGCGTGTGTCTTCTTCATTGAGTCGAAAAGGACGGGTAAACACCTGAGCAATGCTGCCCCCCATCTGTACAGCGGTTCCTTCACGCCCTGCTGAGCCACCAAACAGATGGGTCATTACAGTCGCAAACAAAACCAACGGCATCATGCGTTTGGGGATGCCGGCACCAGGCTGATGGATCTGCTCCATCACCAGATTATTCCCGCCCCCAGCGGTACTGCCAACATAGTGATAACACAGGACGATAAAAATACCTGCCAGAGGGAGGCCATAGACCAAGTCCGGATGCGCCCAGCGGGTCTGAGTGGCTTCGGACAACAGCCAGAGGAAAAAAGCCACACTGGAACCGATCAAGGCCGCAACCGGAGCGACGATAGCCAGCCAGCGCAGCACAAACCAGCCCAAGCTCAAATGCTCACGGACATCCCAACGTATCGGCATGACATACTCCTTAACCATTTCCGTAGTGTTGCGAATGACGGAAAAACACAAAAAACTCCTGCACAAAGACCACCGTCGCGGTCTCCATACAGGAGTCATCAGCCCGACACGTCCGTCAGGCGGTTACCGGGAGAACTCCATTCCCGTCAACATGTGGCGATCACTGTAGCTCTCCCGACATTTTTTTTCAAGCCCGCCGCGACCGAATCAGGCCAGGTGTTTTTCCCGCAAGGTCCTTTTATCCGTTTTGCCGACACTGGTTTTGTCAATCTCGTCGACAAATTTAAAACGGGTCAACACCACCTGTTTGGAGATCACGCCGGTATCGGTATAGTCATGCAACAGGGCCAACAGCTCTTTCTTGCCCGGTAGTGTTTCCAGATCTGACTTCAGCACCACCAAGGCCAAGGGCCGCTCCCCCCATTTTTCATCGGGCTGGGCGATGACGGCCACTTCAGCGACGGCCGGATGGTGGGAAAAGAGGTCTTCCAGCTCAAGAGATGAGATCCATTCGCCGCCACTTTTAATCACGTCTTTGGTGCGGTCCGTAATTTTCAGATAGCCCTTACTGTCGCGTGTCGCCACATCGCCGGTATGCAGATAACCGCCCTGCCAGAGATTTTCAGAATTACGCGTGTCTTTCAGATAGCCCTGCGTCAGCCATGGAGCCCGTACGACGATTTCGCCACTGGAGCTGCCGTCATGCGGCACATCCTCCATCTTCTCATTGACGACCCTGAGATCAACCAGAGGCATGGGGCGCCCGGTTTTGCAGCGAATCTCAGCCTGGTCATCCGCATCCAGTTCAAGCATTTCCTCATCCAGATGAGCCAGAGAAAGAATCGGACAGGTTTCCGACATGCCGTAACCGGTAAACAGATCAATGCCACGATCCATGGCCTGACGGCAGAGACTGCGCGACATGGCCGAGCCACCGATGATCACTTTCCAGCGACTCAAGTCGATCTGATCGACATGGGGACTTTTAAACAGCATATGGAGAATAGTCGGCACACAGTGGGAAAAGGTCACCTGCTCGCGGTCAATCAGTTCGAGCAGCACTTCGGGAAGGTAACGTCCCGGATAGACTTGCTTGACCCCCAGCACTGTCGCCACATAGGGCAGGCCCCAGGCATGGACGTGAAACATCGGCGTGATCGGCATATAGACATCGCCTTGATGGAGGCGGCCCTGCTGTTGCGGCGTGCCGAGAGCCGCCAGAACACCCATGGTATGGAGAACCAGTTGCCGGTGACTGAAATAAACGCCCTTGGGTAGACCGGTGGTGCCGGTGGTATAAAATGTCGTTGCCCGGGTATTCTCATCAAAATCGGCAAACTCGGCGTATGGAGACGCCTGGGCCAACCACTCTTCATATTCGGAGGTAAAAGGGATGGAAGAGGCAAGTGCCTCGTCACCGTCATTGAGCAGGATGTAATGATCAACCGTGGCGATACGCCCCTTGATCTGTTCAAGAATGGACACAAAATCGCGATGAACCAGCAAGACATTATCCTCAGCATGGTCAATGGTGTAGAGGATCTGCTCGGCGGACAGCTTGACATTGACCGTATGCAGAACCGCACCGATCATCGGCACAGCAAAAAAGCACTCAAGATACCGATGACTGTCCCAGTCCATAACGGCAACGGTATCTCCGGCCTTGACGCCCATGGCCAGCAAGGCATTGGCCAGACGGCAAATCCGGCCATGCAGCTCGCGATAGGTATAGCGCAACTGATCGCGATAGACGATCTCCTGATCCGGGGCACTGACCAACGGAGATTGCAATAAATGTTTAATCAACAGCGGATAGCTGTAAGCGGATTCTGTTCGGGGAATCGTATGGTCACTCATCGTTGAGAACACTCCTGAAAATTGAAAAATGATTCATGCAAAAAACAACTAAGCCCTGTGCCGTGCCCCGTGCCGGCCAAAAGAACTGAACACGGCCAGGGCGCAGAGGCCACTGAAAATCAGCAGGGAAATATGCATACTGCGGATAAAAAGGTCCTGAGTTTGCGCTGTAATCGGTTGCCCGGACATCTGCCAGGAGAAAATCACCGTGACAATCGTCATGCTGGACATCATCCCCAAAGTGCGCATACTGGCAGAGAAGCCGGACGCCACGCCCAGATCACGCTCGGCAACACTGGTCATGATCACCCGGGTATTGGGCGATGAAAACAACGCAAATCCACCGCCCAAAACAACCAGAATGACCATAATAAACCAAAGTGGCGATTGCGCCGTTAACGTCGCGGCAAGACCGATGCCAAAGGCGCATAAGGCCATACCGGCAGTCGCCACCCGCTCTGCGGGATAATGGTCAGACAGACGGCCACACAGTGGAGAAAAAATCGTCTGCACCAAAGGCTGGACAATCAATACCAACCCGGCCTGATGCGGGGCAAACCCCATGACGACCTGAAGAAACAGACTGAGAAAAAAGGTCATGCTGAACGTGCCGGCATAATTGAACATAGCCGACAGGTTACTCAGTGCAAACAGGCGGTTATGCAACAGGAGATCCGTATTGAGCAGAGGGTAGCGACGTGTTGTCTCAAACCATAGAAACAACACCAGACCAGCCACGCCTACCACCGGTAAAACGCGAAACAGCCCGCCCTGAGACAGATGAGTGGTCCCCACCACCAGTGACGCAATGGAGACGGCATAGATCAACCAGCCCGGCATGTCAAAAGGTTCTCCAGCCGCACCGATCCACTCCTGACGCAACAGGACAGTGGTGATCACCAACGCGGTCAGTCCAAGGGGAATGCACAAATAGAAAATGGATCGCCAGCCAAACATGGAAATCAGAAGTCCACCGATAAAAGGACCGCAGGAAATCCCAGCATAAACACTGGCAACGGCAATGCCCAGCGCCTTGCCCCGTTCATTGTTGGGAAAAACGGCAACAACGATTGCCATGGTCGTCGCCATCACCATGGACCCGCCCATGCCCTGAAAAAAGCGCAGACCGATCACACCATTCACCGCCCAGGCTTGAGAAATCAAACCTCCGGCAAGGGTAAATAATCCTAACCCCCACTGAAAAATTCTGCGCCGCCCGATAATATCGCCCAGGCGGCCCATTCCGAGCAAAAAAATGGATGCCGAGGCAACATAGGTGGTCTCAATCAGGCTCAACTCAACGGCACTGGCCTGAAACTCGCGCCCGATCACCGGCAGGGCAACGCCAACGGCCGACATCATAAACGGCATAAGAAAATGCGCCACACAAACCACAAACAAGGTGGCATATCGCAATTTTTTTTCGGCCATGGCCCTCATCGCTTCTCAAATTGAAAGGCGTATCCTATCACGCTGTTTGCCAAGTTACCAGAATCCGTCAGCGCCCAGGCATTGAGAAATAAATCATTAAAATCAGCTACAAAATCCTGATTTTTTGTCATACTTGAGGAGATCTTGTCTTCACACACTGCGACGGAATAAAAGAGATGCCGCCTGTACCCGTTTCCTATATCAAAAAAGTCCTGTTGCTCGCCCTGTGCCTCTTCGTTCTCGGCGCAAGGGTAAATGCCGAAATCACACCTCATAACATCCTGGTACTGCACTCCTATCATTCCGGGCTGGCCTGGACAGACGGCTTGATGACAGGCATTACGCAACAGTTCGCCAGCGACGCAACACCCGTCCGCCTCCATGTTGAATACATGGATACCAAACGTAATCCGGGTCAGGATTACCTTAATCGCTATACGGATCTATTGCGTTTCAAACTGCGCCATCTCCATTTTGACTTGGTTCTGGTCAGTGATAATGATGCGTTCAATCTGGCCTTAAATGACCGGGAGAATCTTTTTCCCGGCCTGCCGATTGTTTTCTGTGGTGTGAATGATTTCCAACCGCAACAAATCGACGCAACAAAAATGATCACCGGCGTTGTCGAGGATCTCAGCGTCGAAGAAACGCTGGAAGCAGCCTTACGCATTCACCCCACCAGTAGTGAGGTTATTTTGATCGGCAGCCGTCTGGGGGCAACGGATCTCGCCATCAACCAGGATATTGAAAAGAGCCTGCGTCGTTACGCCAACGGCATCAAAATCACACCATGGCGGGATATTCCGGTTGAAGAGCTGCAAAAAAAAGTTGCCCCTCTCAAGTCAAATCAGATCGTTTTCCTCAGCAGCGTTTTAACGCGCCGAGATGGCACCGTCCTCTCTTTCAAAGAGTCCATTCGTGCCTTACGCCGAACATGTCCGGTGCCCATCTACAGCTTCTGGGATTTCTTCCTCGGCCATGGTCTGTTGGGTGGGAAGTTGATCAGCAGTGAGGCTCAGGGACGTGAGGCAGCCCGCTTGGCCGGTCTGATCCTCTCCGGTGTTCCAATCAGTCAACTGCCGGTAATCTCCGGACAGGCCAATGTCTATCTCTTCGACGACAAGGAGCTGAAACGTTTCGGCATCAGTGTGTCACAGCTCCCTCCCGGCAGCCAGATCATCAATCAGCCAAACGCCTTTTATCCCGTCGCTAAACAGGATTTCTGGCTGGTCGGCGTCGCCGGTGGATTGCTGCTACTGTTGATCGGTCTGTTGCTGTGGAATTTGCATATCCGGAAAATTGCCGAGCAGGCAATTTATGAAAAAGAGGAACGTTTGCGCCTGGCACTCGACGGCTCACAAGATGGTTTCTGGGATTGGGATGTCACTACCGGCAGCAATATCGTGGATGAACGCTGGTGCCGAATGCTCGGTTATGAGCCGGACGAGATTGAACAGCGCGTTGAACAGTGGGAGAAACTGGTCCATCCCGAAGACATGATCAAAACGCGACCGGTTCACGAACGCTGTATGCGTGGCGAAATTTCCCATTTCTCCACGGAATTTCGCATGAAAACCAAACAGGGCGACTGGAAATGGATTCTCGGCCGCGGCATGGTGGTCTGCCGTGATCAACAGGGGAGACCCTTGCGTCTGACAGGAACCCACAAAGACATCTCCCACCAAAAAGCGACCGAATACGCGCTGACAAAAGCCTTGAGAGCATCTGAAGAGGCCCGTAACAGTATTAATGCCATTTTGACGTCTTTGACCGACGGCCTAATCGTCTCCGACCTGAACCACGACATCACCATGATCAATCGCAGTGCGCAAAAGCTGCTGGCCATTGATGAAAAGCAGGCCATTGGCCAGAAAGTTGAAACCATTGTCGATGGGCCTGTCTTCAGCGACGAACTCAATGCGATCCTTGCACAACACAAAGATCGCGCCAGCATTGATGTCGAAATGATGGATCAGGACCGCCAGGAGATGCGCATCATCCAAGCACGTTTTTCGCCAATCTACGATAACGAATCTATTCCCAGTGGCGCCATTACATTACTGCAGGATGTGACCCGCAGTCGGGAAATGGCCCGCCTGAAAAGCGAATTCATCTCAACGGCGGCTCATGAACTGCGCACACCGTTAACGGCCATGCTCGGGTTCTCGGATTTACTGCTGGAATCTGAGAGCATCCCCCCAGAAGAGCAGCGGGAATACCTGCAAATTATCTCTACAAAAACCGAGAGCCTGGCGGCTATCGTTGATGATTTGCTTGATTTGAGCCGCATCGAATCGGGTCGCCTGATTACGCTCGATCAAAAACTCATTTCTCTTGAAGAAACCCTTGTCATGATGGTTGACCAATACCGAGAGAGTTGTCCAAACCACCATTTTGACTCCAGCCTTGACGACATTGAAACGCTTCTCTTCATCGATCAGAACAAAATGGTTCAGGTCATAGAAAATCTGCTCAGCAATGCTGTGAAATATTCGCCTAAAGGGGGTACAATTCGCATCCAAAGTCACAAAGAAACCAATAGTTTTCTGCTCAGTGTCAGCGATGAAGGGATCGGCATGACACCCGCCCAGGTTGAACGTATTTTTGATAAATTTTACCGGGTAGACGGCACCAACACCGCTGTCGGCGGCCTGGGGCTCGGCATGTCCATCGCCAAAAACATCATTGAAGCCCATCATGGTGAGATCTGGGTGGAAAGCAATATTGGTCAGGGAACAACCTCGTACATCCGTCTGCCTCTTGGCGAAAGCGATTGATGTTCCTTCGCGCAGTCATCGCCGTATTCTTTTTCACGACCGTTACGGTTCAGGCCATGGAACCCTGCTCCCTGATGCGTCCCGATTCTTATGAAAGTGGCGCATCACTCAGTGGTTGGTGGATGAGTGAAAAGCTTGACGGGGTTCGAGGTTATTGGGATGGAACACAACTCTGGTCAAAAAACGGCCATCAGTTTCACCCGCCCGGCGAATTCACCGCCAATCTGCCAGCCTTTGCCGTTGAAGGAGAATTGTGGGCAGGACGCAACAGCTTTGAAAACACCGTCAGTATTGTCATGCAGGAAAATCCACATCCTGAGTGGTTCACGCTCCGCCTGGCAATCTTCGATGTCCCCGACAGTCACGGGCCATTTCATCAACGCATCAGAAAAGCCATCGCCTGGTTTGAACAGCATCCCTCTCAATATGCGTATGTGATCCCGCAGATTCCCATTCAGTCCCTTTCCCACATGGAGCATGAACTGGATCGGATTGTCCACCTGGGCGGTGAAGGTCTGATCGTCCGCGATCCACAGGCCGAGTACACTGCCGGACGTAGCGCCTCCATTCTTAAAGTCAAAAGCTATCAGGATGCGGAGGCCGTGGTCGTCAAACATTTGTGTGGCGAGGGGAAAAATCAGGGGCGGCTCGGTGCTCTGCTGGTAGAGCGCCCGGATGGTGTGCAATTCAAGATCGGCAGCGGTTTCAGTGATGACGAGCGGGACCGTCCACCTGCAGTCGGCAGTGTGATCACCTATAAATTTTATGGGACCTATCAGTCGGGGCTGCCGAAGTTTCCGGTTTATTTGCGGCAGCGGTTGGATGTGGGGTTGTGAAAGGTGGAAATTTCTGTCGGTTTCCACTGAGGCTCAAGGTCAAAAGCGAGATCAACGTCAAGACCGCCGGGTTTCGGCCCGGCAGCCGACATCCTTTTGACTGGCCACTCAAAAGGATGCAAAAACCGGCTGAACTTCTCCTGACCCTAGCTTAACCTGCAATGAGTCTGTTTCCGTTTTGCTTTACAGATTCGGCTCGCCGCCCTTTAGGTCGGCGAATCGTGCAACGCATCATCTTTGGCGTGAAACGTTAATAACAATCTTTCGTCTTTCTTTATCTCTGGTGTGGCACCGATCTAACGGGTGGGACGGTGCCCACCCTTGCAGATGTGTATAATTCAGCAACCAAGCCCTTCCGTTCAGCAGCACCGAATGCAAGGATCATCGTCGTAAGGGTCATGAAGTCGGCCAAAGCTAGCAGCCTCACGCCAGGAACCACTTACTTCCGTTTAAAACTTCTCCGGCAACGTAATACACAAACACTCGGCCTCGGCAAACACCGTCTCGCCCTGCACCAGACGCCCTTGAACCTTGATCTTACGTCCTTCAGCCGACAGCACCGTACTCTCGACGGTCGCGACGGTTCCCAACGGCAGCATATTGCGGAAACTGACATTCAGGTTGCCGACGACAATGCCGTAACCGGCAGTCCAGGCCGCCAAACCGAGCACTTCATCAAACACGGCCGCCATGGCCCCGCCGTGGGAATGTCCTGGAGGGCCTTCGGTTTCAGGACCGAACCAAATTCGTGCCCGTAGCTCTCCTTGCGCATTGCGGTAATAGCGGACACGATAACGATTACCGTCCGGCTCACCAGAAACAAATCGCAGCGAGGCCCCGACCAGCGACGGCGCATCAAACGGGGTCCAATCGTCGTTGCCGCTAAGATCGACGCACGACGACGCAACAGATGACGCATCTTCCATGATAGAACTCCTTGAAAAATCCGGATTGCTCTCCTGAAAGGGGAGACCGGTGGTGTAAAGAAACTTACTGACGGCTCAACCGCCACTGAGGGGCGGTTCCGGGTTCCGTGCTGCGCCAAGGATTGATATCCAAGCCGCCACGGCGGGTATAACGGGCGTAAACCGTCAGGGATTGCGGCTGACAGTGGCGCAGCAGATCGGTAAAAATCCGCTCCACACACTGTTCATGAAATTCATTGTGCTGCCGAAACGAAATCAGGTAAGCGAGCAGCGCCTGTCGGTCTAGTCGCCCACCCCGGTAAGAGATCCACACACTGGCCCAGTCGGGCTGTGACGTAATCAGACAATTGCTTTTGAGCAGGTGGCTATAGAGCGTTTCTTCAACCTGTTCGGCAGGGTCTGCGGCTGAGCGCAGCAGGTCGGCATTGAGCTGATAATGTTCCACATCAAGATCCAGCGTGTCAAGACATTCGCCGGGCAGGGTTCGGACCTGCCACAAACTCTGATCATCGAGAGAGGAGAGCTGCACGGACACCGGCCCGCCGCTGGCCTGACACAGATCACGTTGTAGACAGCTGATCACGGCCTGCTCATCGGCAAAACGGGTCTGATTGAGTGAATTGAGATACAGTTTAAACGATTTGGACTCGACCAGATTGGGCGACTGGCAGGAAAAACGGAAAACAGCCAGCGCCACCACCGGCTTGCCCTTGCTGTTGAGCCAGGACAGTTCATAGCTGTTCCACACATCCTCACCATAAAACGGTAAAGGTTCACGGATGCCCAGTTCGTCGCGTTTAAGAGAACGCGGCACTGGATACAGTAACCCGGCATCATACTGGCTGGGATAGGTGGTGGTTTTGCCCAACGGGATTTCAGTCAAATCGCTCATCGTGACTCCTCAATAAAAAATCCCCATTGCAGGCCATCAAACGGGGTGGACTATCATAGCACGCCCGTCTATGGACTCAAGGGGAAGAATGGATGCGTTGCGTCCGTCCATGGGCTTCACAGGCTGTTTTTCATCAGCCTGCGAGACTGCACTACAAACAACCTCTGTCCTAATTTTTTTACAATACAATCATGAACTGTGCATTTGCACCTTTTCGGATGAAGACCTCAGGAGTACAACTGTTTTCGCCCTGTAACAACGGGTAACTTAACATCCCCTTGAATTTACGCCATGGCATGATTAGCGTGAGTCCTGACCCGTGACACTTTATGCAACTGTGGAGAATAATTCATGGAAACAATTCAACAGCATCTGGTCCAACTCAGTCAGCGCCTTGATCAGCAAATCATCGGTCAACCCCTGCTGATTGAACGCCTGCTGATCGCTCTGCTCGCCGACGGTCACCTGCTGGTGGAGGGCGCTCCTGGCCTGGCAAAAACCCGAGCTATCCGCCTTCTCGGTGAACATCTGGAAGGCAGCTTCCACCGCATCCAGTTTACCCCGGACCTGCTCCCCGCCGACCTGACCGGCACTGAGATCTACCGTCCCCAGCAGGGCCAGTTTGAATTCCAGCAGGGCCCACTGTTTCACAATCTGGTTTTGGCCGACGAGATCAACCGTGCTCCGGCCAAGGTTCAGTCGGCATTGCTCGAAGCGATGGCCGAACGCCAGATCACCGTCGGCCAGACCACCTATCCGCTCAAGGAACCATTCCTGGTCATGGCCACCCAGAACCCCATTGAGCAGGAGGGCACCTATCCTTTGCCCGAAGCCCAGCTCGACCGCTTTCTACTCCACGTCATGATCGACTATCCCAGTGCCGAGGCAGAACGGCAGATTCTTCAACTGGCACGGCGTGAGGCCGCCCATGTTCCAGAAGCGCCGCTGGAGCAACTGACCCGCAGTCAGCTCAAACAGGCCCGTGCCGCCGTGCTGGACGTTTACCTAGCCGACGCTCTTGAAGAATACCTGCTACAGATCATCCTCGCCACACGTGACCCTCAAGCCTATGGCGACGATCTGGCCGGTTGGATTCAGTACGGTGCCAGCCCGCGTGCCACTATCGCCCTTGATCGCTGTGCCCGTAGTCGCGCCTGGCTGCAAGGCCGTGATTTTGTCACCCCGGAGGATATTCAGAACCTGGCCTACGATGTCTTGCGTCATCGCATCCTGCTGACCTACGAAGCAGAAGCCCAGGGTATTAGTGTCGATCATTTCGTCCGCCAGTTACTGCAGCGGATTCCGATCCCTTAACCCTGTCACGGCTCACCCCATCGTATCTCTTTGCTGTCAGGATCATCATGAAACCTGATTTGGACATGAATTCACGCATTGCCATTACCTTGCCGCAACTGATCGCCCTGCGCGAACAGCTGGAGGCCAGCGTGCGTCGTCCGGCATTGGCGCGTGCCCGACTCGGCGGCACCTACCGCTCCCTGCAACGGGGACGTGGCATGGAATTCGCCGAAGTCCGTGGCTATCAGAATGGCGATGACATTCGCACCATTGACTGGCGGGTGACGGCACGGACCGGCAAGCCGCACACCAAACTGTTTCAGGAGGAGCGGGAACGCCCGGTTCTGGTCGCCCTCGACTACCGGCGACCGATGTTCTTCGCCACGCGTGGACGCTTCAAGGTCGTTCAGGCCTCTCATCTGGCCGCTCTGATCGGCTGGCAGGCTCTCAAGGACGGCGACCGCCTTGGCGCGTTTCTGTTTTCAGAAGAGCGCCACGTTGAATTGCGCCCCCAATCGGGCAAGCGCGGCGTGCTACGCCTGCTGCAGCAGATGGTCAATGCCCCAGCCTGGCAACGACCGGCCCACCAGCCCTTTGATCCGCAACAGCGTCTGTTCAATACCCTGATCCGTCTGCGCCGCGTGGCCCGACCCGGTAGCCTGGTCACTCTGATCAGTGATTTCTCGCAATGGGATGCCCAAGTGGAAGAGCAACTGATTTTACTTGCCCGTCACTGCTCGTTGCGTCTGATTCTTTGCTACGACCCTCTGGAAGCCTCACTGCCCGAGCATGGCTGCTATCCGATCAGCGATGGGCTTAGTCAGGCGCTGCTCAACAGCGATGATGGTCATTTCCGTCGGCAGTATCAGCAGCGTTTTACGCAACATCTGAACGTGCTGAGCCAATTTTGCCAAAGCCATCGCGCAACCCTGCTACTCTGTGCCACCACCGATCAGCCCATGGAGTGTCTGCGTAGCGCAGACGCAAGCTACAGCCTCGGAGCGACATTATGAATCCCGCTCAACTCCAGCTACGCGATATTCATCTTCCGCAACAGGTAAGCGGATGGCCACCCGCGCCGGGGTGGTGGCTACTGCTTGCGCTGCTGCTGATCCTGGCCGCGGCGGCACTGTGGTGGCGACATCGACATCGCTGCCGTTCGTATCGCCGCATTGCATTACGACAACTGGCGGATCTGGAAAGACGCTTTGCTCAGAACCCCGAGGAGGTTGCCGTCATTACGGAGCTCTCCCGGCTTCTACGCCACATGGCGATTCTCCATTTTCCCGACAACGCGTGTGCCGGTCTGCAAGGTGAAAGCTGGCTGGTCTTCCTTGATCAAAACTTTTCCGATCAGCCGTTTGCTACCGGTAGCGGACGTGTCTTCGCCAGCGGCCCGTACCAACGGCACAAAACCCCGGACGACCCGACCGCGCTGTTCGCACTCTGCCGGCGCTGGTTCAACCAACTGCCGCCGGTTCCACCACGGAGGGCACCATGATCACAGTGATCTGGCCATGGGCAGCAGCTTTGCTGCCACTGCCTTACCTGGTCTACCGCCTGTTCCCCCGTGCGCCTCAAAACAACGATGCCGCACTCTGGGTTCCAACCCTGTCACCCTATCAGGGTGCAGCAGGATTCCATGGCCGCCCCGGACAGAGACGTTGGCAGCGCTGGCTTCTGATCCTTACCTGGCTGTTTCTGGTTCTCGCTGCCGCCCGTCCCCAGTGGTTGGGAGAACCCATTGAATTGCCGGTCAGCGGCCGCGACCTGATGCTGGCCGTCGACCTGTCCGGCAGTATGCGCACCGATGACTTCCGGCTGTCCGGTCACGCGGTTGATCGTCTGACTGCGCTCAAGACGGTAGCCGGAGCCTTTATCGAACAGCGCCAGGGTGATCGCATCGGTCTCATCCTGTTCGGTGAAAAACCGTACATTCAAGCACCATTGACCTTTGACCACGCCACGGTCACCCAGCTGCTCAACGAAGCGGTTGTCGGACTGGCCGGGAACAAAACCGCCATCGGCGATGCCATCGGCCTGGCTGTCAAACGACTGCGCCAGGATCCACAGGCAAAAAATGTCCTGATCCTGCTGACGGATGGTGCCAGTAATTCAGGCAGTCTCGACCCTCTCAAGGCCGCGGAACTGGCCGCGCAACGGGGGCTTAAAATTTACACCATCGGCATTGGTGCCGATGCCGTTGAAGTTGGCGCATTGTTTTTCAAGCGCACGGTCAACCCCTCACTGGATCTGGATGAAAAAACTCTCAAGGCCATTGCCTCAGCGACAGGTGGTCGCTATTTCCGTGCCCGTGACACGGCAGAACTCACTGAGATCTACCAGCAGCTGGATCAACTGGAACCGGCGGAAAAGGATACTCAGGTCTACCGCCCCTATACGGAGCTGTATCTCTACCCGCTGGCGGCAGCATTGCTGATGGCCGTGATCCTTGCCACCTCACGTTTGAGGGAGGTTCAATCATGATCGACACCTTCCATTTTCTGCGCCCGCTGTGGCTGCTGGCATTACCGGCAGCCTGGCTCCTGTGTTGGTGGATACAGCGTCGACAACGACGCAGTGGCTGGCAGCAACAATGTGACGCCGAACTTCTTCCCCATATCCTTGTAGGTCGCGACGGTGGCAAACAGCGGTTGCCTTTACTACTGCTGTGGCTGGCTGCCACCTTGACGCCGCTGGCACTGGCCGGTCCGGTGTGGAAAGAGCTGCCTCAACCGATCTTTCGCCAGCAATCCGCCGTGGTCATCCTGCTGGACCTGTCGCAATCCATGAATGCCGCGGACCTCAAGCCCAATCGCATCACCCGCGCACGTCTTAAGATCACCGATCTGCTGCGCCAACGTCGTGAAGGGCAAACCGCCCTGGTCGCCTTCGCCGCAGATGCATTCACCGTGGTGCCGCTGACGGAAGACACCCACACCATAACGGCCCTGCTTGGCAGCTTGCAGCCTGAACTGATGCCCGCCCAGGGCAGTCACCCCGAACGTGCCATTGATCTTGGAGTACAACTGTGCCAACAGGCCGGTCTCACGGAAGGCCATCTGCTGCTCGTCACCGATGACGATACGCCGCAGGCTGCTATCTCTGCCGCCGCCAAAGCACAAGCGGCAGGTTACACACTGGCGGTTCTCGGCATCGGCAGCAAAGAAGGCGCACCCATTCCTCTGCCCCAAGGCGGGTTTGTCAAAGATCAGTCCGGTCAAATGGTTTTACCACGCCTTGATGCCCCGGCTCTGAGCACACTGGCTCAGTCCGGAGGTGGACGCTACCATGATCTGACCATTGATAATCGCGACCTCGACAGCCTCCTTTCCGGCTTGACAACACATACCCAGACCGATGAAGACGCAACACGGGGAGAAACCCAACGATGGCGCGAAGAAGGCCCATGGCTGCTATGGCCGCTGCTGGTGATCGTGGCACTCGGCTTTCGGCGTGGCTGGCTGATGATGCTCTGCCTGCTGTTGTGGCTGCCGAAACCAGCGCAAGCGCTTACATGGTCAGAGCTGTGGCACAACGATAATCAACAGGCACAACAGGCCTTTGAGCAACAGGATTACGCTGCGGCAGGCCAGCAGTTTGACGATCCGCGCTGGAAAGCCAGTGCCCTGTATCGTCAAGGGGACTACGAGCAGGCGGCCGACTTGTGGAACAACGGAGAAAGTGCCGATGACTGGTACAACCACGGCAATGCCCTTGCAAAATCAGGGCAGTATGAGCAAGCCATCCACGCCTATGAGCAGGCTCTGCAGCTTGATCCCAACCATAATGACGCCAAAGCGAATAAAGAGGCGGTTGAAGAATTTCTGAAACAGCAACAGGATCAACAGGATCAACAGGATCAACAGGACCAACAGGACCAACAGGACCAACAGGACCAACAGGACCAACAGGACCAACAGGACCAACAGGACCAACAGGACCAACAGGACCAACAGGACCAACAGGACCAACAGGACCAACAGGACCAACAGGATCAACAGGACCAACAGGACCAACAGGACCAACAGGACCAACAGGACCAACAGGACCAACAGGACCAACAGGACCAACAGGACCAACAGGACCAACAGGACCAACAGGATCAACAGGACCAACAGGACCAACAGGACCAACAGGATCAACAGGACCAACAGGACCAACAGGATCAACAGGACCAACAGGACCAACAGGATCAACAGGACCAACAGGACCAACAGGATCAACAGGACCAACAGGACCAACAGGACCAACAGGATCAACAGGATCAACAGGCACTGGCAGCGGAGAATGAATCAACGGAACAGGGCGACTTTACCGATGCCCAAAAGCAGATATTACGGCGCATTCCCGATGATCCCGGCGGCCTGCTGCGCCGCAAATTTTTATACCAATACAATCAGCGCGATCAGCACACTTCAGGAGAGAAACCATGGTAAGACGGTTTTTACTGACGACATTGCTGTTGCTGCTTTACGTCGGCAACAGCTGGGCGGAGATTTCCGCTTCGGTCTCCCGTAATCAACTCAGTATCAATGACAGCCTGGTCCTTGAGGTTGTGATCGCCGGCGATCACGATGGTGACCCCGACCTATCGCCGCTGGAAAAAGATTTTGAGATCCGCAGTCGTTCACAAAGCTCGCAGATTCAGATTGTCAACGGCGATATGAGCCGCAGTACCAAATGGTCGCTGTCACTGCTGCCTCGCCGCAGCGGAGCGCTGACCATCCCGTCCATCTGTTCCGGCCAGGACTGTTCACAGCCGATCACCGTAACGGTCATGCCGCAAAGCGAGCAGGATCAGGAAAATGCTGACGTGCTGCTTGAAGTGGAAAGCCAGCCTGCTGAACGCTCTATCGTGCAGGCGCAAATCCTCTACACGGTGCGTCTACTGTTGCGCCAGCCAGTCTCCCAGGCCAGTTTGACGCCGCCGGAACCGCAGGGCGTTGAAACCTTGGTGCAAAAACTTGGCGATGATCAGCATTCGGAAACCTATCGCAACGGTTGGCGCTATCAGGTCATAGAGCGCCATTATGCCCTGTTCCCCCAGCAATCGGGCAAACTGCACCTGCCGCCCTTACAATTTGAAGCCGTGCTTCAGGGCAGCCGCAATCCCTTTGATGTGCAAAATCGTGTCATTCGTCAGCGCAGCGCTGCTCTTGACATGCAGATTACACCACCAGCATCAACCGAACACCCCTGGCTTCCGGCACTGGGCATGCGCCTTGAAGACGACTGGCAGCAAAATCCGCCGACATTAACGGTTGGAGAACCAGCCACGCGCACCATCACTCTACGTGGCGCAGGAGTGACCGCCGCGCAATTGCCGGAGATCGCCATGGCGATCCCCCAGGGGCTCAAAAGCTATCCCGACCAGCCGAGTCGCGAGGATGTTGCCGGACCCACCGGACTGAGTGGCGTTCTGGTACAAAAGGTTGCCGTTGTTCCCACGCACGCCGGACGCTTTGAGCTACCACCGATTTCGCTCTACTGGTGGGATGTTGAGCAAGCGTGCTGGCGAGAAGAAACCGTGCCGGCGATCAGTATCACAGTGCTTCCAGCGGAGCGACAAACCGTGGCGCCACTGACAGCACAGACTCCACCAGTCGTTCCACCGGCAGACGCCACTGCGGGTGCACAGAAAGAACCTGCAAAAACACCCGCGACAGAGACGTCCGCGCCGACACCTGTTCACCAGGGCGCTGATCCCCTTTGGCCGTGGGCAACAGCTTTTTGTGCGATGGGGTGGCTCATCACGCTTCTTCTCTGGGGGAAGAGCAGCAAGAAAAAACGTCCGGTCGAACCCTCCGCATCACCATCGTTGCCAGCATTACCAATCAATACAGGCAAACACCAGGTGCTTGATGCGGCACGTCAGCATGACGCGCGAAAAACCTATGAAGCGTTATGCCGGTGGGGAGAACAATTGGATTCCAGCAAAAAGAACGGGGCAGAATACTGGCTTCGAATTGACAACAACGTCCTACGTGAAGAGGTCACCCATTTACAACGTTGCCTGTATGCTTCCGATGGCGAAGCGTGGCAGGGAGATGCTCTACTTCAAGCGTTGACGGACTGGATACCGGTAAACACTGAAAAATCGACAACGCCGTTACCGGACTTTTATCCCCGACGGCCATCCTAAATTCGACTGAAAAGACTATAAGTCTTTGTCGCGGGAACTCTCTGCTAATTGATCAAGAAAGCGATTAAAATCGTCTAGAGGTACCGGTGCGCTAATATAGTAGCCCTGAATGTAGTCGCAACCGAACAACGTCAGCTTTTCCAGATGCTCAACGGTCTCTACGCCTTCGGCCACCACGGTACGGTTGAGAGCCTTGGCCATGGCGATGATGGACTGTACCAGATTTTCATCATCACGATGAATCAGCATATTCTGGACAAACTCTTTATCGATCTTGATCTCTTCACACGGCAATTTAGACAAATAAGCCAAGGAACTGTAACCGGTGCCAAAATCGTCCAAAGCCACATGTACTCCCAATTGACGAATCTGCCTTAACACATGCACAGCCGCTTCAAAGTCTGCGATCAATACCGATTCGGTAATTTCAACTTTTAGCATGGAAGGTTCAACATCCAAGCGTGACAAACCCTGCTGCAACTGCTCGACGATGGGACAGTACAATAGCTGCTTAGCGCTGATATTCACGGCCACCTGCATGTTGCAGTGACGTCGACGATTCAATTGACGGATATCGCTTAACGCCTTATTGAGGACAAATTGCCCAAGCGATTCTATCTGCCCACTTTCCTCAGCAACTTCAATAAATTCATCAGGACGCACAGCCCCCAACTCAGGGCTATTCCAACGCAATAAGGCCTCACAGCAGGACACTTCATCTTTATGGGGATTGTACAAGGGTTGATAATAGACAGAGAGTTCTCCTCGCTCAAGGCTTTTGCGCAACTGGTTTTCCACGACCAGCCTTCGTTGTGCCTGTGCATTCATTTCTGCACTGTAAAATAGTGCTTCTCCACGTCTGATGGTTTTTGATTTATACAATGCTAAATCAGCACATCGCAGTAAGGCCTCAGCATTATCTCCATCATCTGGGTAGACACCAACACCGATACTTGTTCCGAGGTTAATTTCATAGTGTTCAATGAGCATCGTTTGCTGAGCGGAACTCAGAACATTTTCAACAATAGGGGCAATATCGCTATGCTGTGTCACTCTCGGCGTAACAACGATAAATTCATCTCCCCCCTGACGCCCTACCAAATGACATTTTTCATTGTGGTTAAGGACATGCGCTATACTCTTCAGCGTTTCATCACCAATAGCATGACCAAAGTTGTCGTTGATTCGTTTAAAATTATCAAGATCCAGAAACAAGACGGCAAAACGGTCTCGTGACATCTGGCATTCCTGGATAATTCGGGTGATTTCCTCGTAAACCATACGGCGGTTTGGTAATTCAGTTAAAGCATCATGGGTGGCTTGAAATAAAATCTGCGCCTGAGTTTGACGATAAAGAGAGGAGATATAACGAAAAACGATAAAACACAAAAGAATAACAGCCACAAGACCGATGAGAATTGGCACAGAACTTTTCAGCCAGGCCCGGTAAAACAAACGGATCGGCTCATCCGTGATGATAAAGAGACCATATTTTTCAACGTAGGATACAACACTCAGATGACCATCATTAATATGGAGCAACTGCTCGGGTTGTAAACGGTACCGATGAAGGGACTCCCGCATTTGTTGGTCAACCGGCTGCGAAAAAGTCTCTTCAGGAGTTTTATCTAGAGGATTGCGGGCAATAATATAACCATCTTCAGCCCGAATAACCTGAGTGGTCAATCCTTCATCAAAAACACCATGATGCCAAAGAGGAACCCGCTCTGCCAGTGCGAGGCCGGCGATCATCACATGATGGACATGATAACTTTCCGGGTCACGCAGGGCTACGCGCATCGGCAGAACCCAACGGCCAAGCTGGGGCATAAAGTACGTTCGGCCAAGGACAAGATAGTTTTTTTCCAATGCTTCAAGGAAACCGGCTCGGCTTGCTTCCATATCGAGCAGGTTGGGTAACGCTTCTCCTGCAGGAATGGTCGATACCAGTAGCAGTTGGCCGTCTGGTCGGGCAATGCCGAAACCTCCCAATCCTTTATTGATGGATTTCATCGACTCAATGGCATGACGACCATTTTCCGAATTGAAATCCACCCCGGCTTCAACCAAGCGATTACCGGCGATGCGGAGTAACGTCTCGTATTGCTGCAGAGTGAGTTGCGTATCTTGAACTTCGAGATGGTTGAGGTAGGCAAGACGCTGTCGATGCCCCTCCAGAGTTGTTCGATAGCTGTGGACCAGAAAAATAATGCCGGAGAGAAACGCAAAAACGACAAAGAACACAAGAAAATAGCGCACAGGCTTCAGGGATAACTTTTCCAGAGTTTTCGGTGAACGAAAACGTTGCACAGGCAGCACCTCTTAAAAAATCCAAAGACTTAGAAATATTAGCCTATGGTTTGGAGGTTGGCTACCCTTCGAAGGGAAAAATTGCGGCGGGCACGGTCACGATCTTCATCGCAAACGTTTTAAAGGGAGGTCTATTTAAAGTGCCATACGCTCGACACGACATCCAGCGGCGAGGTGACGCAGGGCCTCAAACCGCTCACGGAGCGATTCCTGCTGAGCCAACTCGCATTGCTCCAAGAGAACCGCGTCGAGAATTTCGTCCGTCGTCAAAGGATTTGCTAAAACGACCCGAAAGACGGTGATCGTCTCGCCATGATAGCGAGCGGGTTCAAGACGGGTTCGAGAAACAAATGTTTTTCCGGCTTCGCGTTGGTCTTTCTGGATAATCTGGGTGATCTGGTCAAGCAGGATATTAATCTCTTTGATCTTCTCTTCAGGGGCCTGCGCCATCACAGCCTGTAGCCAAGAGGGGTTATAGCGATAGGTGAGGATGTTAAGCTCCGGCGGCGTCACCAGTTCAAAGTCAGGATGGGCGACAATGCGATCGGCAAAATGTTGGGCACGCTCAATGCCTTGATCAATCAACAACTCATAACCGCGTCGGCCGATGATCGATAAACCGGCATGGACCAACAGGGCTTTGCCGGGCCGAGAACCCTCAAGAGTATGGCTGCCGAGGTCTTTGGAGCCATGGCGCAGGATATAAGCGGCATGATGTTCAATGGCAGACAACGCTGCCGGATCTTTGAACAGCACCATCCCCGCCCCCATCGGCACATAAAGTTGCTTATGGGCGTCAATGGTCACTGAATCCGCCCGTTCAATGCCGCGCAAACGCCAGCGGTGAGTATCGGAAAACAGTGTCGGACCGCCCCAAGCCGCATCGACATGAAAATGGCAGCCCAGCTCCTCTGCCAGATCAGCCATCTCTTCAAGGGGATCAACATTGCCGGTTTCAGTCGTTCCGGCAATCCCCACCAGAGCCATGACCCGCTTTCCTTCATTCTGAACACGATGACACTGATTGCGTAATTGCCGCATGTCGATACGGCTGTTGTCATCCGTCGGCACAGCGATCAGGTTGTTACGACCGATACCGAGCAAATCAACGGCTTTTCCCATCGAGTAGTGAGCACGCCGTGAAGCGAGAACCACAAGACCTTCACAGTTGAGATGCTTCAGAGCGGCGAACAGCCCCTCCTCGGCAATCCCCTTAAAGGTTCCATCCGGTCCGCACAGACGATTGCGCGCTGTCCACAGGGCGGTAATGTTGGCAATGGTTCCCCCCGAGCAGAACGCACCAAGGGCACTTTGGCTATCATGAATCCAACGTTGATAGAACGCATCGTCACGGTTGTAAACCAGACGATTGAGCATGGCCAGAACTTGCCGCTCCAACGGCGTAAAAGCTTTGGAGGTTTCCACTTTAACCAGATTCTGGTTCAGGGCAATCATGATCCGCGACAACGGAAGCATGAAATAAGGCATGGCCGACGTCATGTGACCAACAAAACCCGGTGACGCCGTATGCACCGATTGGGCAACCAACTTCTTTTTAACAAACTCCGTATAATCGGAAACAAACGTTGGCTGTTCCGGAATCTCTGTATCAACAAAATCCCGCTCAATCTCTTCCAGATCACGCTCCAGAGCAACAATATGTTCCTGGAGAAAACCGGCAAGGTTGTCAGTAATGGCCTGGTCAATCCCTCCCAGTGTCGATTCCGGAGCTTCCGGAATGGTAAAAATCCGGTAAAGATTTTTCAGATTTGCCTGTGCATTTTCTGTCATCGCAATTAATTACAGTGGACGTCTGATGAAAAAACCGCTGAAAGAGACGTCCAGAATCCGTATCCCTGAAAAAAACTAATCATCATCAAATAAAAAAGCCAGCGTTTCTGTATACAATTACCGCTTCCCGACTGTCAAATTGTAATTCCTTACCACTTCTCGCACAACGACTTAATTCATCAATTCCGGTATACTAAACTTCACGGTTACTTTAACAGTGTTTTTTTCTGTTGCCGGAGTGTGATTTTTATCGTCATCTCCCAGATAACACTCGCATGTCGTTGCCCAGTTTGCTTCTCTTTGTAAAAGCCAGAAAACCTTCATATCTTTGCCATCAAGAAAACAGATACCTGTTTTCAAAAAACCTGACTTTAACCTTTTATGTTCACTGCAAATCCAATAATATGCCAATAATGTCTTAGAATGCACTCTGGACTCCGCTGGCGCTCCTTTCCACTGAGTCCTTTCAGTCTCCAGCGAGGCTCTGCCATGACGCTACACAACGAACTTGATTATCATTGGGTGATCCTTTGTGCCTTCCTGGTCTTTATGATGCAACTGGGATTCGCTATGGTGGAGACCGGTTGTGTGCGCTCCAAAAACACCATCAATGTGGCCATGAAAAACCTTGCGGATGCGACGTTTGGTTTTATTTTTTTCTGGTTGATCGGTTTTGGACTCATGTTCGGCACTGACCATGCCGGTTTGTGGGGCAGCTCGCTGTTCATGATTGACGGTCTCGACTTTTCCCAGAGCGCTTTCTTTTTTTTCCAGGCCATGTTTGCCACGACTTCAGCGACGATTGTTTCCGGTGCGGTCGCCGAACGAATGAAATTCAGTGGTTACGTGATCACCGCCATTCTTGTGACCTCACTGATCTATCCTCTATTCGGCCATTGGGCCTGGGGGACCGGGGGCTGGCTCAAGGAGCTGGGTTTTGTCGATTTTGCCGGCTCCACCGTTGTCCATTCGATGGGAGCCTGGGTAGGGCTTGCCGGCGCTCTGGTCTTGGGACCACGTCTGGGAAAATTCCACCGTGACGAAATCCGTTATTTTGCGCCCAGCAATCACAACTTTATTGTCTTCGGCGTCTTTATTCTGTGGTTTTCCTGGTTTGGGTTCAACGCCGGCAGTCTACTGTCATTTGCACCATCAGTGTCTTCTATTCTGATGAATACTCTGATCTCTGGGGCCACAGGCGGCATCAGCGCCTACCTGATCAGCCTGATGTTCACGCGCAAGGTTGGCGTTGAATTGTTCAGTTTCGGCATCATCGCCGGTTTAGTTGGCATCACTGCGGGCTGTGCTGAATTCACGGCCCAACAATCCGCCTGCGTTGGCTTTATTTCAGCCATTATCATGTTTGCAGCGGAAAAATTGCTCCTTCATTTGCGTATCGACGATCCACTGAGCGTCGTGGCTATCCATGGCTTTACCGGGGTCTGGGGCACCTTGGCCGTTGCTTTTTACGGCAAACTCCCTGACGGGGTGACACGGATGGGATATTTCCAGGTGCAAGCCGCCGGGGTTCTGGCCGCAGCCGCACTGGCATTTTTCAGCGGACTGGTCGTCTTCATGCTGTTAAAACGATTTGCGGCCTTGCGTGTTTCGCCACGCCATGAGGCCCTCGGTCTCAATGTGACCGAACACCAGGCAAAACTTCCCTGGGTTGAAACGATTGAAAGCATTATCCACATCATGCGTTCCGGCAATATCCATAAAAAAATCCATGAAGAACGCGGCACCGAAGTCGGCGTCGTCGCCCGTTTTTTTAATTACCTGCTCAACCGTTTACGCGACCGCCAGGTTGAACTGGTCGCCTCTAATAAATCACTCCAGTCCCAGGTTTATTTTGATCCCCTGACCAAAGTTCACAATCGACGTGGAGCGCTTGAGCAAATACGCCGAAGACGTGATAATAAGACGCCATTGTCGGTAATCATCATTGATATTGATCATTTCAAAACGATTAACGACACCTACGGGCATGATGTGGGAGATTGCGTTCTCAAGGAACTTGCTGAACTGATTCAACAGCTCACACGCACTCAGGATCTTTTTGCGCGCTGGGGAGGTGAAGAGTTTGTCCTGCTTTGTGAGACCTTGGAGCTGGATGAAGCCCGTCGTATTGCTGAAAAACTGCGGGCAAGTATCGCCGCCTATCCTTTCTCAACGGTTCAGCAAATTACGTGTTCATTCGGCGTCTGTACTCCAGAGACTTTTGACCGTTCCTTTGACAGCCTGTTCAAAGAGGCCGATGAAGCGCTCTACCGCGCCAAAGAGCTTGGTCGTAACCGGGTCTGCTGCAGTTAGAAACTGTTTCTGAACTCGTATCAGGAGAACATGCTTGGAGGATTACGCATTTCCAAGGAAACTTGGGATGAAGTCAAACAGGGATTCAATGAGAGTCTTGGGCAACTTAAAACTACTTTTGGCCGAATGCGCGACAAAATCGCGCCAGAAGATTAGGGTCTAATGCCCCGTTTCCAACCATCCCTCTTGAGATTGGCGACGCGTTGCTTTTTCCACCCGATTGCGTCCCCGGTTCTTTGCCTCATACAAAGCCAGATCAGCCCATTTAACAAGCTTCTCTGGTGTGATATTTTGCCGGTCTTCGACAATGTGCGTTGAGCAGACGCCCAAACTGACTGTCACCTGCTTAGGACCGCTGAGTTCACCGGCTGGAATCGTCTCAATCAAAGTTCGCACCCTCTCGGCTGCAGCGTAGGCCTCTGTTGCGGTCAGCCCCGGAAGGATCAGAGCAAACTCTTCACCACCATAACGACAGGGAATATCCAGTTCACGCAGACTGCGGGCTATCCGCGATGATACCGCTTTGAGAACGCGGTCACCGACCTGATGACCAAACGTGTCATTGACTTGTTTGAAATGGTCAATATCAAGAAAAACCAGTCCAAACGGAATGGACTGTCGCTTGAAACGTGTTAACTCCGCCTGGATGGCCTGATCAAAGGCTTTTCGATTACAAAGTCCGGTCAAAGCATCCTTCAGCAAGCTGCGACTCATTGATTGTTTATCCTGAGAAAGCCGTTTGATCTCCCGCTTGCCGTCAACAGCAATGCGTAGACGAGCCCCAAGTTCATCAAGACTCATTTCAAAGGCCAGACAATCCGTACACCCGAGTTCGAGCACTTCCGCCCGACTGGGATCGTTCAGCGAAGACAGGTAAACGACTGGAATACCACGGGAAATTGAACTTAGATGCAAGTTGAGATACACTTGCTGCTTCTGATCTGCGCCGGCGACAAGGATAAAAATATCGCAGTCATCAATACCGATAATAGCGGTCGGGCTGACAATCTTAACCTCAGTCAACACATCAATTTGACTGAGGAGAAAGCCGATTTCTTCACATCTGTGTTTTACACAAAACACCAAAGCTTTCATGGATTCATCTCCAACGTATCCCGAAAAAAGGGTGGGGAGCATCGAGATCGTTTTAATAAAGCCATAATACCTCATTTGAGACAAGGCGGCGAAAAAAAATCACACGTGGAATCAGCCTCTGGCTATGCCTAAAAAAATCCCCTCAAGCAACTGCCGAGGGGACCTTCTTTTTCACAAAAATTTTACCTGTTAATCGGCAAGGCAAACCTGATCTTTCCCCAATCCTTTGGCAAGATACATTGCCTGGTCTGTCCGGTGGATAAATGTTTTAATTTCTTCACGCCTGCGGTATTGCGCCACGCCGAGACTCACAGTCATTGATAAACAGTGGTTGCCGGAAACGCAGAAAGATTGCTCGGTAAACGAGACACGTATTTTTTCGGCGAGAATTTTAGCACCGTCGAGTTCTGTCCCAGGAAGGAGCACAACAAATTCCTCGCCCCCATAGCGAAAGGCCATATCTTCACGCCGGGCACAATCGGTCAGCACTTGGCCTAATTGCGCAAGCACACGATCACCCTGCACATGTCCATAAGCATCATTAAATTGTTTAAAATCATCAATATCGAGCAGAATCAGGCTCAAAGGCTGTTCAAAACGCTGCGAACGATTCATCTCAACATCAAGCTGATGATAAAAATGCCTGGAGTTATACAGGCAGGTCAATTCGTCAACAATGCTTAGCCGACGATAGCGTTGTTCGCTTTCAATAAGTTCCCGCTCAAGTTTCTTGCGGTCAGAAATATCACGACAGATGCAGAAAATGAGCTTCTTTCCTCGGTAGATTGTCCCATTACTGCTGATTTCGACATCAATTGTAGAGCCATCTTTGCGCCGGTGCCGGGTCTCCAGATGCGCACCGCTATCGTCAACCGCCTGGGCCATATCGACAAGTTGGTCCTTTGAAAAAACAGCATCCCAATCCCAAACCGACAACGTCTGCATTTGAGTGATCGAATAGCCAAGCATCTCGGCAAATTTCCGATTGGATTCGTAGACCCTGCCTTCTTCATCGAGGATGACGATACCATCCAAGGATTGATCAATCAGGACATGCCACAAGGCCATCTCATCACTGCAAGGATGGATTTGGCACTCTGTCCAGAAGTTCGCTTTTTCACAACATCTGATTTCAGCCAAGACCTCCCCCATCAAACAGTAAAATTCAAAAAAGAAACCAATTAATCTTTTATGAATCAGTATACGCAAAAACAGATGGGAGACAACTAATAAAAATTTAAGCATCCACCACATCGTAAGACAGCTAAATAACTAAAGATATTTAGTTTAGCCATAAAAAATGGCCCAGGTTGCCCGAAAAAACAAAACCACTTTTAAGCCCGCACAGATCTTACGCACCTCATATTTGAAAAGTCTCTTTCAGGTCAGACAACAATTCTCGCTACGACAAAAGACGCGACTAAAAAACAGGAAGAATCAGCCCGTTATTGTCTTTCAGAAAGTATCAATACGAGAAATTCCCGCATTACGGGTTTCCGTTCGTGCCCGCCTGTGGCAAAATTAATGACAAACACTCCCCGAAAAAAGTCTGTTTTCCCTCGCTTACAGCACGAAAACAGGCGATTCAAGGAAAGAGAGTTCATGCCGTCACCCACCCCCAAAGGTTTATCCATTGCGTTATTAAGTATTCACGGCCTGATTCGCGGCCATCACCTGGAACTCGGCCGCGACGCGGACACCGGCGGCCAGACCCTGTATGTGGTGGAGCTGGCCCAGGCCCTGTCGCGCCTGCCGGATGTGGAGCAGGTTGAGCTCATCACCCAACGCGTCGTCGACCCGGCTATTTCCGAGGACTATGCCGCACCGGTAGAAATTCTCAACGACAAGCTGCGCATTGTACGGATCGACAGCGGCGCGCCGGGCTATGTGGTCAAGGAACAGCTGTGGGACCATCTCGACTCGTTTGCTGACAACCTGGTACGCTACTTTCGCGAGGGACCCCATCTGCCGGATCTGCTGCACAGCCATTATGCCGACGCTGGCTATGTTGGGTCGCGGCTGGCCAACCAGCTGGGCATCCCTTTGGTGCATACCGGCCACTCGCTGGGCCGGGTCAAACGCAGCCGCCTGCTGGCCAGCGGGATTAAAGCCAAGGCCATTGAACAGCGTTTCAACATGAGCCGCCGTATTGAAGCCGAAGAGCAGACCCTAGCCACGGCCGCACGGGTCATCACCAGCACCCATCAGGAAATTGAAGAACAGTATGGCCTGTACGACCACTATCAGCCGGAACGGATGCGGGTCGTTCCTCCCGGAACCGACCTGAAACAATTTCATCCTCCCGAGTCGGCCAAGTGGCGCGATCCCTTTTTCTCCGAACTGACGCACCAGCTCAAAGAGCCGAACAAGCCGATCATTCTGGCCCTGTCGCGCCCGGACAGTCGCAAAAACATTGCGGCGCTGATTGAGGCCTACGGCAGCAGCCCGGCTCTACAGGAACAGGCCAATCTGGTGATTGTCGCCGGCAACCGTGACGATATTGATAATCTGGATGATGCGGCCCAGGCGGTGTTCCATGAGCTGCTGGTGACCGTTGACCGTTATGATCTCTACGGCAAGGTGGCCCTGCCCAAACATCACCAGCGCGATCAGGTGCCGCTCATTTACCGGCTAGCTGCCGTCACCGGCGGTGTATTCGTCAACCCGGCCCTGACCGAGCCTTTCGGCCTGACCCTCATCGAGGCTGCCGCCAGTGGACTGCCGATTGTCGCCACGGAAGACGGCGGCCCGCGTGACATCATCGGCAACTGCGACAACGGCCTGCTCATCGACCCACTGGAGCCTGAAACCATTGCCGATGCCCTGTTGAAGTTGCTGGTCGATCAGGAGCTGTGGCAGCGTTGCTCCACTAACGGCCAACACGGTGTGGCTGAGCATTATTCGTGGGATGCCCACGTGCGCCGTTACCTGCAAATCATCACCCCCATTGCCGAACGTTCAGATCATCTGACGCATCAGCCCGCGAAACGTCGACGCAGCCTGTACCGGGACCGGGCCATTGTTACTGACCTCGATCAGAATCTGGTCGGCGATAAAGCGTCGCTGGCCACTCTCGTTGAGCTTTTGCGTCAGCAGCGTAAGAACACCACCTTTATTGTTGCCACTGGCCGCCGCCTTGATTCAGCGCTCAAGCTGATGAGAAAACACGGCATACCCGAACCGGCAGTCCTGATCACCAGTAGCGGGACGGAAATCTACCATGCCCCGAAGCTGACGACGGACACGGCCTGGGCACAACATATCGACCACCAGTGGTCGCCTCACAAGGTGAAAAAACTGTTGAAGGATTTTCCCGGTCTCAAACGCCAGCCCAAGTTGGAACAGAGCCGCTTTAAGCTGAGTTACTACATTGATCCCGAGGTGGCTGACATCCAGGCCATCAAACAACTGCTTCACCATGAGGAGCAGGCTGTTTACGTGCAGATGGCCTTTGGCCAGTTTCTCGACATCCTGCCGCTGCGCGCCTCCAAAGGGCTGGCCTTACGCTACGTGGTGGAACAACTCGGCCTGCCTCTGGAGAAAGTGTTTGTCGCCGGCGGCTCCGGTGCCGATGAAGACATGATGCGCGGCAACACCCTGGCCGCCGTGGTCGCCAACCGCCACCACGAAGAATTGTCGCAGATGGCCGAAGTCGACCGCATCTATTTCGCTCAGCAACCCTACGCCGCCGGGATTCTCGAAGCTCTTGAGCATTATGACTTCTTCGCCGACACCGACGAAGCGAGCGGAGACGGCGCATGAGTCACGACGGTCTGCTGCTGTGCACCGATCTCGACCGCACCCTGCTGCCCAACGGCGCGCCGCCCGAGCATCCACAGGCGCGGGCCTGTTTTCGCCGCTTTTGCGCCCGCCCTGACGTCACGCTGGTGTATGTGTCCGGCCGTGATTTGCTGCTGATCGAACAGGCCATTGCCGACTATGCGCTGCCATGGCCCGATTACGCCATCACTGATGTCGGCACCCGAATTTACCGCCGCCAGCATGACGACTGGCACGAACTGGCAGCGTGGCCGCAACACATTGCCCCGTCGTGGCAGGGTAAAACACATGCTGATCTACACATGGCGTTATCTGGCATAGATGAGCTGCGCCTGCAGGAAGTGAGCAAACAGAACGATTTCAAGCTCAGCTATTACGTGCCGTTGACGGCATCGTCTGAGGCCGTCTTGGCGAAAGTTCGTCAACGCCTCGCCCCGCTGGGGGTGGAAACGGAACTGATCTGGAGTATTGATGAGGTGGAGCAGGTCGGCCTGCTTGATGTGTTGCCGCGCACGGCCTGTAAACGCCAGGCCATTGAATTTCTCCAGAAGCAGCTGGCCTGCGCAGCGGAGCAGGTGATGTTTGCCGGCGACAGCGGCAATGATCTGGCCGTGCTGATCAGTCCGATCCGTTCGGTACTGGTGGCCAATGCCGATACCGCTCTCAAGCAACAGGCCCGGCAGCTGGCCGATGCCCAAGGGACCCGCGACCGGCTCTATATCGCCCGCAAGGATGGGTTTGAACTCGGCGGCAACTATGCCGCGGGCATCCTACAGGGCGTTGCCCACTTTTTTCCCCATTACCGGAACGTGATCAGCGCGCTGCAAACGCCAAAGGAGTGCCCATGACCACACCACGTATCACCCTATTCGGTGAAGTGCTCTACGACTGTTTCCCCGGCGGTGAACAGGTGCTGGGCGGTGCGCCGTTCAATGTCGCCTGGCATCTGCAGGCTCTTGGCGATGCGCCGCGTTTCATCTCACGGGTCGGTGCCGATCCGCTCGGTGAGAGGATTTTGCAGGCCATGCGCGATTGGGGTATGGGCACTGAATCGATGGAGATAGACCCCGACCATCCGACGGGAAAAGTCGCGGTGCAGTTGATCGACGGCGAACCGCATTACGATATTGTTCCTGACAGTGCTTACGATTTCATTACCGCTGACGCTGTTCCCGCATTGACCCAAAATGACCTGCTCTATCACGGCACCCTGGGCCTGCGTAACCCGGTTGCCCGTCGAGCGCTGGACCGCCTCATCGCCGCCGGAGCGCCGAAGATCTTTCTCGATGTCAACCTGCGCGCCCCCTGGTGGCAACGTGACGAAGTACTGGCCTGGCTACAGCGGGCGACCTGGGTGAAAATGAATCAGGATGAACTGGCCCTGTTCAGCGCGCCGGGAGAAACTCCGCAGGCCGCTATGGCCCGGCTACAGCAAGACTATGAGCTGGAGCAACTGCTGGTCACGCGCGGTGCCGAGGGCGTGCTGCTGCGCACGGTGGACGGTTCCGTTCATAGCCTGAAACCACCGAGAGCGGAACACATTGTCGACACCGTCGGTGCCGGTGATGCCTACAGCGCCGTCTATCTGCACGGTCTGGCGGCGGGCTGGCCCGTGGATCAACTGTTAGCCACGGCCCAGGACTTTGCCAATAAGATCATAGCCATGCGCGGTGCCACCGCCGCCGACCCGGCCCTCTATCAGCATCTGACCACGGCGTAAACCACGTCCGCCACCGACATAAGGGAGCCCCATGTACGAACAAGTTTCACACACCCTGCTCAACGACATTCTCAACCGCATCAAGCCGGAAATCGGCGAACAGGATCTGCGCCATTTCTACACCCGACTCGGTGCCAACTTTTACGCCATTCACTCACTGTTTGAACGCCTCTACGGTGAACGGGAGGACTTTGCCGATCAGGCCCAGGCCCTGGTCGAAACCATGGCCGGCCAATACATCAAACGACCCGCGAACCTGCGCCAGAGCGACCTCGACCGCGAAAAGGACTACAACTGGTTCCTGCACCAGAAATGGGTCGGTATGGCTCTATACTGCGACGGCTTTGCCGACAACCTGCAGGGCGTGAGGGATCATCTGCATTATTTCCAGGAACTCGGTGTCAACCTGGTGCATATCATGCCCATCATGCAGTGCCCCGAGGGCGACAGCGACGGCGGCTATGCGGTCAGCAATTTTCGCGCCATCAATTCGCGCTTCGGCAGTCTCGACGATGTCCGCGCCCTGTCCGCGGACATGCGCGAACGCGACCAGCTACTGGTGCTCGACGTCGTCGTCAACCACACCTCCAACCAGCACGCCTGGGCCGATCGGGCGCGCGCCGGGGAGAAGAAATACCAGGACTACTACTACACCTTTGAAAACCGCAATATCCCGGACATGTTCGAGCAGAGCATGCCGGAAATCTTCCCCGAGACCTCTCCCGGCAACTTCACCTGGGATGGGTCAATGAAGCGCTGGGTCATGACCGTATTCAACGACTTTCAGTGGGATCTCAACTACAGCAATCCGGCGGTGTTCATCGAGATGCTCGACATCGTCTTGTTTTGGGCCAATCAGGGCGCGGACATTCTGCGCCTCGATGCCGTCGCTTTTCTGTGGAAGAAAATCGGCAGCACCTGCCAGAACGAACGCGAAGCGCACCTACTTCTGCAACTGTTCAAGGATTGCTGCCAGGTGGTCGCCCCCGGCGTGGTGTTCATCGCCGAAGCCATTGTCGCGCCTCTGGAGGTGATCAAGTATTTCGGCGAGGATGCTGTCATCGCCAAAGAGTGCGAAATCGCCTACAACGCCACCTTCATGGCCCTGCTGTGGGATGCCGTGGCCACCAAAAATGCCCGTCTGCTCAACCAGGGGATCAAAAGCCTGCCGGTCAAGCTCGACCGCGCCACCTGGCTCAACTACGTTCGCTGTCACGACGACATCGGTCTCGGCTTCGATGACCGCGACATCGTGGCCTGCGGCTACGAACCGGCCCGCCACCGCAAATTTCTCATCGATTACTTCACCGGCCAGTTCGACGACTCCCATGCCCGCGGCCTGCCCTTCGGCCAGAACGACAAAACCGGCGACGCCCGCATCTCCGGCGCCCTGGCCTCACTGGTAGGGCTGGAATATGCCATGGAAACCGGCGATGCCGAGGCCATCGCTGACGCGGTCAAACTCATCCTGCTGCTGCACGGCATGATTCTGTCGTTCGGCGGCATCCCGCTGCTCTACTACGGCGATGCCATCGGCACCCTCAACGACGACTCCTACCGCGATGACCCCTACAAACAGGATGACAGTCGCTGGATTCATCGTCCCGCTTTCGACTGGGACAATGCCGAGCGCCGCAACGTGCCCATGACCGTGGAATACGAGATTTTCAGCGCGTTGAAAAAAATGATCGCGGTACGCAAGGAGATCGAAGTGTTTGCGGACTTCAACAACCGCGAATTAATGGAGGTGGCCAACCCCCATCTGTTCGTCTTCGGCCGCTACCATCTGAACAAATCCGGCGCCCAAGTGCTGGTGGTCGCCAACTTCAGTAATAAACCGCAGTATCTGGAACGAGAGGAAATTGCGACATGGGCAGACCAGAGACGCCAACTGGTGGATCTTCACAGCGGAGAACATCCTGAAATGTTTAAAGACAGCCTAGTTATCCCACCATTCGCGTTTTACTGGTTGCAGGAACAATAGGGATTATATTTTTTGAAAAGGTAAGGGTTCTACCCCGTTTCTACGGACGGTTTGAAAACGACTGAAACTCTATATCACGTTTAGAAATCCTCTTCCTCATACGTGGATTGTGGAAGCGTTCAATATAGTTGAATAGATCCGCCTTACAAATTTACCGCTTCAATTCCACCTTATGGACGGGCGCTTTCGTCTCGCCCGAAGATGTCGCATGATATGGAATGGCGAAGGCACCGACAGTCAAGCCAATCAACCACACAAGGACTATTGCAATTACCCCCAGTGCCCTAACTGGTTTTTCGGAAATATTGAGTTTTGAAACAGTTATTGGGGCAAAACGGATTATCAAGCCACTTAGAATATGAAGAATCAGCCAAAATGAAGTGCTAAAACTCGTTATGAAGATAACAAAGGCCAAGCCTCCAAAGTGCGGCGGGAAAAAAATAAATTGCGTTGCATACATGACGAACAGTAGAAGAACGTCCGCAGCACCCTCCATAGTTCCTGCTTGATATACAGGAACTATCGCCCGAAGCCCCGCACCTAAAACAAACATTAAGGCTACACCAAATAGAATACGAACGATAATTGTTGTGCATAATAGGTCTACCAAAACTTTGACTAGTGTTGGCAGGGACGAACGAAGAATAATTCTAGTTTCCCACAACGACAGGTAATCCAGAAAACCATTAAAGATTACCCCAATCAAAAACAGGGTGAGAATCCAAAGGCTCCAACTAATCAGAGGGCCTTGACCAATCAAAATACGACCGTGATTAGGAATAATGGTCAAAAGAGGGCA
The DNA here is from genome assembly GCF_963666745.1 of uncultured Desulfuromonas sp. Classification (NCBI taxonomy): domain Bacteria; kingdom Pseudomonadati; phylum Thermodesulfobacteriota; class Desulfuromonadia; order Desulfuromonadales; family Desulfuromonadaceae; genus Desulfuromonas; species uncultured Desulfuromonas sp. The sequence goes on along the minus strand of NZ_OY762961.1, from coordinate 3,459,038 downwards.
AGTTGAAAGGCCCAAGAGGACAAATAAGGCCCCAGAGACCAACAGAGAGCGCCCAAAGCAACGTCATGACAGATGCCGAGGGCCAAATACTTTCGTAAAAACATCATTAAATGACAGCATCCAGTCACAGTCACGATTAGAAACGCGTTTCAACCAATCTGAGATGCTATCTCGAACCTCTGGAGTAAGATCGTCATCAAATTCTTTCGTAACCCCACGAATGAAAAGGCTGATCACCCAAAGTAAGCCAATCCAGCCCAAAACGCTGAGCAACTCCACACCATCAGATGCTTCCATCTTACCCCCCGCCTTTTATCTAACGAATGATTGCTGCTGGCTACACAGTGGCTACATAAGACAAAAAAACAAAAAAGGGTTACAGCCTTAACAGCTGTAACCCTTTGATTTTAAATGGCGCGCCAGGAATGATTCGAACACTCGACCTTCTGATCCGTAGTCAGACGCTCTATCCAGCTGAGCTACTGGCGCAACGGGTGATGGTTATCTCGCATTTGAGCGAGGTTGTCAACACTCTTTTTTGATTTACTGAAAATAAATGGCACAGAGGGAGGAATTCGCCCACTTCGTCGCCAACATCACGTTGGCTCCTGCGTCGGCTCACCTGCGCTCTCTGCCGCGGACATCATGTCCGCTTTTCCGACATTAAGTCGGCGCTCACTCCGCTTCGAATCCACGAAGGGGTTTGCTTTTTAATATGGCGGAGAGGGAGGGATTCGAACCCTCGGTACAGGTTTCCCCGTACACTCGCTTAGCAGGCGAGCGCCTTCAGCCGACTCGGCCACCTCTCCGTACTGCTTTTTCTTGTTTGCTCCGCTTCAAATCCAAACCAGCAAAGCTTTATCAAAATGGCGGAGGAGGTAGGATTTGAACCCACGGTACTTTCGTACAACGGTTTTCAAGACCGCCGCCTTAAGCCACTCGGCCACTCCTCCGTACTTATGTTATTTTCCGGTGATCCGTTCCAAGCCACCCATATAGGGGCGCAATACTTCGGGAACGATCACGCTGCCGTCCTCCTGCTGGTAGTTTTCCAGAATCGCCAGCAAGGTGCGGCCAACGGCCAGTCCTGAGCCGTTGAGGGTGTGAACAAATTCCGGTTTGGCACCTTCTTCGCGACGATAACGAATCGCAGCGCGACGGGCCTGAAAATCACGAAAATTTGAACACGATGAAATCTCGCGGTACACCGATTGTCCGGGCAGCCACACTTCGATGTCGAAGGTACGTGCCGCTGAAAAACCGATGTCACCGGTACATAAATCAACCACCCGATAAGGCAGTTCCAGAAGCTGGAGAACCTTTTCGGCGTTGGCCAGCAACGCGTCAAGTTCTGCATCCGATGTCTCGGGCTCGACAAACTTGACCAGCTCAACTTTGTTGAACTGATGCTGACGGATCAACCCACGGGTATCACGACCATGTGATCCGGCTTCCTTGCGGAAACAAGGAGTGTACGCGGTATAACACAATGGCAGCTGTTCTGCACCTAAAATTTCATCACGATGAATATTGGTTACAGGAACTTCCGCAGTGGGGATCAGAAAATAATCCGGTCCTTCAACGTGGAACAGGTCTTCCTCAAACTTGGGCAGTTGCCCCGTCCCCGTCATGGAGTCTCTGTTTACCATAAAGGGCGGAAGCATTTCAACATATTTGTGCTGCTCTGTGTGCAGGTCGAGCATGAAGTTGATCAGCGCTCTTTCGAGGCGGGCTCCAGCGCCTTTATACAAGGCAAATCGGGCACCTGTGAGCTTACCAGCGCGTTCAAAATCGAGGATATCGAGCTGCTCACCGATGTCCCAATGCGCCTTGGCTTCAAAGCTGAATTCACGCGGCGTTCCCCAACGACGAATTTCGACATTATCATCCTCACTGCCACCAACAGGGGTCGCCTCATGAGGCAAGTTGGGAACGGTCATCAGGATGGCTGACAGCTTATCGGAAATCTCCCGCAGAGTCTCATCCATCTGCTTGATCTGCGTCGACACCTCTTTCATGCGGGCGATCTCGCCCTGCACCTGGCTTTTATCTTTGGTCTGACCGATCAGCGCCGATACCCGGTTCTTTTCAGCTTTAAGGTTTTCGACTTCGCCGAGCAATTCACGCCGCTGAGTATCGAGCTGACGAAATTCGTCAAGCCGGATCTCTGAGCCACGGGTGGCCAGACGTTGTTCAACCTGTTCGAGATTTTCACGGATAAACCTAATGTCCAGCATGACCAGCTCTCCTTATCGCTCACCCACAAACGGGCACGCGTTTGTCGTCAAAAAAACCCACACTTCCTAACACTTCTGTCCGCTATCGTCAACTCCCTTTGCATTTTTTCCATGCACCCACCAATCACTGTTGTCATCAAACCACCAGCGACTGGAGTCGGTTGTCCAGATCGCTTCTGCAAGTTGGCGGGCGACATCGGTCTGCAAGCGACGCATGGCAAACGGATACCATTCATCGGCATAGCGATTGCCCAGATCTTTATATTCTTTGAGAGCCAGAATCATTTCCAGCTGATCCGCATCATGGGCCAGACGGGCTTCCGGGGTCTCCTTATCGATAAATTCCCCCAACGTCTGGCGGTATTGATCACCAAACGGCAAGGTTGCCGCCAGATCATCGATGGCCTTTTGCTCATCGGCCTGAACATATTTTTTATTCACATAATTCAGGTCGCCAATTCTCGCCTCGGGAACATCATGAAACAAACACAGCATTACCACACGACTGCAATCGACATTCTCGGACATCTGAGCCAACGTATAACCAATCATCGCTGTCCGAAATGAATGTTCCGCCACAGACTCGGCACCAGAACCGAGAAATTGAAAACCACTACGTGGGGTCTTTTTCAGCATGCCTACTTCGAAAAGAAAATTGGCCAGCTGCTTCATGTTACCCTCCAAGATGGATACAGAGAACTCCGAGTAAAATAAGACAAGCGGCGGTTATTCTGACCCGGCCATACGACTCGCCTAAAAACAAAACGCCGATCAACACACCAAATAAAACATTGACTTGCCGCACCGGAACCGCATAACTGACTGGGGTCAGGCTTAAACCGTAGCGGAAAGTGATAAACGACCCTAGCATAACCGGTCCGGAAGATAAAATAAGCCATTTATGTTGTCGCCATTCTTTCAAAATCCGTCCCTGATAACGGGACCGACAAAGATTCAGCGACATGATCATTACCATGATCATCACCAGAATATAGGTAAAATAAAAGGGTGAATAATCCATGACACCGCGTTTATCGGCAATTGAACCAATCGAATAAATAAAACCGGCAGCAAGGGCGGCACGCACCGAAGGATTCCCCAGATTTTGCAGTGGACGTAACAAGGACCGCAGCGAAAAGTCCGGCAACTGGGCGCAATAGGCCCCGGCAACCACGCACAGCACTCCGACGCCTCCTCCCAAAGTCAATTGTTCATGCAGAAAGAAGAATCCCCATATCGGCACATAAATCATGGACGTTTGCGCCAGGGGGTAGGTAAGAGACAAATCGCCCTGCCGGTAGGCGATCCCGTTAAACAGATGATAGAGGACAAAACACACCGCCCCCACAAGTGCCCACAACCAGGTCAGGCCATGCGGGAAGGGAAAAGGCTGGGGCAAAAAAAACGCCGCCAGGTTCATCAAAAAACCTGACGCAATAAACATCCACCAGATAAAGACAGTCTTGTCACTACTTTGCTTGACCTGTAAATTCCATAGTGCATGCATCAAGGCTGAAAAAACGATAAAAAATAGCGCAATGACGTCCATATGCTAACCTTGTTGCATGAGAAAAACATTAAATCCGCTTTTAACGGCTGACAAGCGGCTCTGCAGAATGTTAAAAAGCGTAGCGCCTAATAAATAAGACCTCTGTAATATACATATAGAAAGCAACGAAAAGGAGAAGCTATCATGAGTGCGCTCAACGGCAGCCTGAGCACAACGTCACTGCCTGAAATCCTCCGACAATGTTCCGTACAGCAAAAAACGGGAACGCTGAGCCTGAGTCAGGCTGGTATCGATAAAAAACTTTATTTCAATAAAGGGAGCCTGATCTACATCACCTCAAATAAACCGGGTGAACGGGTCGGAGAATTTTTAATTCAGCGAGGCGAGCTGACTCGCTCTTGGGCTGGCTTTCTCCTTAAGGACAGCAAACGCAATGGTGTTGCTTTTACACGCAGCCTGTTGCAAAAAAATATCTTTGACAAGGACAAACTGCAAAAGGCCCTCTCTGATCTGGCCAATCAGGCTCTTGCCGATGTTATGAACTGGACAGTTGGAACTTACGAATTCACCAATCTGCTCCCTAAACAAGCCCTCGAAGGCCCCATTCAGATCAGTGAAGCAGATGCCCTCAAACGCATCCTGCAAAGTGGTAGTAAAGCCAACACCACGGCCAGCGCTGATGATATTTTACGTGAATTGGCTCGCACGATTGTCGCTGAGGACTTCACTCTGCCCCTGTTGGCGACAACCGCATCGAAACTTGAAAAATGCTGGATGGAAGAGGAAAATTCCGCAGAGCAAATTCTCGATCTGGTTCACAAGGATCAGGTCCTCAGCATCAACATGTTACGTGTGGTCAACTCCTCGGTCGCCCATCCTCCACAACAGTGTATGACCATTAAACAAGCCATGGAACTCTACCCTCACGAGCGACTGGTGGGGATCGTTCTGGCCCAGGCGGCAAATGCTCACCCGCCCAAACAGCCGGATACGGTTTCTCTGATGTTGCAACACGCTTTGAGCTGCGCCTGCCTCTCCGAACAGATCGCAGCCCAACTCGGCGAGGATACGGAGGAAGCCTACACCTGTGGGTTACTGCATAACATCGGCAAAATCCTCCTGCTGCAGATCCTTCCGGATAGCAACATTGATGAAGCGCAACTGCCAAAGTTGGTGCAGGACTTCCATCAGAATTCAGGAGCCTTGCTGTCGCGACGCTGGAACCTCTCCCCGAAGCTCCACGATTGCATTAAAAATTACCGCAATCCGGGAAAAGCGACAGAATCTCAAATCCATGTTGAAATTGTTTGCTTGAGCCATAATCTGTTACAAAACCATGGCTCGATAGAGAGCTACAAAGAACAATGTCCAACCATTAATTTTGACCGACTGGACATGGATGCCCTTTGCGACAACCTCGAATTGATTGATGAGCTGGTCACCTCAACCTTTTAGCAGGATCTGGCGACAACCATTTTCTAGCTCAGGACCCTAACCAAATCCGGACCGAGCACTTGGCGTTGCCAGTTTTTCAAACCGTCGATGCGGCTCAAATCCTCTTCTCGACGGGGCTGAGTGCGAGCAATGGTTTCGAGCAATGCGTTGTTGATGAGAATGCCCGGATCCATTTCGAGTTCCTTTGCTTTGTCGCTCCGCCAGGATTTCAACTGGTTAAAACGCTCTTCAACAGCGATGTCACGAACTCGTCGTTCACCGCGAGGATAATGAGGCAAATGCTGCTGATCCACTGCCTGCCCCGCCTCAACCTGCTTAAGAACTGCATGGCCATAACGATCCGCCAGCCGGGGAGGGAAATCATCAACCTTCTTCAACGCTGCTAAGGAATCGGGCATTTCTCGCGCCACACTGAGAAATTGTTTGTTACCCACCACTTTGTAGGCAGGGCAATCACGCCGCTGAGCTTCTTTTTCACGCCACTCCAAAAGGTATTCGAGAATAGCCAGACTTCGTGGTGGCAAGGTCCCCGCTCCCTTAATACGCAGAAAGGCGGGACCTTCATGCACCTTAAAACGCGCCTCCTCCAGCAGACGGAATTCTTCGTCCACCCACCACAAACGATCTTTTTCCACCAAGGTCTGTTCGAGAAGTTCCGCGAGCTTCTCCAGATAGCGTGTATCCCCAGCCGCGTAATCACACATCTCCGGCGACAATGGACGTTTTGACCAGTCGGCACGCTGATACCGCTTATCCAGAGTGACACCAAAATATTTGTTCAGAACATCCGCCAGCCCGACTTTTTCTTCGCCGAGGAACTGGCTAGCGATCATGGTGTCAAACAAACCAGCGATTTCAATGCCGAAGTCACGATGCAGACAACGGATATCATAGTCCGCAGCATGAAAAATTTTGCGGATAGACGCATCGGCCAGCACTGGTTTGAGCGGTGACAAATCTGGAACAGCCAGCGGGTCAAGAAGAACGGTCTTATCCTGATAAGTAAACTGCAGCAAACACACTTTTTCCTGATAGGAGTGCATTGAATCTGCTTCAAGATCGACGGCAAACACCGGGCAAGCGGTAAGGTCTTGCGCCAGAGAACGAACAGCATCATCCGTGGTCAGGATGGGGGGTAAAGTCATGCATCAAGCTCCTTATTTCTCACGCTGCGCCAACAGCGTTTCAACAATTTTTTTATGACTGCCATGCAACGGCCAGTCGGCCAGTTCGACCGGCGTCAGCCAGCGGCAGGAAGAAAAGGATTCGGTCTGAATCTCATCAGCTAAAATGTAATAAGTGGTCACATCAACACGGAAATGGCTGTAGACATGGCGGACAACCCCCAGCATCTGCAACGGCTGCGGATTTTCTTGCTCCAATAAGACTTGGGCATGATCGAGAAGCTGCTCTTCCGATTGCGGCTGCTCGAAACTTTGCGACGGGAATTCCCACAACCCGGCCAACATGCCGGTCAGAGGCCGTTGCCTGACGGCAAAGCGACCATTGTGTTCCACCAGAACGGCCACTTCCTGGCGTAATGGCACCGTTTTACGCTGCCGTTTACGCGGCAACTGCTCCTGAATCCCCTGTTGAAACCCCTGACACAACGCAGTCATCGGGCAACAATCACACTGTGGCTGTCGCGGCGTGCATAACGTGGCACCAAAATCCATGATTGCCTGGGCATAATCGTGACAGCGATCTTCCGGGGTCAGCAGGGCAGCCCACTGCCACAACTGTTTTTCTGCGACACTGCTGCGCGGATCATCCTGCCAGGCAAACAGACGGCACAACACCCGTCGCACATTGCCGTCGAGAATTACGCCATGCTGGTCAAAGGCAATAGCGCGAATCGCCCCAGCGGTTGAACGCCCGACACCGGGCAAGGTCATCAGGTCGGACACCGTATACGGAAACCGGCCCTGGAACACTTCACATACCATGACTGCCGCCGCATGGAGATTACGTGCCCGGGAATAATAGCCGAGACCTGCCCACAGCTCGATCACTGCATTGATCGGTGCCGCCGCCAGACTCTCAACATCGGGAAATTGACTGACAAACCGCTCAAAATACGGAATGACCGCTTGCACTCCGGTCTGTTGCAGCATCACCTCCGACAGCCAGATCCGATAGGGATCGCGCGTCTTCCGCCACGGCAGGTCACGCCCGCAGCGGTCATACCAGTTCAATAACTGTTGTTGGAACTGTCCAGCTTCAACAGATTCAGCCATCAGCCCTGCTGTAAAACCTTGAGCGTTGTTTCCATCTCTTCACGGGTGCCAATGGAGATGCGCAGCCCGTGCTTGAGCACCGGATCACTGAAATGACGCACCAGGATCTTGTTGGCTTTGAGCAGCTCATAGACCCGCTCACCATTGCCATCCGCCGGGCTGGCAAAAACAAAGTTCCCCTGTGACGGGATGACACTGAAGCCGATTTTTCCCAATTCCGCCGTAAACCAGTCGCGCGTTTCACAGATCTGGCCCAGCCGTTTTTTCAGATAGTCCTGATCGAGCAGTGCCGCTTCAGCCGCCACCAGCGCCAGACGATCCAGGTGGTAGTGATCGCGAATTTTATCCAGCGCCGCCACCACCTCGGGGTGTGCCACGGCCAGACCAAGACGCATACCAGCCAGGGCATAGCTCTTGGACAGGGTGCGTGTCACCACCACGTTGTCATACTTTTTCACCAGTGGCAGGGCAGTCTGGGTAGAAAAATCCGTATAGGCTTCGTCAACCACCAGCATCCCATCACAACGCTGCGCCAGATCTTCAATCTCTTCCAGACTGAAGGTAATACCGAGGGGCGCATTAGGACAGGTGAGGAAAAACAGCTTGCCCGTGTAGCGCGCCGGAAAATTCACCAGCTTGTAGTTGGCGTCGAGGGCAAAGGTCTTCACCTTGGCGCCCTGAATCTCGATCAAAGTGCCATAATAGGAATAGGACGGGTGGACAAACGCCACTTCGTCTCCTTCATCAGCAAAGGCGCGAATCAGGTTATTAAGCAGTTCATCGGAACCATTGGCCATGACCAGCCAACTGGCGTCAAAACCATAGAGATCGGCGGCAATCTGCCGGGCGCGACGACTGCCGGCATCGGGATACTGACGCAAACGGGCGCCATCGCCACCAACCTCGGTCAAGATCGCTTCAGCCACTTTCGGCGACGGTGGGTAAGGATTTTCATTGGTGTTCAACTTGATCCACTGATCGGCATCCGGCGGTTGAAACCCCGGCACATAGCCCGCCATTTCGGCAATCGCTTTACGTAATGGAATCATTTTCTATCCTTATAGACAAGTCAACGCACTTTGGGGCTAGCATGACCCTTCTCCCTGGGGAGAAGGTGCCCACAGGGCGGATGAGGGGACATCGGCTCAAAAAGCTCGTTATATAGCGACTGCAACACATCTTCTCTCGCGTTGAGAACATCATGATTCCAAAAGCGAATTATCTTAACCCCTTCACGCTCCAGAGCAAGACGTCGCTTTTCATCATAACCTCGTGTTTCTTCTTTGCTGTGACCACCGCCATCTAATTCAACAGCGAGCAACACCTCATGGCAATAAAAATCGAGAATATACCCAGCCAAAGGGTGCTGACGACGAAACTTATAACCACAAAATCGTCGCCCACGTAAAATCTGCCAAAGAAAGCATTCCGCATATCGGTTTGGTTTCTACGTAGTTCCCTGGCAAAATGAAGTAAATCTTCTGGAATGGGGGCATCCCCCTCACCCCAACCCTCTCCCTCAGGGAGAGGGAGTTCGTTTCTCAATACACTTCCAACACATCATAACCGGTGGTGCGCCGCACCGGGATAAATCCAGCCCGCTGGGCGAGTTCGATCAGCTCTTCCTGAGTCATACGGAACGACACCCCCGCAGCAGCGACAACGTTCTCCTCAAGCATGGTGCCGCCGAGATCATTGGCTCCGAAGCGCAGTGCCACCTGGGCCATGTGCGCCCCCTGGGTCACCCAGCTGGCCTGAATGTTGTCGATATTATCGAGTACCAGTCGCGACAGCGCCAGAACCTTCAGATAGTCCTGTCCGGTAGCGGTTTCGCCGCCCAATTCGGTATTGGTGGGCTGAAACGACCAGCTGATAAATGCCGTGAACCCGCCATGCTTTTCCTGAATCTCGCGCACCCGGAACAGGTGCTCGACCCGCTGCTCTTCCGTATCGCAGGAACCGAACATCATGGTCGCCGTGGTCTTCATGCCGAGCTCATGGGCAACTTCCATCACCTCGGCCCACTGCCGCCAGCCGATCTTGTTGGGAGAAATCGCCTTGCGCACTTCATCGACCAACACCTCAGCACCACCGCCGGGGATCGATTTCAGTCCGGCCAGTTGCAGTCTCTGCAAACACTCGCGTAAGGTCAAGCCTGACAAGCCGGCAATCTGGGTGATTTCCGCCGGAGACAGCGAATGGATCTGCACTGTGGGAAAACGCTCGGACAACTGACGAAACAGCTCCTCAAACCACTCGATGGTCAGGCTGGGATGCACACCGCCCTGCATGAGCAGCTGAGTGCCGCCATGATCAACCAGTTCCTGCACTTTGGCAAAGATCTCATCATAGCTGAGCAGATAGGCCTGCTCGTCTTCTTCGTCGCAATAGAAGGCGCAGAAACGGCACTTGCAGCAACAGACATTGCTGTAATTGACATTGCGATCCACCACAAAGCTGACCCGGCCATCGGGATGACGCCGTTTGCGCACCTCATCCGCCATGCGGCCGAGAGTGAGCAGATCAACTTCTCGCAGCAGAAACAGGGCTTCTTCGCGATTCAGCGGCTGCCCCTGGGCGATTTTCTGCTCAATCGTTGGCAACATCGTCATACACCCGCACCTGCTGATAGAGGGTATCGCGTTCCACGGGAATCTTACCGGCACCACGGATCTGGCGCAGCAGTTCATCCTTGCTCAACTCCTGTGGCGAATCTGCCCCGGCATCGTGACCGATCTTTTCCTCGACCACCGTGCCATCGAGGTCATTCACGCCAAACGCCAGAGCCACCTGGGCAATCTTCAGGCCGAGCATAATCCAGTAGGCCTTGATATGCTGGAAGTTATCCAGGTAGATACGGCTGATCGCCAACGTCTTCAAACAGTCAATGCCGTCCGGACCTTTCGCATTGGGAATGCGGGTATTATCGGGTTGAAACGCCAGGGGAATAAACGACTGGAACCCGCCGGTGCGATCTTGGAGTTCACGCAACTTGGCCATATGATCGACGCGGTCGGCATAGCCTTCGACATGACCGAACAGCATGGTGGCATTACTTTTCAAACCGCCCTGATGAATCTTTTCCGTCACTTCGAGCCAGCGTTCGCCGGAGATTTTTTCCGGGCAGATCTGATTACGCACTTCCGCACACAGAATTTCTGCACCGCCGCCGGGCGTGGAATCGAGCCCCAGCCGCTTCAATTCTGAGATCACCGTCTCCACCGGCAACTCGGAGATTTTGGAAAAATAGTCGATCTCCACCGCGGTAAAAGCCTTGATCTTCAAATTGGGATTGTTGGCTTTGATGGTGGTGATCATGCGCAGGTAAAACTCAAACGGCAGTTCCGGGTGCAGCCCGCCGACCATGTGCAACTCTGTGGCTCCGGCAGCACTGGCTTCTGCGGCTTTTTCAAGGATCTCGCTGAGATGATAAGCATAGCCACCCGGCTGGCCCGGTTCGTGGCAAAAAGCACAGAAGCGGCACTGATTGACACAGAAGTTGGTGTAGTTCAAATGACGGTTAACATTGAAAAACACCTGATTGCCGTTCTTCTTTTCGTTGATCTCGGCGGCCAGCTGACCAATACCAAACAGGTCATCACTGTTAAACAGATCCAGAGCATCCTGATCACTGATCCGTTCGCCACGCGCCACTTTCTCACGTACGCGAACGACACATTCACTTGATTCCATCATGAGTCTTCTCCCCAGCGGGTAAACAGGGCATGACTGATTCCGAGGCTGTCGAGGACTTTGCCGACAACGAAATTCACCAGATCATCCAGGCTCTGTGGCTGGCTGTAAAACGCCGGCATGGCGGGTAAAATCACCGCTCCGGCTTGTGATAATGTCAAAAGATTTTGCAGATGCAGGGTATTCAAAGGGGTTTCGCGCGGCACCACGATCAGTGGACGACGCTCTTTCAGCATCACATCGGCCACCCGTTCAATCAGGTTGCTGCTCAGGGCACAGGCAATGCGCCCGACGCTGCCCATCGAAGCCGGGATTACCACCATGGCATCGGCCGCAGCTGAACCACTGGCCACCGGCGCGGTAAAATCCTGCTCTGCGTAACAACACAGTTGCTCGCCTTTGGCGTTAAAATAGTCACGCGCCTGCTGCTGAAATGCTTTGGTTTCTTCGGGCCAGTTCAGCTGTTGCTCCAACGCCAGCACTTGGCGTCCAGCACCGGAGACGAGCAACGACACGCGACAGCCCTGTTTGAGCAATTCCTCGACGAGACGCAAGCCGTACACGGCTCCGGAAGCACCGGTGATTGCCACTGCAATGTGCTTCATAGGATCACCACATCAAGCAGGACAAAAACAAACAGGGTAACGCTGATGTAGCCGTTCATCGTGAAGAATGCCGCATCCATTTTGCTCAGATCGCCGGGCTTGACTAAGGTGTGTTCGTAAAACAGCATCGCAGCCACTACGGCCACGCCCAACAGGTAGATCCAACCGAGTCCACTGCCGGGAAAGGCCAGTAACAGCAGTACAATCATGCCGATGTGAAAACCACGCACCAGCTTGAAGGAGCCCTCTTCACCCAGCTTGACCGGAATGGAGTGCAGCCCCTGCTCGCGGTCAAAGTCGAGATCCTGCAACGCATAAAACACGTCGAATCCGGCCACCCACAGCAACACGGCCAGACCGATCATGACAATCGACCAGCTGATATCACCTCGCAAGGCAATCCACGCCCCCACCGGCGCTGCCCCAAGGCACAGGCCAAGGATGACATGAGCGTAGGCGGTAAAGCGTTTGGCAAACGAATAAAGTACCAGAAAAAACAGGGCAACAAACGACAGGTAGAAGCACAGTGGGTTGAGCATCCACGCGGCCAGAACCAGCAACGCGTAAGAAGCGACAACAAACAGCCAGGCTTCCCAACGTGCCACCTTGCCTGCCGGGATATGGCGATCCGCCGTTCGCGGATTGAGCCCATCAATGTGGGCATCGAGCAACCGGTTCAGTCCCATGGCCCCGGAGCGGGCGCCCACCATGGCCATACAGATCCAGAAAACCTGGCCAAATCCGGGCAACGCCCCATTGGCATGGGCGGCCAGAACCACGCCGATTAACGCAAACGGGAAGGCAAAAATGGTATGAGAAAATTTGATCATCTCCAGTAAGGAGCGAACTTTATGCGAGACGACCGACGCCATGATCGTTCTCCTTTCCGTTGAGCAGTGCAAAACCGTGACACTGTACACCCGACAAGAGGGGAGGATCAAGGACTTGATTTTGTCAGCAAGAGGGAAATTGAATTTTCAACATCCCCTCAGAACGAGAGCAGCTGTGAATGATCTAGACAGAAATTAGAGAGAAGAAAAAACAGACTGTGATGAATTTTTTGGTGAAACAGATAATGAGGAGCTCAAGCGCAGTTCGAGTTCAGGAAAGCGCGCCAGAAGTAAAGACCGTAAATGGCCCAATTCACAATCCATCTCGGCAACAGTCAAGATGGGCATCTCCAAACCGGGAACAAGTTCATCCACAGAAACCGCCGGAGGTTCATGGTTTGGGCAAAAATCGATCACCGCAAGCAACGTAAAACTGTCACGATCACACACCACACAGGTAAATTCACGATCATTGAGTTGTGCCAGTTTATCCGGTTCCCCCCAGTCACTACCACAACCAATCCGCAACAGATTCTTAAGGCTGACATGCCACAGTACCCGACAACTCGCGTCGAGGATCTGCTCCAGCTGAATCAGCAACGTCTGATCAGATGGCGGCACCAGAACATTCTTTAACTGCGGAACAGTTTCATTGTTTTCACCGGTACGCAAAACACGACGCAGATAAATCGTCAGTAGTGCCGCCAGGAACAATAATAAAACTGGAATCAATAAAACGTCCAAAATCGCCTCGGAATAATTTCACACATAAGTAAATTATCAATAGCAGACATTAATGTTAAGCTATCATGGGCTGAAAGGATAATCAATGTCTATCTTTCGGCTTGGGCTATAAGCAGATCATAGGGAAAGCCGAATCAGCTCTTCCCTTTAAAAGAAACAGTGTTATATTGTTGAAATATGCCGTATACAAAGCCTCAAAGGAAACCACTATGATCAAACATCTCATCTATCTGGCGTCTGCTCTGGGACTGTTCTGGATCTTGCTTTCCGGCCACTACAGCGGGTTCATGCTTGGTTGTGCTGTTGGCTCGATTCTCCTGACACTGTTCATTGCCTGGCGAATGGATGTAGTCGATGACGAAGCGGAACCCATCCATTTAACGGGGCAGATTTTCGTCTACTGGCTGTGGCTCGCGAAAGAAGTTGTCAAAGCCAATATGGATGTCTGCCGTCGTATCTGGTCTCCTCGCCTCGACATCAGCCCCACCATGATCTGCCTGACCGCGAACCAAAAAACACCACTGGGTGTCATGCTTTATGCCAACTCCATCACAGTAACTCCGGGAACGGTCTGCGTTAATGTCGATGACAACAAACTGGAAGTCCATGCTCTGACCTGGAGCGCGGCGGAAGACCTTTTGCAAGGCGAGATGGATCGCCGCGTCTGCGATCTGGAGATCTGACATGTATGCCGCCACGAGCATTGCCATTTTAATCGTGATGGGTCTCGCCCTGATTCGGGCAATTGTCGGGCCAACAGCATTCGATCGTTTGCTGGCCGTGAATATGTTTGGGACTAAAACCGTTCTCTTTATTGCCGTTTTCGGTTTCCTTACTGAACGTCCGGACTTCCTCGATATTGCGTTAGTTTACGCTCTGGTCAATTTTCTTGGCACCATCGCGGTCTTGCGCTTTTTCGAACGCAAACAACGGGCGGTACTGCGGACCATGGAGGAGGAGAACTCATGACTTTCGCCATAGATCTTCTCTCGATGATTTGTCTGGGTTTGGGCTGTTTTCTCGGCATCACCGGAGGAGTCGGTATTTACCGACTGCCTGATTTTTTTACACGCCTCCATGCCAGCAGTGTGACGGATTCAGCCTGTGCCTTTCTTATTCTGTTCGGATTGGCCCTCCAGTCCGGTTTATCGCTGGTTACCATCAAGCTGGGACTGATCTTTTTCTTTCTGGTCCTGAGCAGCCCAACGGCCAGCCATGCCTTGGCTAAAACGGCTCTTCACAACAATCAACAACCACTTCTTGGCAGGGAGGATAAACGCTGATGGATGTTTTTATCGACATTATCCTGTTGACCTTCCTCTCCATTGCCGCGCTCGCCATTGCCCGCATTCGCAAGCTGTTCTGCGCCATCATGCTGTTTGGCATCTTCAGTCTGGTCAGCGCCTGCCTGTTTGTCACCATGGATGCGGTGGATGTAGCATTTACCGAGGCTGCCGTAGGAACCGGGATTTCCACCATACTCATGCTGGCCACCATGGCATTGACCAGCACTGAAGAGAAGCGCCCCCCTTACCAGCCTCTGATCGCCCTGCTGGTCGTGGTCGTGACCGGTTCCGTACTGGTCTACGGCACCATGGACCTGCCCGATTATGGCGACCCCACGGCACCGATTCACCAGCATGTGGCCCCTCGCTATATTCAGCAATCACCAGACGAGGTTGGTCCTCCCAACATGGTCACCTCGGTACTAGCCAGTTATCGCGGCTTTGACACGCTGGGCGAAACAGCGGTTATTTTTACAGCAGGAATCAGTATTTATGCGTTACTGGGCTTGCGACGCCGTGAAGACTCGGATTATCGGCAGGAGGATGAGCATGTCTGACCACCTCATTCTGCGTATTATCGCCAAAATGTTCATCCCGTTCATCCTGCTGTTTGCACTCTATGTGCAGTTCCACGGCGATTACGGGCCGGGTGGCGGCTTTCAAGCTGGAGTCATTTTTGCCAGCGCATTGATCCTCTACACGCTGATTTTCGGTCTCAAAACAGCCATGCGCGTGGTCAGTCCAACGGCCCTACGTATTCTGGCGGCCAGTGGCGTCCTCATCTATGGTGGCACCGGAGTGGTGTGCATGCTCCGAGGCGGCAACTTTCTTAATTACTCGATGCTCGCCAGTACACCGCTGGCCGGCCAGCATCTGGGTATTTTTCTCATTGAACTGGGCGTCGGCACCACAGTGTTTGCCGTCATGGTGATGTTGTTTTACGCCTTCAGCGGCAGAAAGGGGCCGGAAGTATGAACCTGATCGGCCACTACAATTATCTGATATCCATCTTTTTGATGATGGTCGGCTTCTTTGTCGTTATCTGTCGCGGCAACCTGATCAAAAAGCTGATCGGCCTCAATATCTTTTCCACTTCGGTGTTTATCCTTTACATCACCATGGGCAAGGTAGCCGGTGGCAGTGCACCCATTGTCATGGAAGGGCCAGGGCCACACATTTATTCCAACCCGCTACCTCATGTGCTGATCCTGACAGCAATCGTCGTCGGCGTTGCGACCACCGCTGTGGGACTGGCCCTGACCGTACGGATCAAAGAACGTTACGGCACCATTGAGGAGGATGAAATTCGCCAGAAGGATGAGTCCTATGACTAATCACCTTCCTGTCCTCCAGGTCATTCTGCCACTACTCGGCGCACCGTTGTGCATGCTGAGCCGTTCCAGCCGTCTGAATTGGCTGCTGACTGTGCTCATTTCATGGGTCTCATTTGGCATCAGCCTGCTGCTCGCCCGCCAGGTATGGCAACATGGCCCCATCACCTACAATATGGGCGACTGGGCCGCCCCGTGGGGTATCACGTATCACATCGACATGCTCAACGCATTTGTGTTGTTGATAGTTACCATGATCGCGGCTCTGGTAGCGCCCTATGCGCGAAAGAGTATCCAGAAGGAGATCGAATCTCATCGCCAGGCGGTGTTCTATGCGTTGCTGTTACTCTGTCAGGCTGGACTGCTCGGCATTGTCATCACCGGGGATGCATTTAACATGTACGTCTTCCTCGAATTGTCGTCCTTGTCTTCTTATGCGTTGATCGGCATCGGTAAACGGCGCCGTGGCTTGACCGCTGCCTTCCAATACCTGATCATGGGCACCATCGGTGCCACATTTATCCTTATCGGCATCGGTTTGCTTTACAACCTGACCGGAACACTGAACATCCTCGATCTGGCCGAGCAATTAAATCACCACAACCTGATTTCGACGGGCAATCGCACCCTGATCACGGCATTTGCGTTCCTTACTGTCGGCCTGAGCCTTAAGCTGGCCTTGTTCCCACTACATCTGTGGCTGCCAAATGCCTACAGCTATGCGCCGTCGGTCGTAACCATTTTTCTGGCGGCAACCGCGACTAAAGTAGCGGTGTATATGCTGCTGCGCTTTTGTTTTACCATTCTCGGTCATGGCGCGCTGTTCCAGATGACGCTAGGCAAAATCATTTTACTGCCGTCATTGTGCGCTATTTTTATCGGCTCCATTGTCGCCATTTTTCAGTACGACATTAAGCGGATGCTGGCCTATTCAAGTATTGCCCAGATCGGCTATATGACTCTCGGCATCACCATGGCCACACCGTTGGGACTGACGGCCGGTATTCTCCACCTGTTTAATCATGCTCTGATGAAGGGCCTGCTGTTCATGACGATGGGAGCTGTCATTTATCGTGTGGATTCTGTCTACCTGAGCGACTTTCGCGGTCTGGGGAAACGGATGCCATGGACCATGGCAGCTTTTATCATCGGCGGCCTCAGTTTGATGGGGGTTCCGCTAACGGCGGGATTTATCAGTAAATGGTATCTGGTTCAGTCCGCTCTACAATGTGGCTGGTGGCCGGTCGCCGCACTGATTCTGATCGGCTCATTACTGGCGGTTATTTATGTCTGGCGCGTCGTGGAAACGGCCTATTTCAACCCCGATCATGAGCTGGAACAGCGTAGCCATGAAGCACCGTTATCCCTGTTGATCCCCATGTGGGTACTGGCTGTGGCCAATATTTATTTTGGCATCAACAGTGATCTGCCGTTAAGTATGGCTTCACAAGCAGCCAATCTTCTCCTTGGGGGCAGTGTATGACCGTAGCGACCCTGATGCAGCTCTGCCTGATTATTCCAGCGACAGGTGCAGTGTTTATTGTTCTCAGTCGGCGCCTGGCCAACTTACGTGAAGGGGTTACCCTGTTCAGCGCTGCGGCCCTTTTTGCCGTCGTCTGGCAACTGTTTCGTCGACCAGAAGCATTGGAGGCTCCGCCACTCATTCTGGCGGCGCCACTGCCTGGATTGGAACTAACGCTCCGCCTCGAACCACTGGGGTTGCTGTTCGCAGGCATTGCCAGTTTGCTCTGGATGATTACATCTCTATACACCATCGGCTATATGCGTGGAAACCGGGAGAAGCACCAGACCACCCTTTACGCCTGTTTCGCCCTGGCTCTCGCCAGCACATTAGGCATTGCCCTGGCCGGCAACCTTTTGACATTGTTCGTGTTCTACGAAATGCTCACCTTATCAACGTATCCGCTGGTCACTCATAAGCGCGATCATGATGCCGTGGCTGGTGGCCGGTTTTACCTTGGAATCCTGATTGGCAGCTCCATCGGCCTGCTTTTGCCGGCCATCATCTGGACATGGCACCTGACCGGCACAACAACCTTTCAATTTGGCGGCATTCTACCGGCTGAGACATCAAAAGGTGTTGTTCTGACACTGTTACTCCTGTACGCCTTTGGCATCGGCAAGGCAGCACTCATGCCTCTGCACCGCTGGTTGCCCGAAGCCATGGTGGCACCAACACCAGTCAGTGCCCTCCTCCATGCTGTGGCTGTCGTCAAAGCCGGGGTCTTCTGCATAGTCAAGGTGATACTTTACGTGTTTGGCACCGAACTGCTGCTTGGCAGTAATGGGATCTTAATCCTCCAGATCGTATCGGCGTTTACCTTACTGTGTGCCTCACTCATTGCGTTGCAGCAGGATAACCTGAAACGCCGCCTGGCCTACTCCACGATCAGTCAACTCTCCTATATTACCTTGGCGACAGCGGTGTTGGCACCACTGTCCATCACCGGTGCTGTCGTCCATATTGCCGCCCACGCTGCCGGAAAAATCACTCTGTTTTTTGGCGCCGGCGCCATTTACACCGCAGCCCATAAGACACGGGTCAGCGAACTCGACGGCATCGGAAAACGGATGCCATGGACCATGGGAGCCTTTGCCATCGCAACGTTGTCGATGATTGGCTTACCACCGGCAGCAGGATTTCTCTCCAAGTGGTTCATGCTACAGGGTGCCTTTCAGTCGGGGCAGATCTGGGTGATCGGCGTGCTCCTACTCAGCACGCTGCTCAATGCCGGTTACTTTGTGCCGATAGTTTATGCGGCTTTTTTCAAAACAGAAAACCATGCGCCCCATCATGAGCACGGTGAAGCCCCTTTGAGTATGGTGGTCGCACTTAGTACAACTGCCGCACTGACCGTGATCTTGTTTCTATGGCCGGATCTGGTCCTGTCTATCGCCTCACGCCTGGGTCAGGGAGGTGTCTTATGATAAGAACAATCTCCACAGTATTGTTGATTTCCCTTGCTGTTGTACTGCTGATCGATCCGTGGCTACATCACCATACGCCGGTGGCAGACACGACGATTCCCGGTCTCTATGTATGGATCAGTCTTGGCGGCAGCCTCCTTGGAATTGTTCTTGCCCTGTTGCTTTCACCGTTGATCTCTCGCCGGGAGGATTATTATGACTGAATTCTTCCTTCCGCCTGGCGTGCTGCTACTCTGTGTCGTTCCGGCATTGGCCTTACTGCCGCGCACATTAAGTCGCCTGGTGCTCGCCACCGCGTGTCCACTGATTCTGATTTATCTGTGGCTGCTCCCTGAGACGGCAACGTTACCGCTCCACTTGGCTGGATTTGATCTACAGCTCTTGCGGATTACAGCAATGGGCCGCCTGTTTGCCAGTGCTTTTTTGCTGGCCACATGGGCAGGCAGTTTGTTTGCTTTCCCGGCAGAGCGCCGTGAATGGTGTGCCGCCTACCTCTATGCCGGTGGCGCTGTTGCGATCACCCATTGTGGTGATTGGATCAGTTTATTTCTGTTCTGGGAAGTGATGGCGATGGCTTCAACGGTCCTGGTCTGGACCGGCGGGTTCAAGGAAAGTGCCGGAGCGGGCATGCGCTATCTTCTCGTTCATCTGCTGGGCGGGGTTTTACTGATGGCCGGCATTGCCGCCCACCTTTTAAATGGTGGCACAACAGCACTCATGCCGTTACCACAGATCACGTTTGCCACCAGTCTCATCCTCGCCGGTTTTCTGGTCAATGCCGGTGCCCCACCGTTTTCATTTTGGGTAGCCGATGCCTATCCACAGTCCAGCCCCAGTGCGATGGTGTTCCTTTCCGCCTTGACGACGAAAACAGCGGTCTTTGTCCTGGCCAGCTGTTTTGCTGGTCAGAACGTGTTGATTCCTGTTGGCTGCTATATGGCTATCTACGGCATCATTTATGCGCTACGAGAGAATGATGTTCGACGCATCCTGGCTCACAGTATTGTCAATCAGGTTGGCTTCATGGTCATTGCTGTCGGTATTGGCGGCGAAACCGCGCTGAATGGTGTTACCCTGCATGCTCTCGCGCACATCTTCTATAAAACCGTCTTAGTGATTGCCGCTGGCGTCATCTTGCGTGACACAGGCCTTCGCCAAGCCACACTGCTTGGCGGGTTGGCCCGTCGCTACCCGCTGATCACCTTGTGTACGTTCGTCGGAGCAGGAGCGAGTATGGGACTCCCACTGACCTCCAGCTTCATCAGTAAAGGCATTATCCTTCAAGCCGCCTTGGAACACCATCTGTTGTGGATCTGGATACTACTCATTGCCAGCTCTGCAGCTGTCGTTTTTAACGCCGGCGTTCGTTTCCCCTGGTTGGTCTTTTTTAGAACTCCGCAAAGACCGTTACTTGAAAGATCCTCTCCCCTCGCGGGTTCTACAGTTGTCGCGATCATTCTGCCAACAGTGTTATGTCTGTCTATCGGGTTGATGCCACAGACAATCTTCAACCTTTTGCCTTTTAATGGGACATACCACCCTTATACCCTTCTGCACATCATCGAGCAGTTGCAGATACTTGTTCCAGCCATAGCCCTTTTCTGGTGGCTACGTTCACTGATGGCCCCGTCTACGACTATCCAGTTGGACCTGGACTGGTTTTTTCGTCGGTTGTTGCATTATATCTGGCAACAAGGCGTATTACGCCTTCTCCATATTGGCTTGAACTTGCGTGATTTGACATTAACCTCTTCGGTACGCAGCTTTAAATTCATGTTTCGTCATTATGGTCCACGTGGCATTCTTGCCCGCTCGTGGCCCACAGGCAGTATCGCGTTATGGGTTGCTTTGATTCTCGCCAGCTACGTCGTTCTTTACAGCTTGCAAAGTCGCTCCTTGTGGCAATTCATACGCTCCAGCCTGTAATTCTTCAACACCTTCTGACAACAAAAAAGCAGTCTGCGCTTTGTGCAGACTGCTTTTAATCATTGATGTGATTGAATTCAATCAGTATTTGAGAATGACACTATCAAGGCTGCGTTTCGGCAGATGATAGTTGCCCTGATCGTCGTGCCATCCATAAGCATCGGCACCAGGCTCCTGATGCTCTAAAACAATCTCTTCACCCGGCTTGCCAATCGCAACAACAAGCAGAATTTCATAACGGGTTGGCAAATCAAGCGCCTCACGGAGCTTACGCCGTTGCACTTTGGCGGCAATACAACCACCGAGTCCCTTGTTGGTCGCACCCAGCAGAATCGATTGCGCCGCAATCCCCTGGTCTGCAACATAACTGCTGCACACAGTCTTATCTCCAAGGATAATAATATATCCTGTAGGCTTAACCCCTTTTATCGGTCCTCCCCAGCCACGCAAATAACCTTGCCATGACAGAGTTTCAAAGATTTTCTCGTTACGCTCATCCTCACAGGAAACCAGATAACGCAGCGGCTGCAGGTTAAGGTTACTGGTCGAAGGCGCCAGGCGGGCATAGTCCACCAACTCACGCAGCATCTCCTCTGTCACCTTTTCCGACTCAACAAAGTAGTGATAGTTTCGTGTTTTTTCGATTAATCCTCTAAAATCACAATTGTTCATTTTGCACTCACTCATGACGTGCCCCTTTTCTGCCAGCATGAATCTTATTCTTCCCCCACACGGAACAAAAAGACTCAACCCATACCAAACCACGATTCGAGATGTCTTTTGTTGGCGTTTCTAAGCTGGCAATTGAATTTTGCCAAAAATAAAACACCTCAGCTTCATTACCCACGTTAATAAAATAGCGTTTGTTTTTTGTTTATGCAAGACTTTTTTCCACATCTCGCAACGTTTTACCCTTAATCTCATAGACTAGACTCATTTTCCTAGAGGTTTGACCTATGTGGCATCACCTATAAAATCATGTAATACTGGATACTTAAGAAGCAGTTGCTTCTCTAGATACCGTATACGGTGCAAGGCAAAACAAGATGCATTTCTTAATAGATTAAAGTAGTCTTTTTGAATGTCAATAGATTGTAAGCCAGAAAAAAACTTTTACGCCAGAGAGGAAAAAACCTTTATAACGCCGTTTAACACTTTCCCAACTGAAACAGTCTTCAGAATTTTGACAGCAGAGTTGTGGCACAGACTACAGCGGTCTCAACCTTCAGAATTCTTGATGCCAACTGCAGAGGCTGCAGCCCTTGCTGGCACAGCAGATCAACTTCATATGGAATGAAACCCCCTTCAGGACCAATGGCCAGAACGTAGTGCTGCCCTGTGAGGATGGCGTTCGCCTCTTTTGTATAAGGATGCGCGATCACCCCTTGCTTTCCCACGAGCAATTTAGGTAAGACATCTTCAGCAAAAGGTTTAAACAAACGATGACAATGCACCTGCGGCATCAGGGTGTCTCCGCTTTGTTCCAAACCTTCAACAAGAAAACTATGGATATGCCCTTTTAGCAGCAATGGCGTCTGCCAAAAACTTTTCTCGACACGCCAAGAATTTATCAAATGAATCTGTTTGATACCCAGCGTTGTTGCCGTAATCAACGTACGCTTAAGGACCTTTGGACGAGGAAGAGCCAACACCAGCTCTACGGCAGAAGGATCTAGTGGTTCAGTTTCACAACAAATCGTCATGACAAGGCGCTCTGCTGAAAGTTCTTCAATAGTGCCTAGCCCTGAATTGCCATCCATGTTTCCCACACGAAGCCGATCTCCAACCTGTGCCTTATGGACATGTTCAACGTGCTCTTTACGTCGCCCGTAAAGACAGACAACATGCTCTGAGATATAATCCTCACGTGATAATAGAATGAGATTCATAGGACATTATTCTCTTTCATCTGGTCGAGTCGATGTCTCACACGCTCTTTCAGCGCGGTCTTTGATGAAAGCATTTTACGGCCATAACCTTTTGAAGCGTCAAGAACCAGGGTAGATCCAATTTTTCTTGCGGCATTTGTCCAAGGGCTATTAAAACATCGCCAGACAATTAACTCTGGGCGATGCAAATCTATTTCCTGACCGATGAACACAACAAGTTGAGCTCCGCACACAAGATGACATGCCAGCAATTCGTTCTGTTGATCTATCGTCGGTGGATGTTTGACCTGAACGACAAAAGCCCTGTTATATTCAGCACCCTCAATCCATTTTACCCCGCTGACCCAACAGAACTGCCACATCAGCCTCAGTTGCAGATAGGGTTGACAGAGCTGGATCATGGCATAGCTCTCTGTAGGTGGCGGCCCAACTACCGTTACTGGACAGATCGCATCTTTTCTCGCCAGAACCTCTTTGACCTCAATGACAGGACATGGAACAGGATCGGTATAATACCCGCGATAATTCCCATGCGGACCATCAAGCAGTGTCACACCTTGTTCAACAAATCCTTCCATCATAAATTCAAAATCAATTGGGATCGGCAAACCGGTAACAGCACCTTTGCAACATTGTAAAGGTCGTCCTTCCAGCCACCCAGCAAATGAAAAGGTATCTACCTCAACCTCAAGAGGTAACAGTGCAGCACCAAGTAAAGAGGGCGCCACACCAGCAACAAGAGCAATTGGCATCGCTCTTCCCTGGTCGTGATATGATCGACAGATATCAGCAGTAACGGATCCAGGATGACAATGAAGCGTCAATCGGCCATTATCATGCTTCTGCAATCGATAAATGCCGCAGTGAACGGTACCATCCAGTGCTTGCACAATCGTGACACATTGCGAAAAATACGCACCTGCATCCTCAGGCCAATACTTCAGAATCGGCAGGTCTGAAAGACCTATTCTGTCATAGCCTTTAAATGTCTGAAAATCATCACATCGTGGAGCAAAATTTTGCGACATCAACCAGGTCGACAATGACACACCAAAGGAATCTTCAGCAGAAATCACTGGGAGCCCGCGACCTTCACACCACAATAAATTAGAGAATAAAGGGCAGTTCTGCACGGCAAAGAGATTGGCAATGACGGAATATTGTTGCTGATACAGGTTTCGTAAATGAATGGCTGAGGGGTAGAGATCAGGAGAGTTTAACTGACGGACAACTTCTGCTGCTTCCAGATACGGATCGACTGGGTCATCAATCGTAAGGATCTTTTTTTGCTGGTTAAGTGTGTTGAGATATTCTCGAAAGGTCATAAAAAAAGCCCCGGTATTAACCGGGGCTTTTATCTTTTAGAGAATGGCCTGACGGGCCAGATCCATGATGCCACTGGGAACAAGCCCCATGTAAAGCACAACAATCACGGACAAGACAATGCAAATGGTCGCCCCGGGCTTAAGTTGAATCCAGGCAAAATCCTCTTCGGGATCTCTGAAGTACATGAATACCATAACTCTCAGGTAGTAGTACAGAGATACTGCAGAGTTCAGTACGCCCAATACAGCCAGCCAGACATAACCGGCATTCAATGCACCGGCAAAAATATAGAACTTACCACTGAAACCTGCAGAAGGCGGAATCCCCATCAGTGAGAAAAGGCAGATCGAGAGAAGGACCGCCAACAGAGGTCGTTTATAGCCAAAACCTGCAACGCCTTGCAGTGTCAGGTTTTCTTCTCCTTGCTTTCCAATCAACACCAAAACAGCAAAGGCGCCGATGTTCATAAATGCATAAGCAAGCATATAGTAAAGAACGGCGGAAACACCAATTTCATTGGCCGCAACAAGCCCGACAAGAGCATAGCCTGCATGAGCAATCGATGAATAAGCCAACATGCGTTTAAGATTAGTTTGATTCAGCGCAATGAAATTACCAAAGATCATGGTCAACACAGCGAGAACCCAGAGTAGCGAAGTCCAAGTGCCTTGCATTCCGGCCAAAGAAACCAGAAAAATACGCATAAAAGCAGCAAAGGCAGCGGCCTTAGGACCGGCACTCATAAAAGCTGTAATCGGCGTCGGTGCCCCCTGGTAAACATCAGGAGTCCACATATGGAATGGAGCAATGGCAATCTTAAACAGGAAGCCTGTTCCCATCAGCAACATCCCAGCAATGGCAACAGGGTTGGACAAAGCAACGGGATACGCTTGGAAAAACGAACCAATATCTTCAAGATTTGTCGTACCGGCAACGCCGTAAATAAGCGCCATGCCGTAGAGCAAAAAGCCCGTCGAAAAAGCTCCCAGCAGGAAGTATTTCAGTCCTGCTTCGTTGGATTTTGGTTGATTGCGGAAGAATCCAGCAAGAACATATAAAGAGACGGACAGCACCTCAAGTCCGAGAAAGATCGTCATCAGATCAGTGCCAGAAGCCATCAGCATAGCACCGACGGTGCTAAATAGAATCAGTGAATAATATTCACCTACCGGATATCCCTCACGTTTCAGATAGCTGTCTGACATCAGAATGGTCAAACCCGCTGAGATGAGAAAGATAACGGTAAAAAAGATCGAATAATTATCCAGAATTACATGTCCGGCAAAACCGAACTGCACATTATTCCAGCTACCGACGGCAACGACTCCAGTCGCAAGGAGTGCGACAAGACTCATTCCAGCAACGTGTGCTGTCGCGCCACGCTTGGAGAATGCATTCACAAGCAACATCACCATCGCAAAGCATGCCAGAACAATGGAAGGCATGATCGCTGCGAAATTGATGTTTTGCATGGCTGTTTGCACCAGATTTTCCATGAAAATGCTCCTTTAGAAGCGGTTTAACGCAGGTTACTTTAAATTCAGCTCAAGGCTTAATGACCATGTCCATGATGCGCAGCAGGAGCCTCAACCGGCTCATGAACTGCAGCAGGAGCTGCCGTCGGCATCGGGATCGGTTGCTTTCCGGAAACTTGCTCAATCATCTGATCGATTGCCGGCGTCATCTTCTCAAGGAAGGTATTCGGATAAACACCGATCCAGAAAACAAACACCAGAAGAGGCATAATCACACACAGCTCGCGCAGGCTAAGATCCTTAAGAACCTGATTTTTCGGATTATCCAGCTTGCCAAACATAACGCGCTGGAACATCCACAGCATATAAACAGCCGCGAGAATAACGCCGGAGGTTGATACAACAGCAAACCAGCGCAGTTCACTCTGATAGGCTCCAAGCAAAATCATGAACTCACCGACAAAACCATTCGTGGCCGGAAGACCGATGGAAGACAGCGTCACAATCATAAATATCGTCGCAAACACCGGCATCTGCTTTGACAGACCGCCAAATTCACTAATTAAACGAGTATGACGACGCTCATAGATAAATCCAACAATAAGGAACAGTGCGCCGGTAGAAATACCGTGGTTAATCATCTGCAACACGGCACCACTAACACCGATGGTATTGAGGGCAAAGATACCCAGCATGACAAAACCAAGGTGAGATACCGAAGAGTACGCAACCAGTTTTTTAACATCCTTCTGCATCATGGCAACCAGAGCACCATAAACGATACCGATCACCGCCAGGGCTGTCATATAAGGCAAGAATGTTTGTGTCGCCTCCGGGAACAGGGGCATGGCAAAACGTACATAGCCGTAGGTACCCATCTTCAACATAACAGCGGCAAGGATAACCGAGCCAGCGGTCGGTGCCTCGGTATGAGCATCCGGCAACCAGGTATGAACCGGAAACATAGGAACCTTAATGGCGAAACTAAAGGCAAACGCCAGGAACAGCCATTTTTGCAATTGCGGATCAAGTGACAGGTTATAAAAATCAGCGATGCTGAAACCGGAGATATCCATACCGGAATTAACTGCGGCATAGTAGATGAAGAGAATCGCTACCAGCATCAGCAGAGAACCGACTGCAGTATAGATGAAGAACTTGACTGCTGCATAAATGCGGTTTGCACCACCCCAAATACCGATCATGAAATACATCGGAATCAGCATCAGTTCCCAGAAAATATAGAACAGGAACAGATCCAGAGCGATGAATGCGCCGAGCATAGCCGTTTCTAGCAACAGCATCAGAGCCATATAGCCTTTGACGTTTTTCGTCACAGCCTGCCAAGTTGACAGGACGGCGATCGGCATGATGAACGTCGTCAACATGACCAGCCACAGACTGATACCATCGATGCCGACACTGTAGTTCATCTGAAAATAGTTCGTGACACTGATCCATTCAGCGAACTCCGTATAGTGCATGCCTCCCGAAGTTTTAAAAACCGGGTCAAGAGCCAGAGGCAAACTGATCACAAAGGTGATCAAAGTAAAAACCAGTGTCGCACCCTTAAGCAATCCACCATTATTCTTAGGCAGCATCAAAATGATGAACATGCCCAGAAGGGGGAAGAATGTCATCAGGCTGAGAAGATGTTCTGACATTAGAAGTTGCTCCTTGTATATGAGATTCCAGTCACAGCCGTCATTAGTTGAACACGTAGATGGCGAGGATTACCACAACACCGAGTACCATGGACATGGCATAGCTGTGGGTAAGTCCTGTTTGAGTGTGACGCAATGCCCGGCCACTGCCGCGTACGACCCAGGCAACACCGTTAACCAGACCATCGACCAAGCGGACATCAAAAATCTGCCACAAGAACGTTCCGAAACGTTTCGTCGGGTTAACAATCAGGGCATCATAAAACTCATCAATGTACCATTTGTTGAAAACTGCACGATGCAGCTTGGGCAGCTTGGCAACGATTTTCCCAGGCAGCTGGGGATTTTTACAATACATGACCCAGGCGACGCTGATACCGAGAACTGCGATGGCAACGGAGATCGCCATAAAACTGTACTCAGTGCTGGCAGCACCATGAGCTGCAATGTGGTGCAGTTCTTGAGTGTGTTCGAACACAGGCGCAAGGAAGTGCTCCAACTTGTTCGGGAAATGCCCAATCAGATTACCGAGAACATGCGGCACACCGAGGAAACCGCCAAAAGTTGCCAAAAATGCCAAAATCATCAGTGGCAGAGTAATGACCAAAGGAGACTCGGGAATATGATCCTTGGCACGTGCATCCGTTTTCTGCTCACCAAAGAAGGTCATGAACACGAGGCGGAACATGTAGAACGCTGTCAAAGCGGCGGCAATCGCACCAGCCAGCCACAGTGCCCAATGGCCACGGGTAGAAGCGAAAGCCCACCAGAGAATTTCGTCTTTAGAGAAGAAACCGGAGAAGAACGGAATCCCGGCAATCGCCAGAGTTGACAGCAAGAAGGTAATGAATGTAATCGGCATTTTTTTACGCAGACCACCCATATTACGCATATCCTGAGGATCGTCATGAAGATGCGCATGGTGATATGCGTGGTGCATACCGTGGATAACTGAACCGGAACCGAGGAACAGGCACGCTTTGAAGAAGGCGTGAGTCAGCAGGTGGAAGATACCTGCCGTAAATGCGCCAACACCCATGGCCAGGAACATGTAACCTAACTGCGAAACCGTTGAGTAAGCCAGGACACGTTTGATGTCGTTTTGTGCCAAACCAATGGTTGCGGCAAACAGCGCTGTTGCAGCACCGATAATGGCAATAACCATCATTGTATCCGGTGCCATGGCAAACAGGCCATTCATACGACCGATCATGTAAACACCGGCTGTAACCATGGTTGCAGCATGGATCAGCGCAGAAACAGGTGTCGGACCTTCCATCGCATCGGGCAGCCAGGTATACAGTGGAATCTGCGCTGATTTACCGGTGGCACCAAGGAAGAAGCACAACGTGACAATGGTGACAATAATTCCACCATTTTCAAGCAAATGTGCATTGGCAGAGATTTCTGTAAAACGAATCGTCCATACCCCTTTTTGGCCAAGAGACCAGAACAGGGTAAACAGACCAAGCAGGAAACCAAAGTCACCTACACGGTTAACAACAAAGGCTTTTTTACCAGCGTCACTGGCACTCTTTTTCTCAAAGTAGTAACCAATCAGCAGGTAGGAACACAGACCAACGCCTTCCCAGCCAACAAACATGACCAAGGCATTGTTACCCAGAACCAGCATCAGCATGGCAAAAGTAAACAGGTTCAGATAGGCAAAGAACCGGTAATACCCCTCTTCACCGTGCATGTAGCCGATGGAGTACAGGTGGATCAAGGTGGATAATCCGGTGACGTTCATTATCATCAGTCCGGACAGAGGGTCCAGCAGGAAACCCCAATCGACCTGAAGAGGGGCAACTGTCATCCAGCTCGCAACAATCACTTCGTGAACTTTTTGACTGTCACCAAGCAACTGCAGGAAATATTTGCAGGACACGATAAAGGAAGAGAAGATCGCCAAGGTTGCAATGGCCCCGATCACCTTTTCATTTTTAATCTTTTTGCCCAGCAGTCCGTTGATCAGGAACCCCAGGAAGGGGAACAACGGAATAAGCCATAATTTGTCGTACATCTATATCTCCTCTAGGCGGACTGAACCAGAGACAGCCCTGAAGAAGTTACCATTTCAACAGGCTGAAATCCTCAACGTCAATGGACTTTCTGTTACGGAAGAAGGCAATCATCAAAGCCAGACCAACAGCGGCTTCTGCCGCAGCTACGGTCATGATGAAAAACACAAAGATCTGACCATCCATATTTCCGAGATGACTTGACAAAGCAATAAAGGTCAAATTGACCGCATTAAGCATCAACTCGACGCACATAAAAACAACGATGGCATTTCTACGCGTCAGGACACCGATCGTTCCCATGGAGAACAGAATAGCGCTCAGAACCATATAATGAGTAATAGTGATCATACTGTTTCTCCTGTCCCTTTATACTTCCCGTTTAGCCAGAACAACGGCTCCGACGATAGCGACCAGTAACAGAATGGAAGCAATCTCAAACGGCAGCAAAAAGTCGGTGAACATCGCCTGACCGATCAGTTCTACGTGACCGACATTCTCAACGACATCCGCATTAATCGGTCCGACAGCACTGCTGACACCACCGTTTTTAAGAATGACGACAACCTGTACCAACATCACAATGGCAGCGATGAACGCCCCGGTGACCGCATGGCGGTATCGAGCAATCACTTCTGAGCCCTGATTAAGCAGCATCATGACGAAGATAATTAGGACCATGATGGCACCGGCGTACACCATGACCTGCACGGCAGCCATAAATGGGGCATGCAACATGACATAGAAAATCGCCAGGCAAAAAAACGTCATAACGAGCGAAATTGCGCTGTTGATGGGGTTTCTGCATGAAATCACACAGAACCCTGAAACAAGGGCGACAAACGCAACGACATAAAAGAAGAACAACTGCAGTAATTCCATGAGGTGGCTCCTATACCGATTATTTGAGCAAACGCTCCTTGGTGAAGCAGAAGTCTTCACGCTTATAATTGGCCAATTCGTATTCACCGGTCATCTCGATGGCTTCAACGGGACACGCCTCGACGCAGTAGCCACAGAAGATGCAACGCAACATATCGATCTGATAGACAGTCGGATACTTCACGCCGTTTTCATCTTCCCCAGCCTCAACCGTGATGCATTTCGCCGGGCAGACGGTCGGGCACAGATAGCAGGCCACACATTTTTCCCGATTATGATCAGGAACCAGACGATGCAGACCACGATAACGCTCGGATGGTTCAAGCTTGACTTTCGGATATTCAACGGTTGTTGAATTTCCCGGAAGCAGATGCTTTGCCGTGATACTTAAGCCCTGGATAAACTCTTTAATCATGGGTCAATCCTCTATACGTTGGGTGCGGCGTTAAAAAACAACCACAGCACCGGTAATAACAATATTCAGCAATGCCAACGGCAGGAACACTTTCCATCCCATGAACATCAACTGGTCGTAACGAACACGTGGGAAGGTGGCACGAATCCAGATAAACAGGAACATGAAGAAAAACACCTTCAACAACAGATTGATAGGACCAGGGAACGGACCGGCAGGCCCACCAAGAAACAGCGTTGCCGTAATCGCGGAAACCACGATCATATTGGCGTATTCCGCCATGAAGAACAGAGCATATTTCATGGAAGAGTATTCGGTACAGAAACCGGAAACCAATTCTGTTTCCGCTTCAGGGAGGTCAAACGGAGTCCGATTGATCTCGGCCAATGACGTCACAACAAACAGGCAGAAGGCCAACGGTTGTGAGAAAATGTACCAATCTAAAACTGAACCGGCTTGAGCCTCAACAATCCCCTGCAGGCTTAATGTCTCGGAAAGCATGAAAACCGAGATGATCGCCAAGCCCGCTGCCAATTCGTAGGAGATCATCTGCGCTGCAGAACGAACCCCGCCGAGCAGAGAATATTTGTTATTGGACGCCCAACCCGCCAGAACGATACCGTAAACGCCCAGACCAGCCATCGCCAGGATATACAGGATACCAATATTCAAATCAGTAATCTGTAACGGGACAACATAGCCGCCGACAGTAATCGTGTCCCCAAAAGGAACAACGGCAATGGTAATAAAGGCCGGAACCAGGATCATCATCGGTGCCAGAATAAAGGCCAACTTGCTGGACTGAGCCGGGATGATGTCTTCTTTAAAAAACAGCTTCAGACCATCTGCGATCGGCTGCAGCAGTCCAAGCGGTCCAGTCATCGTCGGTCCAAGACGCGTCTGCATACGACCGATAATCTTGCGCTCGGCATAGGTCGCATAAGCAACAATCAGAACCACCACGATAAACACGGCCAGAATCTTGGCAATCATGACGCCGATAAACAGCAGTGGATCGTTCGAGAGGCTAAGCAGTTCAGACATGATCTTCCTCTTTCCTTCCTCTAAAGACCCGTCTATTTTCCGACAGGCCACTTAACGATGGAAAACTCCATCAGCTACTTGACTCAAATTAACGGTCGATCTCTCCCAGAACGATGTCCAGCGTACCGATTGCTGCGATAACGTCCGCAAGAAGAGCCCCTTCAATCATTTGCGGCAACGCCTGAAGGTTAATAAATGATGGCGGGCGGATTTTCATACGGAACGGATTGGCGCTACCATCAGACACCATGTAGTAACCCAGCTCACCCTTAGGTGCTTCAATGCCCTGATAAACCTCACCGGGTTCAGGCTTAAAGCCCTCGGTGATAATTTTAAACTGGTGAATCAGGCCCTCGATGCTATTCACAACATCCTTCTTTGCGGGCAGACAAACCGACGGAACGTCTGCCAGAATGGGGCCGGGCTGCAGTTTTTCAAGTGTCTGGTGGATAATCTTGCAGGATTCGCGCATCTCATCGAGGCGGACTTTGTAGCGATCAAACGTGTCACAACCATCACGGGTGATAACTTTGAAATCGTAATCCTCATACCCGCTGTAGGGATTATCACGACGCAGGTCCCAATCAACGCCACTGCCACGCAGTGCCGGGCCGGTCAGACCGATATCAATGGCATCTTCAGCACTGATCTTGGCAACACCAATAGTACGTTTCTGCCAGATTTTATTGCCAGTCAGCAGACCTTCGTAGGTATCAATATGGCCGGGCATGGCATCAATAAAATCACGCACATCATTTTCAAAGCCTTCGGGCAGATCCAACGACAAACCACCAACACGGAAGTAGTTGGACGTCATGCGAGCACCAGACAGCTTCTCATACATATCCATGATGGCTTCGCGCTCACGGAAGCAATACAGGAACACCGTCATCGCACCGATATCGAGTGCGTGAGTCGCCAACCAGACCAAATGACTTTTAATCCGGGTCAGCTCGGCCATCATGACGCGAACGACTTTGGCGCGCTCAGGAATCTGGTCGGTAATGCCTAACAGTTTTTCGACCGCCAGCACATAACCAAGGTTATTACTCATCGGTGCCAGGTAATCCAGACGGTCAGTCAGGGGCAGAGCACGGTGATAACTGCGATTTTCCGACAGTTTTTCAACACCACGGTGCAAAAATCCGATATGGGGAACCGCTTTAACAACAGTCTCGCCATCCAGTTCAAGAACCAGCTGCAACACGCCGTGGGTCGACGGATGCTGCGGTCCCATATTGATTGTCATCGTCTCTTTAGTTGCCATGTGTTATGCCTCGTCTTAATCGGTTGCGCTGAAATTACGAAAGTCGTCCCTGGTACAGATCACGACCAGGCCCCTGCAACGGATAATCCTTGCGCAGAGGATGCCCTTCCCAATCAGCCGGCATAAGGATACGACGCAGATCAGGGTGTCCTGTAAATGAAATCCCCATCAAATCCCAGCACTCACGCTCGGGCCAGTTGGCTGTTGACCAGACACCACTGACGGTATCCACACAACAATCCTGCTCCTCAACGGGAACCTTGACCCGCAAACGTTCTTTCGTCGTGATGTTATACAGGTTATACACCACCATAAAACGGGGGGTTTGACCGAGGTAATCAACTCCACACAGATCACACAAGAAATTGTAGCCAGCGTCCTCTTTGAGGAAGCGGCAGATATCAACGATATCCTCTTTTTTCACCGTGACCGTCACCTCACCACGGTGCTCTTTAACATCCAGCACCGAGGCGGCGAAGTTCCCTTTCAGCTTTGCTACGACAGCTTGGCTCATTTTTTCATCCCTATCTTGATCGGTTTAAACCGGAATACCTAGCCTGGAATAACTTTACCGGCACCGATAGCAGCACCGAAGCTATTGCGCTCACGCATGATCTTTTCCTGCAACTTGATCAGACCATACAACAGACCCTCAGGACGCGGAGGGCAGCCCGGGATATAAACATCAACAGGCAGAGCCTGGTCAATCCCCTGCAGCACACTGTATGTATCGAAAACACCGCCGGAAGAAGCACAGGCTCCCATGGCAATGACATACTTCGGCTCAGGCATCTGCTCATAAACCGTTTCAATAACAGGCAACATCTTATGAGTGACCGTACCGGCAATAATAATAACGTCGGCCTGACGCGGAGAGGCGCGAAAAAGAACCCCCATCCTGTCAAGGTCAAAACGGGCTGCACCAGTGGCCATCATTTCAATCGCACAACAAGCCAGACCGAACGTCATGGGCCACAGTGAGCGGGAACGGGCCCAGTTGACAACCTTATCCAGCGAGGTCGTCATAATATTATTCCCCAGAACGTGATAGTAATCCGCTCCGGAAGCCTGTTCTACTGCGTTTATTCCCATTCCAATGCTCCTTTTTTCCAGACATAGACATAGCCAACCAGCAGGATCACAATGAAAACGCCCATCTCGACAAAACCAAACATCCCCAAGCGTTTAAAAACAACTGCCCACGGATAAAGGAAGACCGCCTCAATATCGAACAGGATAAACAGCATGGCGACGATGTAAAATTTGACCGAGAAACGCTCACGAGCTGTACCGATCAGCGGCATCCCACATTCATAGGGGGCAAGCTTGACAGCACTGGGCTTTTTGGGGCCGAAAATAAACGAAAAAGCCACTGAACCTAATGCAAACAAAAGTGCAATGGTTATGAGGACGAGTATCGGCAGATAACTCTCAAGCATGGAACAGCTCCTCCTGACAGGGGTTACTTAATATTTTTTAAACAATGCATATTTCACTATTTTTAGCGTCGTGCAAGTTAAGTCAAAACGCCCCCTTTGTCAAGGGAAAAATAGAGTATACTGTATGCAATTTACATACGATTTAACCTTAATTTTACAGGCACTTACGAAGTATACAACTCAAAAAAAATCATATTTTTGGAGCATGATTTACGGTACAAAAAAGGCCAAAAAATACCGTATACTCAACAACTTCCCAAACAAATAAAACACCTTTTCACAAAAAATATTCCACAGTCATCTTCTGCGCATTTACACACTAGCTCAACGTGCTATCTCTTTTATCACGCGATAAATTTGTTATAGTTCAAAAAAGGCCACCATTCATCAGGAGAACAGATTCCCATGCGTATTTTCATCACTGGAGGCAGCGGTTTTGTCGGCCACCATCTCATTCAGGCTCTCATTGATCACGGACACACTGTTCGTTGCCTCATTCGACATAGCAGCTCTATCCCGGCAGCTTCCGAACACATTGAAACGACCATCGGAGATGTCACTCACCCTGAGGGGTTAGAGCAGTCCATGTCGGGCTGTGATGCGGTTATTCACCTGGTCGGTATTATTCGGGCCTTTCCTCATCGCGGGATCACCTTTGACAAACTGCACATTGAAGCCACCCGCAATATCATCACTGCGGCTGAAAAATCTGGCATTCGGCGATATCTTCACATGAGCGCCAATGGAGCATCACCACAAGCCCAGGAAAAATACGCTTCAACAAAATGGCAAGCTGAAGAGCTGGTGCGACAATCGCAACTCGACTGGACGATTTTCCGCCCGTCACTTATTTATGGCCCGGATGGTGAATTTACACAATTACTGTACCGTCAGGTGCGCCATTTGCCGATCGTGCCAATCATCGGCGATGGTCACTACCAGCTCACTCCTGTTTCGGTCAGGGATGTCGCGCTTGGCTTTGCAAAAGCGCTGTCATGTGAACAGGCCAGAAAGCAAATCTTCCATTGCTGCGGCCCCGACACATGCAGCTACAATGAACTGATTGACCTCGTTGCAGAGGCAATAGGAAAACGGGCCCCAGCAAAACTTCACCACCCGTTAAGCATCATGTATCCGTTGACCCGTCTGCTTGAAGGTCTTTCTTTTTTTCCGGTCACCTGTGACCAGATCAGCATGCTGACCCAAGGCAATGTCTGCGACTGCGAACACTGGGCTTCAACTCTTCAAATCACCCCAACGCCTTTAGCCGAAGGAATAAAAAAAGCCCTGGCCGGATAATCCGGTCAGGGCCTTGTGTCCGCAGGTTCTGCGTCAGGCAGTCTCTTTTTCAGGTGGCGTCAAATAGCGGGTAACAGCCGCCCTAATCGCGGTGGCAGCAAGATTGGAACAATGCATCTTACTGTCCGGCAGGCCACCAAGTGCTTCGGCCACTTTATCGTCTGTGACCTCCAAAGCTTCATCAAGGGTCTTCCCCTTGACCATGGTACTGGCCATGGACGTGGTAGCAATCGCTGCACCACAACCATAAACCTTATATTTGACATCCGTAATAATGTTGTCGTCGATTTTAAGAAAAATCAGAACGGCATCTCCACAACCCGGATCACCCACCTTGACAACCACATTGGGATTCTCAATCTGCCCCACATTTCTCGGATTGGAGAAATGATCCATCACTTTATCCGTGTACATCGTCTTTACAACTCCTGTATAAAAAAGAA
Organism: uncultured Desulfuromonas sp.; assembly: GCF_963666745.1. NCBI lineage: Bacteria > Pseudomonadati > Thermodesulfobacteriota > Desulfuromonadia > Desulfuromonadales > Desulfuromonadaceae > Desulfuromonas > uncultured Desulfuromonas sp. The sequence goes on along the minus strand of NZ_OY762961.1, from coordinate 3,423,071 downwards.
TCTTGAGTAAAACCGTCTGATTTATTTCCCTATCGTAAAACAGCTTTACCGCATGAGTCAAGAACAAGTAGTATAAGCCTCCTGCACAAAAGACTCTCGACCACAGGCTCTAAAAAAACGAAATCCTCAGCCCAGCAGCCGTTGCCCACGCCATACTCCAGGTGCGGCACTCGGCACAACAAAGGTCATCGTGACATCCGTAACAGAAAACACTACAGCCAACTACCTTGATCACTGCCTCGAAAGCATGCGCCAGGCCATCAAGGACGCACAGGGCAATGAACTGTTTTTTCTCGGTCACACCAATGAAAATCTGGTCATTACCGACATCACCATTCTCGCCCGCGGCCATCGCTCGGCGGTTCCCGCTCTCGCCAGCCGCTGCCGTAGCGGTGACACGGTTATCCACAATCATCCATCGGGGAACCTGACCCCTTCTGATGCAGACCTGGCGATTGCTGCGCGCCTGGGCGAAACGGGTATTGGCTTCCACATTGTGGACAACTCTGTGGATAACGTTTACAAGGTGGTCGATGCCTACCCTCAACCTCAAGACAAAAGCATACTTCATGAAGCTGTGGGCAATATTCTAACAACCAACGGCCCTCTTGCCACCCATCTCGGCACCTATGAAGAACGCCCAGAGCAACTGAGAATGGCTTTTGCCGTCACCGATGCGTTCAACCAGGAAGGTCTTGCCACAATTGAGGCCGGCACAGGCACAGGAAAAAGCCTGGCCTATCTAATCCCGGCAATTCTATGGGCACTGGACAATGAACAGCCGGTCGCGGTCTCAACCAACACGATCAACCTACAGGAACAGTTGATCAGCAAAGACCTCCCCCTGCTCAAGCAAGTTATGGATCGTGAGTTTCTGGCCGTCTTGGTGAAAGGGCGCAACAACTACCTGTGTCTGAGACGACTTGATTCGGCACATCGTGAGCCGGATCTTTTCCAACGGGAACAGTCCAGCGAACTCAGCCAGCTGCATGAATGGGCGGCGAACACTCATGTTGGCAGTCGCGACGAATTGACATTTGTCCCTTCTTCCGCTGTCTGGCTGGAAGTCTGCTGTGAAATGGACCAGTGCCCAAGGACACGCTGCCCTCACTATAATCGCTGTTTTTTCCACAAAGCGCGGCGTCGTGCATCACACGCCGACTTGCTGGTGGTTAATCACGCACTTTTGTTATCAGACCTTGCCCTGCGCGCCCAAACAGAGAATTACAGTGCTGCGGCAGTCTTACCACCCTACAGTCGGATCGTTTTTGACGAAGCACATCACCTTGAAGATGCTGCGACACGCAACTTTTCCATCCGCCTGAGTCAGGTAAGTTTTTCTTACAGCCTCAATCGACTGGTCCATCCCCGCAAGCCGGAAAAAGGTCTGCTCCCTCGGCTGCTCTCCGTGTTAGCCCGTGAGTTGCCCGATTCACTGAGCGCGCTTTATGACAGTCTCTATCGACGAATTGAAACGGCCAGCCTGGACTGTCGCCAACTGCGCGAAGACCTCGGCGAATTATTCTCTCGCCAACGAGACAAATTACAACCCGCCAACGAAGCAACGACCAACAGTGGATTCTCCTGGAGGATCACGGCAGACTGCCTGAAAACAGAACGCTGGCTGACCCTACAAAAAGAATTCTCTCCTCTGGTCAAACAATGCGAGCAACTCTCCGACCAGCTGGACCAACTGGTAAAAGCGTGCGATCTGCTCCCCGAAAAGCTCTACGAGAAAATCGTTGGCCACCTTACAGATACCCGTGCCATGTCTGGTCGCATTCAGGGGTTAGGCAGTGATCTGGCTGTGGTCCTCAGCGCCGGAGACAATGCTTGCACCTGGATTGAAATCAGTGAATCCAGAAGTCGTCAAAAAGATCGCATTTTATGGATGAACAGCGCTCCAATCAGCGTCGCCGCCACCCTCAAGCAAGCCGTTTATGATCGTTTTCGCAGCATTGTTTTCACCAGCGCAACACTGACGGTTAACCGCCAATTTCACTATTTCCATCAGCGCACCGGTTTAAATCTGTGTTCGGAAAAACGCCGTCAACAACTCTGCCTGGACTCTCCGTTTGACTTTGCCCATCAGACACTGGTTGCTATCCCAACGGACATCGTTCCACCGACGCATCCAGACTATGCCGTCATGCTTGCCGAGCAAATTGAACAGGCAGTCATCTCTTCTGAAGGACGCAGCTTTGTTCTGTTTACTGCCTACTCACTGCTGAAAAAACTTTACAATCAGCTGGAACCTCCGCTGCAGGCCCAAGGGTTCCACTGCCTGTACCAGGGGCAGAGTGCTCGTCATTTGCTGTTAAAAAAGTTCTGTCTGGACCAGAAACATATCCTTTTCGGCACAGATTCCTTTTGGGAAGGGGTCGATGTCCCCGGCAGAGCATTGGAACAAGTGATCATTACCCGTTTGCCTTTCAGGGTACCAACAGAGCCGATCCAGATTGCCCGCAGTGAACACCTCGAGCAGATGGGGATTGATCCATTCATGCATTATACGGTCCCACAAGCGGTACTTCGCCTCAAGCAAGGATTCGGTCGACTGATTCGACATCGGCAGGATCGTGGAGTCGTGCTGATTCTTGATCAGCGCGTCATCAACAAGGGGTACGGCAGAATCTTTCTTAATTCGCTGCCTCCAGCACAACGGCTGACCGGGCCAACCCACTTTATTCAAAAGCAAATCCGGCAATTCTTTTCACCAGACAGCGCATATACAGAGGAGTGAGCACATGGCTAAACCAGGAAAAACAGGGGTGTCACGCGTTCTTGATGCAACCCGCTACTCATTGTCCGGACTTAAAGCCGCCTGGCACCATGAAGCGGCCTTTCGCCAAGAAGTTGTTCTCGTCGCCATTTTAACGCCCATCGCCTTCGTCATGGGATCAACACTGGCCGAAACGGCCCTCCTTGTGACGACCTTGTATCTTATTTTACTGATGGAGCTTGCCAATTCCGCGATTGAAGCCGTGGTTGATCGCATCAGCGACGAACATCATCCGCTTGCGGGCCGCGCCAAGGATATTGGATCGGCCATGGTTTTTGTTGCTCTGGCCGGAGCCGGCGTCGTTTGGTTGCTGATTTTACTGTCCTAGAAACCTGTGCAAATACACAGAGAATAATCAGGACATCATCATCAAAAGAATACGAGTTACCACGTGGTGAAGGGCAAGGGAGTTCGCTATAGTCTAACCATCAACAGCAGGAAACGGTTTTTCCACAGAAAACCTCCTACTTTTTGGCCGGCAGCCTCCCCTCGCCGGCCTTTTTTTTGCTCAAAACAGACCACAGTCTGTGTTAGTCTGGCGACTTAACCTCTCAATCCCGGATAAAAACAAACAACACGGTTCAAGCCTGATTCACAGGCAATCCTTAAAGAACCGGTTAAGGACCACGATACATGACCCCTTCAACGACTCTGTTTAAACGTTTTTTCGCCCTTGCCCTTCTGCTGAGCCTCCTCTGCATCGCACCGCTTGCAGCAAGCCCGTTGACAGAAAAAGAGTTTGATCCCCAACGCGCAAAACTTCTCGGCTACACCGTTAGCCAGTTACTGATGCGGCACCACTACACCCACAAAAGCCTTGACGACGACCTTTCCGTTGCAGCGTTTGACCTCTACCTCAAGCAGCTGGATGCACAGAAACGTTTTCTGCTAACCCGCGACGTTAAAATGCTCGGTGCTTACGAAAGCTACATTGACAATGAAATCCGCCGCGGTGAGATCAATCTGCCAATCTACAGCGCTCAGATCATGGCAGAACGCATACCCGTTGTTGAGAAAATGATCGAGGAGCTACTTGCCGAGCCTTTTGATTTCACTCTCCAGGAGGATTTGGAGACCGACAACGAAAAACTCGAATTCTGCCAAACGGAAGAGCAATTAAAAGAACGCTGGCGTAAAACGCTTAAATATCAGGTCGCCAACCGCTATCTGGACCTCAAGGAAGAACAGGAACAACCGGCAAAAGAGCAACCCGCTGAAACGACTGAAGGAGAAAAAGGGACAGAGTCTGTCCCTGCCAAAAAATATACGGACGACGAGCTGCGGCAGCAAGCTCGAGAGAAAGTCGCCGAACGCTACGAGCACCTGCTCTCGCGAATGCTCAAGGAGAGGGAAGAGGAGCACTTTGACCGTTATCTCAATGCCGTCTCCAGGGCCTATGATCCGCACAGCAACTACCTCCCTCCGGATCAAAAGGAAGACTTTGATATTCACATGCGTGGTTCCCTGGAAGGAATCGGCGCCTTATTGCGTGAAGAAGACGGTTACATCAAGGTTGTCAGTCTCATTCCTGGAGGAGCTGCTGAGCAGGGTGGCGAGCTTGAGAGTGAAGATACGATTCTTAAGGTTGCTGAAGGCACTAACGAGCCTGTGGACATCACCGACACGCGCATCCGCGATGCTGTTTCCCTGATCCGCGGACCTAAGGGAACGGAAGTCCGTCTTCATGTCAGAAAAGCTGATGGCTCGAGGCGGGTGATCTCCATCGTCCGAGAAGTGGTGCAAATTCAGGAGACGTTTGTCAAATCAATGCTTATCACCCCCGAAGGCAGTGATGAGTCCTTTGGCTATCTCAAGATCCCAAGTTTTTATCGCGACTTTCAAAATGGCAACAAAAACGCCCGCAATGTGACGGATGACACGCGAACTGAACTGAACAACTTACTCAAAAACGATATTCACGGCTTGATTATTGACTTGCGTAACAACGGCGGTGGCTCGCTCTCTGACGCCGTTGACACCACGGGGTTATTCATCCAAAAAGGACCCGTGGTCCAGATCAAGGACAGCACTGGAGAAATTCAGGTTCTTTCCGACAATGACGCCAAACAATACTATGATGGACCGATTGTCATCTTGGTCAACAAATTCAGCGCATCCGCTTCGGAAATTCTGGCTGGAGCTCTTCAGGACTACCATCGTGCCATTGTTGTCGGCAGTAAGCATACCCATGGCAAAGGCACGGTCCAGGCGGTCCTTGACCTTGACGACAATCTCCCGTTCCGCAATATGGAACAATATAAACCATTAGGTGCCTTGAAAATCACCATACAAAAGTTCTACCGTGTCAGTGGCGGTTCAACTCAGTACCGTGGCATCGTGCCCGATATCATTTTACCCGACCGATTTGAGGCGGTAAAAAGTGGTGAACAATACATTGACTATTCCATGCCGTGGGATACTATACAAAGTAGCAATTACAAGCCATTGGCAACCCATTTCTCTCTTCCGTCGCTGCAAAAAAACAGTGCCGAAAGGATCGCCAATGACAGCGACATGCAGGAAATTGTCAAGCAAGCGGAGGAAACTCGTCAACGGATCGAAAACACCCGCCACGAATTGACATTTGACGCCATTCTCGCCGAACGTAAGATGCTTGATGAAGATCACCCCCTGCCGGATGAACCGCAGGACAAGCCAGCGAAAGATGAAGACTGGCACAAACAAGTCAATGAAGATCCGTATGTCCATGAAGGCATGGCGATCATTCATGACGTGCTGAGCCAAGATAAGAACGACGGTTGATGGTGCAGAAAGGACTCCCATGGCACAACACAGCATACTAATTTCTGCGGAGGTTCAGTCATTACTGAGGCTCGACGATGATTTCTCTCACAAAGAGGGCTTCACCGTTTTTGTCGCGGAGTCGGCGAAAGACCTGTTGAAACAAGCCAGAGAGCACCATCCGGACATTATCTTCCTCATTCCATCACTCGAGCTTGACCAACGCAATTGCTGCCGCTTACTCAAAGAAGATTCCCGCGTCAGCGATATCCCGGTTGTCGCAATCGTCGACAGTACCGCAGATGAAGATCTGGACCACTGCCATAAGGCACGCCCGGATGACATCTTGTTTACCCCGATCAACACCCATCTTTTCCTGACTTCTGCCAGACGCATTCTTGGACTGGCTCATCGTTCTTTTTCTCGACTTCAGACCAGCCTGGTTGTGGATTACGGCTTAACAAAAACAAAAAAACGTGTCGCCTGCGCTTACAACTTGAGTACCGGTGGGATTTTCATTTCGACAGAAAATCCACCCAAGGTGAACGAGCAGATTCACATTTCCCTGATCCTCCCCCCCAGCAAAGATGCACTCCACTGCGAAGGGATTGTCACCTGGATCAACCACGCCAAAGCCCCTGCCTACCCAGACATCCCGCCCGGATTTGGTGTTCAGTTCATGTCCCTGAACATCTCTGATCTGTTCGCTATCCGTAACTTCATCGACAACCAGGAGAAGATTCGCTGTACTCCCGCCAACTAAAGGGCCTCTAACCCCTTTCACTGTATACATTTTTCATACGATTTCCCCCTTCTGTAGACAAAATCATTCCTCAACCTGATAAAAGGTGACAAAAGCAACATGAAAAAGGGTGAAAGCCCCCTTTTTCATCATCCACCTATTGACACACACGCGCATAACATCGTAATAGTAGCTGTTACGATATGCACTATACTGTATACAATCTTGGAGAGTAATTGCGTGAGTAGACGGGGGTTTACTCACATTCTGATGTTGTGCCGCGCCATTCTTAGTTTGTTTTTATTTTATCCGCGGCCTTTTGGATTTCATTGAAAGGGGAGGTAGTATTTATGCAGTGGGTTACAGCTGTTCGCGCAGGCCCTCATCCATCGTCTGTTCACCAACCAATCAACCACGTCTATTTTGCCCCGAAAAGAATTCGCACAGTTCGGAACATGCAAAGTTGAACTGAGATTGATTCATAACCCTATTTAGAAAGTGCATTGAAATGATCAAAATTAACAAGGGCTTGGATCTGCCGATTACAGGCAGCCCCGAACAGAGCATCTCTGACGGCCCGACGGTGAAAACCGTCGCCGTACTCGGCCCAGACTATGTCGGCATGAAGCCGAGTATGAGTGTGAAGGTGGGTGACCAGGTGAAACTTGGTCAGAAGCTGTTTGCGGACAAGAAAACCGAAGGTGTTGTTTTCACATCTCCGGGCTGCGGTAAAGTCGTTGCAATCAACCGCGGTGCTCGTCGCGTTCTGCAATCAGTCGTTATTGAACTCAATGGTGATGACGCTGAAGTTTTCCCTTCTTTCAAAGAAGAGGAATTGGCAGGCCTTGATCGCGACAAGGTCGTCAGCAACCTGGTTGAATCCGGGCTGTGGACAGCGCTGAGAACACGTCCTTATAGTAAATCTCCGGCAATCGACAGCACCCCTGCTTCTATCTTTGTTGCCGCCATGGACACAAACCCTCTTTGTGCCAAAGCGGAATTGATTATCAAAGAAGAGGAACAAGCATTTGCCAACGGCCTCAAGGTTCTGACCCGACTGACAAATGGATCCGTTTACGTTTGCCAAAAGCCGAATGCGGTTCTTCCCAAAGTTGAAGGGACCCGTTCTGAGGAGTTTGACGGACCTCATCCTGCAGGTCTTTCGGGAACCCACATTCACTTCCTCGACCCCGTAAACGCAAATAAGACGGTTTGGTCAATCAACTATCAGGACGTGATTGCCTTTGGTAAGTTTTTTGTCACGGGCAAACTTCCAGTAGATCGCATTATTGCCCTGGGTGGCCCCGGCGTGAAAAATCCGCGTCTAATCCGTACCCGCATGGGTGCCAGCCTTGACGAACTGCTGACCGGCGAACTGAACGCCGGCAACCAGCGCGTTGTGTCTGGTTCGGTCTTCCACGGAACTACCGCAGAAGGTCCTCTGGCCTTCTTGGGGCGCTACCATCTGCAGGTTTCCGTTCTGCCCGAAAAACGTGAGCGCGAGTTCCTCGCCTCTCTGACTGCCGGTGGCGACCGTTTCTCATTGAAACGCGTTTTCCTGTCGGCATTTACCGGTGGACCCTCCGCGCCGATGAACACCAGCCAGTACGGTCGCAAGGGCAACATCCTCTCCATTGGCTCCTTTGAAAAGGTAATGCCTCTGGACGTTCTGCCCAACTACCTGCTGCGCAGCCTGGCTGCAGGCGACACAGACCAAGCTCAACTGTTGGGTTGTCTGGAACTGGATGAAGAAGATCTGGCCCTGTGCACGTACGCTTGTTCCGGCAAGAACGATTACGGCGTCATGCTGCGTGAGGCACTTACCACCATCGAGAAAGAGGGATAATAGCCGTGAAATTACTCGACGAATTGAAACCTCACTTTGAGAAGGGTGGCAAGTGGGAAAAGTATGCCGCCGTCCACGAAGCCATTGATACAACATTGTATTCTCCTGCTACTGTCACGACGGGTTACACTCATGTCCGCGACAGCATCAACCATAAGCGGGTCATGAGCATCATTATGCTGGCTCTTCTGCCTTGCATCTTTATGGCCATGTGGAACAGCGGCTTTCAGGAAAACCTGACCCTGAACCAGATGCTGGCGGCTGGCCAGATTGACGCACTTCCCGGCTTCAGTAACAGCAATTCCATTCTGGCTAACGTCCTTACCGGTGCCGGACTTTTGCTGCCGGTCTTCCTGGTTGCCATTATCACAGAAGCCATCTGGGTTGTCGTCTTTGCCGTAATGAGAAAGAAATCCATCGACGCAGGATTTCTCGTGTCAGCGGTTTTGATCACACTGCTTATGCCGCCAACGGTTCCGGTATGGCAAGTTGCCATCGCCGCCTCGTTTGGTGTTGTCATTGGCCGTGAGATTTTTGGCGGCATCGGCATGAACTTCCTCAACCCGGCTCTGGTCGCTTGGGTTTTCATGTCTCTGGCTTATCCCGGCTCCATGTCGGGAGATGCGGTATGGACAGCTGTTGACGGTTACACCGGCGCAACGCCTCTAGCAATGGCACTGAGCGATGGAACTGCGAGCCTTGCTGCTCAGGGCATTACCTGGAAAGCGGCCTTCCTCGGCACGATTCCCGGATCTCTTGGTGAAACGTCTGCCCTGGCCTGTCTGTTTGGTGCTGTTATTCTGCTGGTTTCCGGTATCGCGTCTTGGCGCATCATGGCATCCATTGTCCTTGGCGTGGTTGCCGTCTCTTCCTTGCTGTGCATGTTTGACACCAATGCGATGAATCCCGCTTGGCACCTTGTTCTTGGTGGCCTTGCCTTTGGTACAGTGTTCCTGGCAACAGACCACTCTTCCTCTGCGATGACAAGCAAAGGACAATGGGCTTATGGGCTGCTGATCGGTGCGCTGGTCGTCATCGTTCGTGTTTACAACCCGATGATGCCTGAGAGTGTCGGCCTGATCATCCTGTTCGGCAATGTCTCGGCACCGCTGATCGACCGCATTGTCGTGAACGCACACATCAAGAAAAGGAAGTTGCGCCATGTCTAATGATTCTATCTTTAAAACATTTTTGGTCGCTTTTCTGTTGTGCGTCGTTTGCTCTGTACTGGTTTGCCTTGCAGCGATCGTTCGTATCGACCGTGAAGCCTATAACAAGCAGCTAGAGGTCCGCAAAACCGTTCTTGCTGCGGCTGGATTTCAACAACAGATTGATGACGGCGGGAACATTGACGAGCTGTTCACCAGTAACATGGAACTGAAAATTGTTGATCTGGCTTCCGGTGAATACACAACAGCGGTCGATCCGGCAACGTACAACCAAAAAGAAGCGCTTGAAAACCCAGATCTTTCCGTGAAAATTCCTGCAGATAAGGACATCGCAGGCATGGGGTCTCGCGCTAAGTACGCGGCCATCTATGTGGCTAAAAACGGCGACCTCGTTCTGCCTATCCGCGGAGCTGGCATGTGGGGTCCCATGCTGGGCTACATTGCGGTTGCCGACAACGGCAGCACAGTTAAAGGTCTGACCTTCTACCAACACGCCGAGACTCCTGGTCTTGGTGCTGAAGTTGACAATCCCAAGTGGAAAGCTCAATGGCCCGGTAAAGAGGTCTACACCGGTAATAATGTTGCGATCAAAGTTGTTAAAAATGGCAGTTATGACCCTAATGCGGCGACCGCAGTCAACACCATTGACGGTCTGGCTGGCGCGACTGTAACCAGCGTCAAAGTGAGTAACATTGTCCGTTACTGGTTCGGCGACGATGGCTTTGGCAAATTCCTGGCCAATCAGAAAGCAAAGAGAGGTTAACCATGTCAAAAGCAAAAGACGCTCTGCTGGATCCAATAATTAACAACAACCCCATTGCATTGCAGATCCTTGGTATCTGTTCAGCTCTGGCGGTAACCAATAAGATGTCCACAGCATTCACCATGACCATTGCAGTAACCATTGTTACCGGCTTCTCCAATGCTGCGGTCAGTGCTATTCGTAACCACATTCCTAACAGTATCCGCATCATCGTCCAGATGACCGTCATTGCGACTCTGGTTATCATCGTTGACCAGATGCTCAAGGCTTATGCCTATGAAATGAGTAAAGCGCTCTCCGTTTACGTTGGTCTGATCATCACCAACTGTATCGTTATGGGTCGCGCTGAAGCTTACGCCATGAAGGCACCTGTCGTTGAAAGCTTCATGGATGGTATCGGTAACGGACTGGGCTATGGCCTTATCCTGATGCTGGTTGGTTTTGTCCGCGAACTGTTTGGTTCTGGAAAAATCTTTGGTCTGACCATTCTCAGCCCTGTCAACGATGGCGGCTGGTATGTCACTAATGGCCTGATGCTGCTGGCACCCAGCGCCTTCTTCCTGATCGGCTTCATCATCTGGGCTCTGCGGACCTGGAAGCCTGAACTCCAAGAATAGGAATAGACGCCATGTCACATTATTTTATGATCTTTTTTAAATCGGTTTTTATCGACAACATTGCCCTCACCTTCTTCTTAGGGATGTGTACTTTTATCGCCCTGTCCAAGAAGGTTGACACGGCTTTCATGCTCGGTATTGCCGTTGTTGCTGTTGAGCTGGTTACCGTCCCCGTCAACAACCTGCTCTATGTTTTCCTGCTCAAAAAAGGTGCCTTGGCCTGGGCCGGTTATCCTGAGCTGGACCTGAGTTTTCTTGGTCTGATCTGCTATATCGGCGTTATCGCGGCGATTGTACAAATTCTCGAGATGGCCTTGGACAAATACCTGCCGGCACTCTACAACGCCCTAGGTATTTTCCTTCCGCTGATCACGGTAAACTGCGCCATCCTTGGTGCGTCATTGTTCATGGTCGAGCGTGACTACAATGTCATGGAAAGTACCGTGTACGGTGTCGGTGTTGGTACGGGCTTTGCTCTGGCGATCTGCCTGCTGGCCGGTATCCGTGAGAAGCTGACCTACAGCGATGTTCCTAAAGGGCTTCGCGGTGTTGGCATCACTTTCATCATTGTTGGTTTGGTGGCTATGTCTTTTAAGGCCTTCTCCGGCCTGACATTTTAAACACAGCAACCAGTACTTATAGGATTGGATGAAGTTATGGATTTAACTCTCGTAATAGCCGGAAGCACGATGTTCACCGGTGTCATCCTGGCTCTTGTTGTCATTATCCTTGTGGCGCGCAAGAGTCTGGTACCCAGCGGTGACATTCAGTTTTTTATTAACGACGATCCCAGCAAGACTGTCACCACCAAACCTGGTGGCAAACTTCTGGGTTCCCTCGCAGCTCAAGGGATCTTTATTCCTTCTGCCTGTGGTGGTGGCGGTACCTGTGGCCAGTGCCATATCAAAGTCTTTGAAGGTGGTGGCGACATTCTGCCGACTGAGACTTCCCACATCAATAAGCGCCAGGCCAAAGAAGGCCTTCGTCTTGCTTGCCAGGTTAACGTTAAGCAGGATATGAAGCTGGGCATTCCCCGTGAGATCTTTGACATCAAGAAATGGGAATGCACTGTTCGTTCAAACGAAGGTCGCGCGACCTTCATCAAGGAATTCGTTGTTGAACTGCCTGAAGGTGAGGATTGCGATTTCCGCGCTGGTGGTTATATTCAGATTGAAGCTCCTCCTCATGAACTGTCCTATTCTGAATTTGACATTGAAGAGGAATACCGCGCCGATTGGGATCAATTCGATCTGTGGCGCTATAAGTCAGTGGTTAAAGAGCCAATCATGCGTGCCTATTCCATGGCGAACTATCCGCTGGAAAAAGGCATCATCATGCTTAACGTTCGTGTGTGCCCGCCGCCTCCAAGTGCGCCAGATGCACCTCCGGGACAAATGTCTTCTTATATTTTCAACCGCAAGCCTGGTGACAAAGTAACCATTTCCGGTCCTTACGGTGAATTTTTCGCTCGCGAAACCAACAACGAGATGGTCTTTATCGGTGGTGGTGCCGGTATGGCTCCGATGCGCTCCCACATTCTTGACCAACTGCTGCGTTTGAATACGACACGTAAAATGACGTACTTCTACGGAGCCCGTAGCGCCAAGGAGATGTTCTACGTTGAGGAGCTCGATGGTTTGCAAGAGAAGTACCCCAACTTCTCCTGGCACTGTGCACTGTCCGATCCGATGCCTGAGGACAACTGGACAGGTCCTGTTGGCTTTATCCATCAAGTTATGTACGACCTGTACATCAAGGACCATGAGGCTCCGGAAGACTGCGAATACTATATGTGCGGTCCTCCGATGATGGCCAACGCCGTTACCAACATGCTCATGGAGCAGGGTGTCGAGCGCGAAAACATTATGTTTGACGACTTTGGTGGTTAAACTGTTTAAGTTGTGATATCGCCCCCTTATGTTATCCTTTTACTGGATCAGCATAAGGGGGCGTCTTTATTTTTGGAGGGAAAGGCCATGCCATACGGACAAGCAAAAGAGATCCTGGAATACGCTCGTGAATTTCATCGCAAAGCAGGTGCTTTTTATCAGAAGCTTTCCTGCCAAACTCAAAGTGCACGTGTCAAACTCCTTCTTGATTACATGGTTCGACACGAGAAGCACTTGGAGCGCGCTCTTGAAGACTACGAGCAAAGCATTGCGACCAATGCATTGAACAGTTGGTACCAGTTCACACAGGAACAACGGACTTTCAAACCTCTTGATGCTATGGGCTACACAGAGGAGATGACGGTCGATGATATTTTGAAAATCGGCACGACCATTGACAACTGTTTAATCGCATCGTACAAAGGGATGGCAGACGCAACAACATCTGAGGAGATTCGTGAAATTTTTGAGAACCTTCTCGCTATGGAAGAACAGGAAAAACATGTCAAATCCCGTATCGCCTTGGGCATCAATGACATGTAAGAATTTTCCATTTCTCGACCTCTTAAGGCCACGTCTGCATTGACGTGGCCTTTTTATATTGACTGGAGTCCTTTCATGCTTCGTCGCTTGATTTTTTTATTAAGCTTTGCTCTGATCAGCACCATTATATACCTCAACCATAGCTCAAAGCACGAAATTGGTCCTTTGCTGCTTAGTGGTTCCACAATGGGTACGACATATCATATCAAGCTGGTTCCCCCTTCAGAATCCAATCTAGAGTCTGAGGAGATATCCGAGCAGATCAAATCTACCTTGAATAATATTGATGCCCTGATGTCAACCTATAAGCCAGAATCTGAGGTTTCCAGATTCAATCGTCTTGAAACCGATACCTGGTTCCCATTATCAGAACAAACCTTTCACGTTATTCATTCTGCCTTACATTATAGTGCGATTAGTAATGGCGCTTTTGACATCACCGTCGGGAAACTTGTAAACCTATGGGGGTTTGGGCCGACGATCAATGTCAATTCTCTTCCGGATCCCGATACGATCAATCAATTGCGATCACAAATCGGTTATTCTCGCCTCGAACTGCAATCCGATCCACCCTCAATTCTGAAGAAGTCAGATGCAATCTACATCGACTTGTCAGCAATTGCTAAGGGCTATGCCGTGGATGCCGTCGCTACAGTGTTGGAAAACAACAAAATACATGATTACATGGTCGAGATTGGCGGGGAAATCAGAACGTCAGGAACCAAACAACAAGGCCAACCGTGGTCTATTGGCGTTGAAAGTCCTGTTACAGATACTCGAGCTGTTCAAAAAGTGCTCCATTTGCAACAATGTGCCATGGCAACATCTGGTGACTATCGCAATTATTTCGAACACGAAGGACAGAGATTTTCCCATACCATTGATCCCCGTACAGGTTATCCCATTAAGCATAAACTTGCTTCAGTCACGGTTATTGCCGATACATGCATGGATGCTGATGCATTAGCAACATTATTAACCGTTCTCGGCCCGGAAGCAGGTATGGATTTTGCTGAACAAAAGAACCTGGCTATTTTTATGATTATCAAAACAGCACAGGGCTTTGAAGAGCGTTCAAGCACTTTATTTGCCCCTTACCTCAAACACTAAGTGGAACCAACCATGAAAATCTTTTTACCGGCAATGGTGATTTTTCTTCTCGCGTTTCTCGGCTTATCGATTGGCATCCTATTCGGTCGTAAAGGGATCACCGGCTCTTGTAGTAGCCACGAGGGAAAACTGGCGGATCTTACGTGTACATGCGGAAGAGACGATGATTCTGCGGCGAGCTGCGACAATATTAACTTTGCTGTTGAAGTTATCGACCCAGAAAGTAATCCTGAAGCATTTCAAGCACTTCTCTCTGATATCAAGAAACGTGACAGTAAGGCATAAAGCATTTGTTCATTTTTTACCCACGTTCACCCGTTTTGTTTTCTATTATAATGCCTAGATAAATACTTAGGCAGATCTGTGAATTGTATGCTTCAACCTATTCCATCTCCCGGTGATGCAGTAACTCATCGGGAGTGCTCCCTCATCTCTGCGACATTCTCTCCCTTTGTTCTGGATGTAGCTTGCTTGCATTGTCTTGTACAGTCCCTTTAGTTCTTTCAAGAGGATTTTATAGGAGGTAGTAGGAAGATTTTTTGAGATATGTCTTGCGTACCACTACAATTCTAAGCAACCAAGGCTAACCGCTGATGTTGGTAGGATTGCATGAAAAAGCCCCCTTGGATTTTTACAATCCAAGGGGGCTTAGTCTCTTTTATTTACCGTTATTCTTACAACAACGTCTCTACAGCATGCTTGGCTGTTGCAAGAAGAGATTGTGGCATTGCACCGATAATCACAATTGCCAAAATGAAGAAAGTCCCGAGCAGCTTGGCTGTCAATGGAAGCGCAATAACTTCCTGCTCTGAGTCAGGTGCACAGTAGGCAGCACGGGCCATCTTAAGGTAATAAAAAGCTGCAACTGCAGCATTAATTACAGCAAGAATAACTAATGCATAGAAGCCTTTATGAATTGCGCCCGTAAAAAGCATAAACTTACCGATAAAACCAATTGTCGGTGGGATACCAGCCATACCAAATGCTGACACAAGGAGTGTTAACGCCAGCAAAGGTGAACGACGAGAGAGACCTTTCAGATCGTCAAACGTAACGTTCTGGCCTTCAGGAGCAATGTTGTAAATAACGTAAAAGCAGCCAAGGTTCATCAGCAGATAGCCAATAACATAGAATACCGCTGCTGACATACCCATCTCATCAGCGGTCAAAATACCAATCATGACATAGCCCGCATGAGCAATACTAGAATAAGCTAAAAGACGTTTAAGGTCAGTTTGAACCAATGCTGTAAAGTTACCCAAGGTCATAGACAATACCGCGACAACAGCAAGTACCCATGTCACCTGGCTGATATCATATCCAGCGACAGCAACAAAACGAATCAGCAGCAGTACCGCGCCAACCTTAGGCAAAGTCGCTACGAAGCTTGTTGTTTCATTTGAAGCGCCTTCATAAACATCAGGGGTCCAGAAATGCATCGGGAACATGGCCAGCTTGTAGAAAAAGGCTGTCATGACAAGAATCATGGCAATTACAGCCAGAGGCTGTGTGGCCACAAGAGACGGCATCAATTGCGCCAATTCACTCAAGTACGTGGTGTGTGCCAAACCAAAGATATAGCTCATACCATACAGTGTGAGACCCGTCGATACCGCGCCAAACAGGACATATTTGATGCCAGCTTCAACATGGCTACGCCCCTGACCGTTGCGGAAAGGAATAACCACATATAAGGCATAAGATGAAATTTCCAAACTAAGCAGGATTGTCAGCAATTCGACAGAGCTGCTCAAAAACATCAGTCCCAAAGCACTGATAGAGAGGAACATGTTATATTCACAATGAATCTTCCCCTCAATTCCAGTCAGACCACGACCAAGGAAAAACACCAGGAACAGGCCGCCGACGATCACCAGTTTAAACAGCTGAGAAAGCGAATCAACCTGATACGCATCGAAGAAAAGACTGTCATGAGCACCCAACGACATGAATGTTGCTACGAGGGTCAGTGCAGTCAATAACAGGCTGGCACCTTGTACTGCGCCAGTGCGAAACTTGCCCAAGGTCATGAAGAACAAGACCAGGACCGTCAACATCAGTGCCAACTCGGGCAGAAAAGCTGTGTTTAACATAATTGATCCGATTCTCGAGTTAGAAGAGGTTCTTGACCCAGGCACCTGCTTCATTCAGCAGGGCATGGTGTTCACCGTGGTGAACAGCTTCCTGTACCGCGCTACCGGCATCAACCTGATGAATCAGGTGAGCAACACTGGTATCCATCATGTCCAGCAACGGTGTCGGGTGTAAACCGATCCAAAATACGAATACGGTCAAGAATGCCAATTGGATAAATTCTCTAAAGTTGCAGTCTGTAAGATGGTGATCACCATGATCATCACCATGGCCATCGCCATGATCGTGGTGACCGTGACCGTCGGAATCATCCCAGACCATCTTTTGCAAAAGACGCAGCATATAAGCTGCAGCCAGGATAGCACCGGGAATTGCCATAGCACCAACCAGCGGGTATTTGTCAAACGCACCGAACAGCACAAGGAATTCTCCAACGAAGCTGTTGGTTCCAGGGAAGGCCAGTGATGAAAGGGAGAAAATACCGAGGAACGTCACGTAAATCGGCATGAACATACCCAGCTTGCTGTTATCAGAGATCTCACGGCTATGAGTACGCTCGTAAATCAAACCGATCATGATAAACAGAGCACCCGTGGTAACACCATGGTTGATCATTTGCAGCATCGCACCCTTAATACCGGCATCATTGAGAAGGAAGATACCCAAGGTAACAAATCCCATGTGACCGACAGAAGAGTAAGCAATCAATTTCTTGATGTCAGACTGTCCCAGAGCTAGATAACCGCCGACAATAATACTGACCAACGACATGATGATCAAATACGGCATGCAGTAAAGCGTTGCTGCGGGTGCCATCGGCAGGCAGAAGCGCAGGAATCCGTAACCACCCATTTTAAGCAGGATACTGGCCAGAATGACTGAACCAGCGACCGGGGCCTGAACGTGAGCAGCAGGCAACCAGGTATGGAACGGGAACATCGGCATCTTGATGGCAAAACCTAGTGCACACGCCAGGAAGATCCACATCTGATAGGAGAACGCAAAGTTATGATCCATCAACTCAGGGATAAAGAAAGTCCCTGTGGTGATGTACATCGCAACAATAGAAACCAGCAGGAAGATACTACCGGCAAAGGTGTAAAGGAAGAACTTAATAGAAGCATAATCCTTCCTGTCACCACCCCAGATTGCGATGATGAGATACATCGGCACCAGCATACCTTCCCAGAAGATATAGAAGAGAACCGTGTTCAGACTGACAAAAACGCCGAGCATCGCTGTTTCCATCAACAAGGTCACAATGATGAATTCCTTCATCCGTGTCTTTATATAGGTCCAGGAGCACAGGATACAAAGCGGCATGACCAGCGTCGTCAACAGAACCAGCAGTACACTGATCCCATCCACACCAACCACATAATCGAGGTTGAGTGCCGGGAACCAATGGCGCAGTTCGACGAACTGATATTTCGCCGTTGTCTGATCAAAACGCGACCAGAGCGGCAAAGAGATCACAGCAGTGACCAGGGTCACTGCCAGACCCCAGAATTTCAATAGAGTGTCACCACGCAAAAACATGGTCACAACAGCCCCGACTACCGGTATCAGCAGCAGCATCGATAAGATCGGGAAATTTAATGTATTCAGGATTAGATACTTTTCCATGACTTCCTACTGTCTATGAGTAATTGCCTATCCGTTTACACGCAGGCTGTGTCAGATCAGAACCACGACAATCAGTACCAGGAAGAGCAATACAACCGCTCCACCGATGTATTGTTGCAGTTTACCGGTCTGGAACTGACGAACCTGCTCACCTCCCTTGACGAAACCGCGTGCACTGCCGTCCAATGCCCAGTCAATGCCTTCCCAGTCAAACCAGGAAAGAGCGCGGGCCAACGCCATGGTGAAGCGCAATCCGACAGTCTGGTAAACGTTACTAACCCACTCATTGGTCGCACTGATGGGCTTACGAGCAAGCCACATGAACCAACCGGCACCGCGACGATAGAACCAGTCGAGGTCGAGGTTGGACACATCGTGAGGCTTGAGGTATTTGACCATGATGTAGAAACCCAAACCCGTGAAACCGAGCAGATGGAACGTTTCTGTCAGGTGATAGCTGTTATACGGATGATAGTTCACCGCATACGGCAGCATGTTATACAAATAATCCGGATAGACACCGAGGAAGATACACATGAAGGCGGCCATAAACATACCAACCTGCATATTCCAATAGGCCTCTTTCGGCTTAAGACCGCTATCATTGGGACCAAACCAGATAAAGTAAGGCAGCTTGATTCCAACTGACAGGAATGTACCGACAGCTGCCAGAGACAGCATCAACATAAGAATCAGTTGGTGGTTGTTGCCTGCAGCCGCGATAATCATTGATTTACTGATGAAACCACTCGTCAACGGGAAGCCGGAAATCGCGATACCGCCAATGACAGTAAAGATCATTGACAGCGGCATATACTTATATAAGCCACCCAGCTCACTAAGTTTAGAGCGACCTGTCATCTCCAAAACACTACCAACACCCATGAACAACAGAGCTTTATAAAGGATGTGCGCATAAGCATGAGCACAGGCCCCGTTAATCGCCATCTCTGTACCGATACCGACACCGCACACCATGTAACCGACCTGGCTGACAATATGATACGCCAGAATACGCCGTGCATCGTTTTCGATAACCGCGTAACCAACACCATACAGGGTCATGATGGCACCCATAATGGCCAGTGTTTCAAATCCTGCAAAGCCACGTGCTAGAACATATACAGCCGTCTTGGTGGTGAAGGCACACATGAAAACGGCACCAGTGACTGTTGCCTCAGGATACGCATCAGGTAGCCAGGCATGAATCGGGGGAACCGCTGCATTGAGCATGAAACCGATCATGATCAGATAATCCGCCACCGTTGCCGTATCCGGAGTGATCGCCACGAAGCTGAGATCACCATCAAGATTAAGGTAGCGCAGAAAGATACCGCCCAGCAGGACAAGACCACCAAAAGTATGCACCAGAAGATAGCGATAACCTGCTTCGATCGACCGCTTCCGCTTGCGGTACCAGACGAGGAAAACAGAGGCAAATGCCATCAGCTCCCAGAAGACAAAGACCACCAGGTAATCACCTGCCAGAGTTGTCCCCAACGAACCAGCAACATACAACCACGCTGCAGCGTGTTGGCCACTTTCCTTAACATGCAATCCGAAGATGCTGCCGATAAGCGCCATCAGCGTAAAGACATGCAGGAAAACCATCGTCAACTGATCGACACGGCCAAACTGCATTTTGAAACCCAACCATTCAACGCAGCCAAAGGATGCCGGCAGATACTTGATCTGAATAAACGCCAGCAAAGGGACAACGACCAGCCAGATCTTCTGGGCATTGAATTTCTTGAATAAGGGTAGCAGCAGCGCACCGACAATAAAAATGGTGGCTGGATGCATAAAAATACTACTTGTCATAATGATCCGTGCCCCTCTCCAGCCATACGTGTGACAGCCCTTTACAGAATACAATCATTGCCAGACATCCAACCAGACCGAACACGGCCCAGAAACCAACGATGTGGTCACCCCAGAAATGCCCATGGTGACGATCGGCAAAGAAATCGAATACGAGAGCGAACGCCAGATAGGCCATGAACAGCCACTTCATCATGTTCGGTCTCTCACGCAGATAAGTAAGAAATTTCACAATCATGACTTCACCATCAGGTTAATGAGGTCGAGAAACAGATCGGGATAAATACCAATCAAAACTGACAGCGTTCCAGTGATCACCAGAGGGACCACCATAAACAGAATCAGAGGTTTATTTTCAAGACTTGAAGTCAAGCCTTCATCAGCAGGAAGGGGCTTGCCAAAGAACGCCTGAAGGAAAACAGGAACGAAGTAACCAGCATTCAGCAAACTACTGGCCAACAGAACGCACAACAGAATCCAGTTATGAATGTCCATGGTGCCAAGAGCCAGATACCATTTAGTAACAAAACCACCCACCGGAGGGGCTCCGATCATACCCAGAGATGCGACACCAAACGCCACCATCGTAAATGGCATCCGCTTACCTAAACCACCCATCTCCATGATGTCTTTTTTACCGCTGGCAACAAAGATGCAACCGGCCGCGAAGAACAACGTGATCTTAGCAAAAGCGTGGTTGGCAATATGGATCAAACCGCCGGTAATAGAGTTCGGGGTGAGCATCGCAACACCAAGAATGATGTAGGACAACTGACTGACAGTCGAGTAAGCCAAACGAGCCTTGAGGTTGGTCTTTGTCAGTGCAATGACTGATGCCGTTAGTATCGTGAAGGAAACAAAATAAGCGGTAAAAATTCCCAACCCGGTTTCGTGTAGAATGTTTGTACCGAAAATCGACAACATCACTCGGCAAGTCGAGAACACACCGACCTTAACAACGACAACCGCATGAAGCAGCGCACTGACCGGTGTCGGAGCAACCATCGCATCGGGGAGCCAGTTGTGCAACGGCATGATACCCGACTTGGCAAAACCAAACAGACAGAGCAGGTAAGCAATACCAACGACAAAGCGATCCGCTTCAGCAGGGAAAATGCCCTGAGCGATATTGGCGGTATTGAAGTCGAGGGTTCCACACAGAACGTAGATAATAACCATGGCCGGAAGCAAGAACGCCTTCGAAGTGAACATCAAGTACACGATGTACTTCTTGGCACCGGCGTACCCTTCTTCATCCTGATGGTGCATAACCAGAGGATAAGTAAAGATGGAAACGATCTCGTAGAACAGATACAAGGTAAACAGGTTACCGGCAAATGCCGCACCCATGGCCGCACCAACGGAAACCGCGTAGCAGACATAAAAACGGGTCTGGGCATGCTCATTCAAGCCTCGCATATAGCCGACACAGTAAAGACTGGCCAGTATCCATAGGAATGAGGCAACCAGTGCAAAGACAACACCCAGCGCATCGAGGTTCAGCTTAACCGTAATGCCGGGATACAGCTCAAACAGTGTGTATTGGAGTTGTTGTCCCCCCTGAATAATCGGCAGAAAATTCAGGACCGAAACAAAAGTGATAATGGCACCGAGAGTCGACCAACTGTCGCGCAGATTCGGCTTTTTGCCCGAAAACATGACAAGCAGTCCCGTAATCATCGGGATCAGCGTTGTCAAAATAATCTTGCTGGTGATAATCGTGTTCATTGCAAGTGCTTTCTCAAGTGGTGTGTCGCGCTAGCAGAGCTGCGTGACTGCCGTTACAGATTCCATAACCGTCAGCAAAGCGATATCACATCTTAAGATCCTGAACCTGCTCAGGATCTTCACTTCGATATTTCCGGTACACTGCGATAATGATACTGACCACAATTGCTGCTTCAGCGGCTGCGATACCCATGATGAACAAAGTGTAAATTTGTCCAACTGCGGGGTTGGGTGCAACAAAACGGTTAAAGGCCATAAAGTTGAGCGCTGCACCATTCAAGATGAATTCGCTTGAAATCAGCATGCCGATGAGAGAGCGGTGACGCAACATGCCATACAGACCAATGACCAGCAGAATGGCTGCAATAATCAGATAGGTATTTAAGTTATCGCTGATG
This sequence comes from uncultured Desulfuromonas sp., assembly GCF_963666745.1. Classification (NCBI taxonomy): domain Bacteria; kingdom Pseudomonadati; phylum Thermodesulfobacteriota; class Desulfuromonadia; order Desulfuromonadales; family Desulfuromonadaceae; genus Desulfuromonas; species uncultured Desulfuromonas sp. Next base: position 3,401,201 of record NZ_OY762961.1, on the reverse strand, counting down.
ATCATTTTGCCACTTCCTCCCGACCGCCTCGCGCCAGAATGATGGCACCGATAATTGCCGTCAATAAAATGACCGAAATCAATTCGAAGGCCAGGCAGTATTTAAACAGCAAGTTTTCACCGATAAAACGAATCGACATGTCACCGACTTTCTCGGCTGCCGGTGCGAACTTGGTGTGTGTAATCGCAATAAACAGGGTAATAAAACCGGTTGAACACGCGGCTACCGCGAGAACCATATTACGGCGGCTCAACTTGTCAGAGAAAAGCTGATCCGGTGTATTACCAAGCATGACCCCGAGAACAATCATAATACAGACAGCTCCGACATAAATCAGGATCTGCATCATGGCCAGAAATGGACTACCCAGGTGGAAGTAGAGTCCAGCCACACCAAACAGTGCAACAGCCAGACCCAAAACCGCATGCATCAGCATCCGGGATTGAACTGCCATAAAGCCGCCCATGAACGTCAGTATCATGAACGCGTAAAAGAGGGCTTCGGCGATGTATTTATAAACAATCATTCCCGTTCCTCCAACCTCTTCAGAATGTCAAAGTGAAATTCCTCACGGGTAAAACCAGCGAGTTCATAGTCGTTGCTGTAATCAAGCGCTTCAGTAGGGCACACTTCAACGCAAGCACCGCACAGGCTGCACTTCGTGAAATCAAGAGTAAATGTGGTCAAAACCTTGCCTTTGACCCCTTCACGCTTTTCACCATCAACAACAATACAATCCGAAGGGCACTCCCGTTGGCAACTGCCACAAGTAATACACTTATGGGTTCCCGTTTCGCTGTCTTTCACCAGATCAATATGACCACGATAGTTCGGCGTCACCTCAATCTTTTGACGAGGATAATGCGTCGTTACCGTTGGTGAAAACAAGGCTTTAAGGGTGACCTTCAGGCCAACAATGAGGCTCCATCCGCCCGTAAATAATTCTGAAAAATAGGCTTTCATATCAGCTTCACAATCACAACAGTAAGAAGAAGATTAACCAGTGAGAACGGAATGAGATATTTCCAGCAGAAGTTCATCAACTGATCAAAACGGGTACGAGGATAGGTCCAGCGAATCCACACGAGGAAAAACATGAGGAAGTAGACCTTGGCCAGGAACCAGATGATTCCAGTGTATTCGAAATATGGCAGGGGAATACCTGCTGTTCCGCCCAGGAAGAATACGGTGGCGATACAGCAGACAATAAACATATTGGTGTACTCAGCCATCATAAACAGACTGAAGCCCATCCCGCTGTATTCCGTATGGAAACCCGCTGTCAGTTCACTTTCCGCTTCAGGCAAGTCAAATGGCGCGCGATTGGTTTCGGCAACCATACAGATCAAATAAATCAGAAACGCCAGCGGTTGAAAGAAAATAAACCAGCCGCCACCGGACTGAGCAGCAACAACATCTTTAAGACTGAAGCTGTTGGTGACGAAAACAACCGCCAACAGAGCGATCAGCATGGGGATTTCGTAGGCAACGTTCTGTGCGACGGAACGAAATGCTCCAAACAAAGAATACTTGTTGTTTGAACCCCAGCCACCGACCAAAATTGCCAGAACGTTGATGGAGGCCACAGCTAAAATGAAGAGCAAGCCGATATCAAGATCAAACGCCTGAATCTTGTCACTGAATGGAATGACCAGCAACGGCAGAAAAACAGGAACAAATGACAGCAGCGGAGCCAGAATAAACAGCCGTTTATCTGCCTGCGCCGGAATCACCAGCTGCTTACCCATCAATTTGAAACCATCGACGAGCAGCTGCAAAATACCATGGAAACCGACTTCCATAGGACCAGGACGGCGTTGAAAATGTCCTGCGAGTTTCCGCTCCATATATCCCATAACCAGTGCATTGCCAAACACAACGACAATCGCACCGATCAGGAATGCAACCAACCGGACTAAAGCCGGCACCAAATTCGTTACAGTTTCCATACGATCTACCTGTCAATCTCGGGGATTACGAGGTCAAGCGCACCCATTGCCGACACAACATCAGCAATCATCATCCCTTTACACATTTCAGGAACAACACTCAGGTTGGAATAAGACGGGGTACGCACTTTCAGACGATAGGGAACATCACTGCCGTCAGACACCAAGTAGTACGAAAGCTCTCCACGCGGTGCTTCAACAGAACTATTGTAATCGCCTGCAGGAATTTTGAGTTTTTTGGGAACCTTGGCCGCCATGATTGGGCCTTCAGGCAATTTATCCAGGGCCTGTTCAATAATGCGCAGGCTCTGTTCCATTTCACGGAAACGGACATTGAATGATGCCCAGGCATCGCCACCCGGATCTGTTGGGATTTCGAAATCAAATTCAGGATAGACGGAGTATGGCTCAGCGCGTCGCAGGTCATAAGAAACACCGCAACCACGAAGAAGAGGACCGGTAACTCCATAACGGGCACACAGTTCAGGCGTGTATTCACCGACCCCTTTTAAACGTTTCTGCAAAATAATATTGCCGTTGACCAATTCTTCATACATTGGGAAACGGCTACGCAGACGATCAATAAAATTCCGTGTCGATGCAACAAATTTATCGTCAATATCTTTGCAGACACCACCCACACGATAATAGCAGTAGGTCAAACGGGAACCGGTAACATCTTCAAGAATATCAAGAATTTCCTCACGATCATCGAAAGAATACATGATCGGAGTAAAGGCACCGAGGTCAAGCAAATACGCACCAAACCACAGCAGGTGACTTTGAATCCGGTTCAGTTCCGAGGTAATAACACGGATATAATCGGCACGGCGAGGAACTTCTACACCGGTTGCTTTTTCCAGCAACAGGGCATAGCCGTGATTGTAAATCAAGGCACCAAGATAATCCATGCGTGCCGTATTGGGCATGAACGACTTGGCGGGCTTATATTCGGCAATTTTCTCGTGACACCGATGGCCGTAACCGAGAACGGGTTGAGGCTCAATAACGTATTCGCCTTCCATCTCCAGCAGCACGCGAAGTACCCCGTGGGTACTGGGGTGCTGAGGCCCCATATTCAGCACGAAGCGATGATGTCTCTCATCCTGTAATACTTCTGTATTCATCATGGCGATCAGCTCTGCTCCGGTTTCTTGGCGTCTTCAGGTTTCGCTGCTTCATCGGAAGGCTCAGCCCGACGTACGTCAGCGACATCCTTCAACCCCTTTTCACTCTTCAGCAACGGCTTTAAATTCACATCCTCTTCCGCCAGAATCAATGGCTCGAGGTTGGGATGGCCAACAAAGACAACTCCATGGAAGTCGCGGGTTTCACGCTCATGCCAATTGGCACCATGATAGATGTCGGAGATCGTCGGCACCTCGCTTTTGCCATCGACAAAAGCACGCGCCATAACACGACAACGGGTTTCAAAATGAGCAAACTGGTAGACCACTTCAACAGCCGGCTTAACATGCACAGCCATCAGGTCAACCAGATAAAAGCCTTCTTTGAGCATCAGCGAGGCAAAGTCCCTCACCTTCTCACCTGCTAGGCTCAGGTCATAATCATAACCTGTTACAGCATAGTCAACGGCTTCCACCTTATCCGTAACAGCTTTCCACTGTTGAACAACGGCATTCACATCCATAATCAGCGACCCTCCGGCATCTTATTTTGCGGGAACGGGAAGCGCTTGCCGGTAATCTTTTCCTGCAATTTCAAAATTCCTTCAATCAGCGCTTCAGGGCGGGGCGGGCAGCCAGGAACATAGACGTCAACCGGAATTAACTGATCAACACCGAGAACTACGTCATAGTTCGCCTCAACGGCAAACGGGCCACCGGAGATCGCACAGTTCCCCAAAGCAATGACGTAGCGAGGAGCAGGCATCTGCTCATACAAAGTCACAACGGCAGGGGCCATCTTTTTATTGACGGTACCGGCGACAATCATCAGGTCAGACTGGCGGGGTGACGGGCGAAAAACTTCTGCGCCATAGCGTGAGATGTCAAATCGTGCCATACCGGAGCACATCATCTCAATCGCGCAGCAAGCCAGACCAAAAGTCATCGGCCACAGAGAGTTGGCACGACACAGATTGAGAATCTTGTCAGCCAGTTCCAACTGAACCATTGCCCCCGGATCGCTGAGCTGTGTTCTTTCAGGAAGAGCACCTTCGTAGCGCTCTTGACACTCCTTTGTGTAGGAGTGGACTCTTAGCAGACTTTTCTTTTCGGCCACGTGAATACTCCTTTGACCCAGGCATAAACAACCGCCAGCGACAAAATACCAACAAAAATAATCAGTTCAGTAATCCCCCGCACCGCCGAAACCTTATCAAAGGCTGTCGCCACCGGGAACAGGTACAGAACATCAACATCGAATGCCAGAAAGATCAGCGCATACAGATAGTAGGCAATATCAAAACGGATATTCCAGGCCGATCCATAGGGATCCATCCCACATTCATACGGCTCCAGTGTCTTGCGGTACAACATACGAGGCGCAAGCAACCTGGAGATCACCAATGGCCCCAGACCACAGGCAATACCTGCAATCAGGAACACCAACACATAGACATAATCGACCAAATACTGTTCGGCCATACCTCTTGCCTCCCTGAAGGGAAATTTGCATCAGACCACATTGACCTGTGCACTGGTTCCAGTCGCAAACGTGCAAATGCACGTAATTCATTCAGTATAAAAAACCTCGTATTTTCTATCGGAATGCCCAGTCCTTGTCAAGATTTTATTAAGTGCTGAATTACCCTCAAAACCTGACATTTCCTAACTCTCTGTTTTAACAGCTTTCTTCCTTCACACAGTGTTTACACAATCCAGTGCAATCTGAATACTGTATACAAATTACCATTTTTACCAATCAGGGTATTTTTCACCCATTCTAGCTTCCTTGCGGCAGGTTTCCTGAATTCGTTTGACTTCATAAAAACCCTATGCTAACCAACTTTTTTGCTTTGTATTTATCCATCTCTTCCAGCGACGAAAGAAGCACAGCCATGAGAAACAACATCGTTCATATCGGTGCCGGAGAACTGACCTATGAAATCCGCGCCATCGTTGAGATCGCCGAAACCCTCGGCAAGCTTGGCATCAAAACCAATATGGAAAACATTGGTGATCCGATTGCCAAAGGCGAAAAAATCCCTGACTGGATGAAGCAGATCGTTGCCGACCTGGCGATGAAAGACTGCTCCTACGGATATTGCGCGACCAAAGGGATTCTCGACACTCGCGAATTTCTGGCGGATATGACGAACAAACGCGGTAAAGCGCAAATTTCTCCAGAAGACATCATCTTTTTTAACGGCCTGGGTGATGCCATTCAAAAGGTTTACGGTTTTCTCAAGCGGGAGGCTCGTGTTATCGGCCCCTCTCCGACCTACTCCACCCACTCGTCCGGAGAGGCCGCACATGCTGGGCAGGCCCCAGTTTCTTACCGACTCGACCCGGACAATAACTGGTATCCGGACCTCGACGATCTGCGTCTTTCCATTAAATATAATCCCGCCATTTGTGGCTTGTTGATTATCAACCCGGATAATCCGACCGGTGCCGTCTATCCGGAGCGCATTCTGGTTGAGATGATCAAAATTGCCAAAGAGTATGATCTTTTTGTCATTTGTGATGAGATTTACCACAATATTATTTATAACGGTGAATCCACCAAGCCGATTTCCGATCTGATTGGAGAGGTTCCGGCCATTGCCATGAAAGGAATCAGCAAAGAGTTACCTTGGCCAGGGGCACGCTGCGGCTGGATTGAAGTGTACAACCGCCATAAAGACCCGCTGTTTGCCCGCTACATTCAGTCGATTGTTGACTCGAAGATGGTTGAAGTCTGCTCAACAACATTGCCGCAAAAAGCGATTCCACCAATCATGAGCCATCCTCAGTATCCGGTGTACCTCAAAGAACGCACCAGCCGTTACGAGAAGTTCTCCAATATTGCCTATGACCTGCTCAAGAGTGTACCCGGCATCAAAGTCAACCGGACTAATGGCGCCTTTTATATGAGCGTAGCCTTTGAGCGTAAACGCCTGAGTAATGCTCAGACACTGCCGATCGAAAACGAACAGGTCCGTTCTCTGGTTGAAGAGCTGGTCTCCAAGCCTGGCACTTCGGCCGACAAGCGGTTTGTTTATTATCTGCTCGGCTCAACGGGTATCTGCGTCGTTCCTCTTTCCTCGTTCTCCACGGCGGAGCAGGGCTTCCGCATCACCTTGCTGGAGCGTGACGAAGAGGAATTTACCAAAATTTTTGAAACCATTGCCGAGAGCATTAAAGCCTATCTGGCATCCTAACCGTTCAATTTCCTTTCAGTCTGCTCACGGCAATACGGGCAGACTGAAAGGACCCCCCTTCTTCTCTCAGCCGCTCCCTTCATTTTTTTCGTTTAACCGCGCCCGTTTACAACGATCTGATCTTGCAAAACGCCCCCATTCCTGTTTGAATTAGGCTCCAAAAAATTTTCACCTCCAAAGGAGCCCATGCACATGCACGCTGAAACTCTTGATCTGCAACTCGCCAAGCAAACGATTGACACAATTCGTCTGCTCTCTGCTGACGCCGTTGAAAAAGCCAACTCCGGTCACCCCGGAACCCCGATGGAAGGGGCTCCTTTGGCTTATCTGATTTACACGCGCCACCTCAGACACAATCCAGGCAATCCCGAGTGGCCTGGGCGCGACCGCTTCATTCTCTCCTGTGGTCATGCTTCGATGCTGCTTTACAGCACATTACACCTCGCCGGATACGACATCAGTCTTGATGACCTGAAAAACTTTCGCCAGTTTGACAGCAAAACTCCCGGCCATCCCGAATTCGGCCACACCCCGGGCGTCGAAACCACCACCGGTCCCCTCGGTCAGGGCATCGCTGTCGGTACTGGCATGGCCATGGGTGCTCGCTATTTAAAACAGACACTGGATAAAGACCTGTTTGACTATACGATTTACGCCATCTGCTCTGATGGGGATGTCATGGAAGGCGTTGCTGCGGAATCGGCCTCTCTCGCTGGCCATCTCAAACTCGGCAATCTGGTGTACCTCTACCTAGACAACAAAATTACCATCGAAGGCGATACCTCTCTGGCCTTCAGTGAAGAAGTGGCGACCCGCTATCTGTCTTACGGCTGGCATGTTGAACGTGTTACGGGTGAGAATCTGGCCGAAGTCGATGCCGCGATTGAACGGGCTAAATGCGACCCTCGCCCGTCAATGATCATCACTCGGACCAATATTGGCCAGGGCTCTCCGAACAAGCAAGGCACGGCCGCTGCCCACGGTGCTCCGCTCGGCAAAGAGGAGCTTGCCCTGACAAAACAGGCCCTGGGCTTCAACGGCGAGGAGAGCTTCATTGTCCCTGAGGCTGTTTATACGCACATGGGCCAGTTAAAAGAGCGTGGCCAGCAACTCGAGGCGACCTGGAATCAGTTATGCCAGCAAAAATGTGCGACCAATACCGCCCTGGCTGACTGGTGTAGCGACAATGAGCTTACTGGAGATCAAATTGATGCCTTGTTGCCGAAATTTGAGCCCGGCTCGAGTGCCGCCACCCGCTCCTCTAGCGGTCAGGTACTTAATGCTCTGGCAGCTGGACTGCCCATGATGTTAGGCGGCAGCGCTGACCTGGCGCCTTCTAACAATACGCACCTTAAAGGCGAGGAAGCTTTTACCCCGCAACAAGCGGGTCGTAATATCCATTTCGGCATCCGCGAACACGCCATGGGGTCAATCCTCAACGGCTTGTGCCACACCCGCGGACTTGTGCCGTTTGGGGCAACGTTTATGATTTTTTCCGATTACATGCGCCCGCCTATGCGCATGGCTGCCTTGATGGGAATCGCCCCGGTTTATGTGCTGACTCATGATTCTATCGGCGTTGGTGAAGATGGCCCGACACACCAGCCCATCGAGCAACTGTGCGGTTTACGTAGCGTACCGAACCTCACAGTTATGCGTCCCTGCGATGCCAACGAGACGGCCCAATCCTGGAAAGCCGCGTTACTGAACCGCCAAGGTCCCACGGCTCTGATCCTGACTCGACAAAACCTGCCGACATTGGATCGCACCGTCTATGCTCCTGCTGAGGGCGTTCAAAAAGGTGCCTACATTCTGGCCACTGAAGAAGGTGATCTGCAATTGATCCTGATGGCCAGCGGCTCAGAAGTGCAACATGCTTTGGCTGCGCGTGAAAAACTGCAACAAGAAGGTATCGGAACACGCGTCGTCTCTATGCCCAGCTGGGAGCTCTTTGAGAAACAGGATGCGGAGTATAAACACGAGGTTCTCCCAAATGACTGCCGTGTCCGTCTGGCTGTGGAAGCGGCATCGACATTTGGCTGGGAGCGCTATGTCGGTCTCGACGGCGCCATCGTCGGCATGACGGGTTTTGGCGCCAGTGCTCCCGGTGGCGAGCTGATGGAACACTTTGGCTTTACGACAGAGAATGTTGTGGCCAAGGCAAAAGAACTGCTGGGTTGATATTTCAGCCACGCTTTAGGCAATAAAAAAGGGAAGGACATGAGTCCTTCCCTTTTTTGTTTTATGTGATGCTGCGGCTATAGATGGCTCTGGAAGCGCAGATAGGCTGTCCCCGTTCCATCTTCTTTTTCATTGAGAAGCAAGACCGCCTGAGCGGGATCACCGAACAGGGCAAAATCGAGAATGAACGCATCAACAGCGGCAAAGGGATAGGCGGCCTGAAGGCCATGCCCCGACTTTCCGATCTGGACCAGCCGATCTGCACCGCTTGCTCCGCCGACCAGCGGCAATCCCTTACTCCGGCCTCGGATCAAGGTATAAATAGAATTTTTCCCCTTGACCATGCGCCGCGAGAGAACCACTTCTTTGGCAAGAATCTGATCTGTTGCTGAGAACCCACTGCGATATTCAGGGTTCTTCAGTGGCACCGAGACATAAGGGCCCTTATAGTTGCCAAAATCAGCAAGTAACGTCGTCCCGGTGAGTTGTTGCTGCCCAGAATGCGCCTGAAGCATCAGTCTCTGATCGCCATTCCACACCAGTGACTGGTCACTGCCGGGCCATTCAATCGCTTCATACAGAAGTCTGGTACTGTGCATTAGTGCTGAAGAGCCAACAACCACAGCGCCTTTTTGAAGCTGCAGAGGATAAACGTCTGCTGAAAAGGCCGCATAGTCCTGACGGCGTTGCAAGCGCCCCTGCCCATCGGTAAGGTCAACATATCCCTTCAGGTCTGCACTGATCGGTTTCAAACCTGTTGAAGAAAGAACCCAACTGTGCAGCCGTGATTCCGTGCCTTCAGAGACATCATGGATATCCTCGCTCCACACAACACCTATCTCCGGCTGGCCATCGCCATCAAGATCTCCCGAAGTCAGTCTCAACCCGCGTGAAACATCTACAGGCGGCGTGAATACTTCCAGGGGCTCAAAATACTGCCCACGGGTGCGAAAATGCTGAACGCGGTTATGGTACAGAAGGTAGAGTTCGATGCTGTCCGCAACGGGCCAGCTGACAATTTGCACGGGACTTCCAGGAATCTCAAACATCAGCTCGCCTGGCGTGATTGTCGTTTGCGGATTCTGGACGGAAAGAACACGAGGCTGCTGGGTATCAACCGCCACAATCTGATGAACTGCGGCCGTTTTTTGCGGTGTCTGCAACACAACGGGTTCCGGCTTCGCCATCGGGACCGAGTCGGCACTCACTTTATCCATCGCCAATATCGCATTATCAGAACCACGCTTCAGAAGCAGCCTTTTTCCTGAGGCCGTCTCCTTCACCTCCAAAGCCAACCCTTTCTCCGAAGGCCCCTCCGGCAAAACCGCATAGCCTTGCTCAAGCAGCAACTCAACAACAGGGGCCAGAGCCGGGTCATCAAACAGGTCCACCCCTTTCGGCATCACCACTTCTTTTGCGCCCTGCCACTTTTCTAATCGGTCCTGAATCTGGGGCCACTGCCCTGCTACCGCCAGACTGGCGATGGCCAGAAACAACACCATCATGACAACTGACTTGAACCCTCGTCTCATAGCCACCTCATCGATAAGCAATGTCAATATTCACTCAATTTGAAATAAAAAACTCCCCGGCAGGCCCGCGCCTGCCGGGGAGCAGTATAGCATTTCAGCCAATCTCGTCAGCCGATTTTAATAACTCCAGTTGAGAGACAGGCAGTTCGTCATGGCGCAATCGTCACCATATTGATCTTCGATGCCGTCACCAGGCACGAAAATACCGAAGATGTAGTCAACGCTGAAGTTTTTGTCCAAAGCGTACTTCATCTGCAGATCGAAGGTGGTACCTGCATAATCGTCAACATCTTTACCGGGATTTTTAACATTGGTCAGGTTGTCGGTTTCATCATACCAGATGAAGAAAACCTGAGCCTTGTAGCTGAGCTTGTCGACCATCGCAGACAGATCGCCCTTGGCGCCCAGAGCGGCAACCAACTGACCTGGGTTGTTACCGGAACCACCGTTACTGATACCACCGTAACCATTTCCACCAACAGCACGCTCAGGCGCATAGGAGTAAAGGGTTGCACCGTAGCTCTGGCCCATATCCTCACTGAGGATACCACCGTCCATACCCATCAGCGGCGTAAAGCGACCGATATCGGTAATGCCAACCCAGCCTTCAACGTCGTCATCATATTTGTCATCATCACCCTGGGTATAGCGAACAGCGACATAAGGATTAAATGCCTTGTTCAGCTCCATCTCGACACCTGCAAAAGCCGCCCAGGAAGAGATATCGGCACCACTGTCAAATTCGCCATCAGCAAAAACAATCTCACAGGAAGGCTTGAAGATGCCAGCCTTACCGGTTACTTCTGCACCGAAGTAGTTGATTTGCGCTTCACGGTTGTCATTGTCACTGTAAGCGTAGAACGGAGCGATGTTGAAACCGCCAACCTTCTGGGTTACTTTCAGCGAGTAGACACGCCAGTCGTTCATTTCGTCGCTCTCGTAAAATGCATCAGGAGCTGTCGTGATGGCAGTCATATTTTGGATAGGGATGTAGAGCAGTTCGTAGCTGGTGTTCTCTGCCAGCTGGCCGCGGAAGCCAAGGAACGGATGGTCGTCACCGTAGAGCAGACCACCTGATTTGATGTCCAGAGCACGAATATCCCAACCGGTTTCCAGTTCCAGTTGAGGCATAAATTTGTACAGCATTTCTACACGCTCAATACCGAACTCGCCACCAGTATTGGCATTGTACCCTTTTTCTGCGCCAGTGTAGTAGCTACGGTCAGCGGTGTCTTTCTGCATGATCACGTCAGCTTCAGTAATCATCTTGACGGACCACTTCTCACCGGAAGCCTTCCAGCCAAGACGCAGTTCAGCGCGTACATGCTCACCCTTAGCCAGACCACCTTCGTTAACGATAATCTTGTCTGAGGCATCATCATCGAAGTCAAAGTTCGTGTAGTAGGTCGGCTTTACTTTTGCCGTGCCAAAAAACTCGATAGCAGCCCAGCTCGGTGCTGCCAGCGATACGGCAACCAGTACGGCAACCAGCATCAACAATTTTTTCATGTGTTTCCTCCCAGTTAGAATTAGATATGTAACTTCACACACAATTAATGGGAATCTAACAGCACTAAAACCATCCGTCAAGAAAAAATAAAACAGGGTTATACTCTGTTTGATAAAACGGAACAGACTGGATAATACGAGGAAAATTTTTATCTTTCATCGCAAAATATATTCTAAATTGACAACAAGAGCAGCGAGGATTAGTCTCAGCAGGCAGCAATTAAACCTTATTTTATTTAATTCCCTATGCTACGGAGGAGATTCATGGCAGATAGCGCCTGTAGCAGCTGCTCTCAAAGCGGCTCTTGTTCCGATACGGAAAAAAAACAATGTGAAAAGCAACATGCCCAGGAAAAAATGGCCAACAACCTGGCTCTGATCAAGCATAAGATCCTGGTCATGTCCGGAAAAGGCGGTGTGGGCAAAAGCTCGACCGCAGCCAACCTCGCACTGGCCTTATCCCAAACCGGCGCTAAAGTTGGCCTGATGGATATTGACCTGCATGGTCCCAGCGTGCCGACCCTTCTCGGTCTGGAAGATCAACGGCCGCCGGTTGAAGATGACAGCATGGTACCTGTTGAACGCAACGGCCTTAAAGTGATGTCCATCGGTTTCCTGGTCGCCAACCCTGACGATGCTCTGATCTGGCGCGGTCCGGTTAAGGCTGGCGTTATCCAACAATTCATCAAGGACGTTAAATGGGGCGAGTTAGATTATCTGGTTGTGGATTGCCCACCCGGAACAGGCGATGAACCTCTTTCCATCGTCCAGATGCTCGGCGAAAACAGCGGGGCCGTTCTGGTAACCACGCCGCAAAAAGTCGCCCTGGTTGATGTCCGCAAATCCGTAACATTCTGTCGTCAGGTCAAATTACCGGTTTTTGGCATCGTTGAAAACATGAGCGGCTTTGTCTGCCCCAAATGTAATGAAGTTGTCGACATTTTCAAAAAGGGTGGCGGACAAAAAATGGCCGCCGAGATGACGGTACCATTCCTCGGCCAGATTCCCATTGATCCTCGTATGGTTGACGCTGGAGACGATGGCACTCCGATCGTAGAATCGGCACCGGATTCACCGACAGCCACAGCCCTTAAAGAAGTGGCCCAGGAACTGATGCTACGCTGTCTCAATCCTGGTGGTGGAACAGCAGACCTGACCGAATAGACCAGGCCTTCTTTGTTCAAAGCAAACAGGGTCTGCCGAGCGACATCGGCAGGCCCTGTTTTCATTCCATCGACAGTATCGTTTGCTCCCATCAATTTTTTCATTTTCACTGAACAATTTTACCGTTCATGGCAAATACCACCTTTTATGGAACCTTTGCGTGAAAACACGCTATTCTCGTGGTTTGTCAGTATGTTGTTAAATTTTTGCGACTTTTACTTGACTCTTGGCAGTTCAGGAGCTATGAAGAGTTTCTTCACTAACGGTAAAAAAATTTTATGATGCGGTCGGGGCCTAAACACCCCTGCCGTTTGTATTGTTCGTTTTATCGTATACGCTATGTATACCGACACCCCGATCAGGAGAAAATGGAATCATGAGTCAAAGTGAAACCGCTTGCGGTAATCTGCTCGAACAACACGGAATCACCAACGTCAAAAGTGTTCAACGCAACCTGTGTACTCCGGCACTTTACGAAGAAATCATTCGTCGCGGAGAAGGCACCCTGTCTCATCAGGGCCCGATTGTTGTTTCCAACAGCAAGTACACCGGCCGCTCTCCCAACGACCGCTTCATCGTCCAAGCAGGACAAAGTGGTGAGGATATCTGGTGGGGCGATGTCAACCGTCCTTTTGACCCGGAGAAGTTCGATGCACTGTACAACCGCATGATGGCGTTTCTCCAGGAACGTGATCTGTTTGTTCAGGACTGTTTTGCCGGTGCTGATCAGGACTACCGCCTGCCGGTACGTGTTGTTTCCACCCGCGCGTGGAACAGCCTGTTTGCCCGCAACATGCTGATCAAAGCTACGGATGCTGAGCTGGAAAACTTTGAGCCGGGCTTCACTGTCGTTGCCGCACCGGATTTCAAAGCGGTCCCTGAAATTGACGGCACCCGTTCTGAAGCGGCGATCATCATCAACTTCGAGCGTAAGCTGGTTTTGATTGCGGCAGCCGCCTACAGCGGTGAAATCAAAAAGGGCGTTTTCTCCGTACTTAACTACCTGCTGCCCAAGCGCGGCGTTCTGCCGATGCACTGCAGCGCCAATGTTGGTGCTGAAGGCGACACCGCTGTTTTCTTCGGTCTGTCCGGCACGGGTAAAACCACCTTGTCTGCCGATCCAAACCGTCGTTTGATTGGCGATGACGAGCATGGCTGGACTGATAAGGGCGTGTTTAACTTCGAAGGCGGCTGCTACGCCAAGGTCATCAACCTCAGCCCCGAAGCAGAACCTGAGATCTTCAAATGCACCCGTAAATTCGGCACCATTCTTGAGAATGTCGGCATGGATGCCACCACCCGCTATGTCGATCTGGACGATGCCAGCATCACGGAAAATACCCGTGCCGCGTATCCGATTACCCATATCCCCAACATTGTCCCTGAGGGTTATGCCGGCAATCCGAAAAACATCATCATGCTGACAGCAGATGCGTTCGGTGTTATGCCTCCGATTTCCAAGCTGACTCCGGAACAGGCCATGTATCACTTCATCTCCGGCTACACCGCTAAACTGGCCGGTACAGAGAAAGGTGTTACTGAGCCGCAGACCACCTTCTCAGCATGTTTTGGTGCTCCGTTCATGCCGTTGCATCCCTCTGAGTACGGCAACCTGCTCAAGGACAAAATCCGCGAGCACAACGTTTCCTGCTGGCTGGTCAACACCGGCTGGAGCGGCGGTCCTTACGGCGTCGGCTCTCGTATGAAGATTCGCTACACCCGTGCCATGCTCAACGCAGCACTGGAAGGGAAACTGAACAATGTAGACTACGTCCAGGATCCGATTTTCGGTCTGAACATCCCACAAAGCTGCCCCGATGTGCCGGCTGAAGTTCTCAACCCGCGCAACACCTGGCAGGACAAAGCGGCTTACGACGATAAAGCCACGGAATTGGCCAAGGCCTTCCATGCTAACTTTGCTAAGTTCGCTGATGGCGTCACGGAAGAAATTCGTAACGCCGGTCCTCTGGCCAAGTAAGTTTCTTCGCACTAAGAAAAAAAGGGGCGTTCTCAACGAGCGCCCCTTTTTTCGTTTTAAACAGCCCCATCAGGCCTGTCCAGCAAACTGCTTCAAAGCTCTGATCTCTTCCGGCCATCTCTCCGGTTCCGTCGTCTCTAGAATCAAGGGAATCCCATCAAAACGGGGATCGCCAAGGAGATATTCAAAACACTCCCAGCCGATCTCACCGTCACCTAAAGGGGCATGACGATCCACATTGCGTCCCAATTGAGTTTTGCAGTCATTAAGGTGCATTCCATACAAGGAATCAAAGCCAATCAGCTGTTCAAACAGGCTGAAGACATCTTCACAGGCAACTACATTTCTCAAATCATACCCGGCGGCAAACAAATGACAGGTGTCCAGACAAACGCCAACACGGCTCGAATCATCGACCTGTCGAATAATCTGCGCCAGATGTTCAAACGAGTAGCCGATATTACTCCCCTGTCCGGCTGTATTCTCAATCACAGCAACAACATTCTTCGTTTCTGCCAGCGCCAAGTTGATGGATTCAGCCACTAAAGCGAGGCAGTCACTTTCTGACATTTCACGTAAGTGGCTTCCGGGATGAAAGTTGAGCCGAGTCAGCCCCAGCATGTCGCATCGTTGCATTTCATCGATAAATGCCTGACGGGATTTCTCCAACTTATCAACCTGGGGATGCCCCAGATTGATCAGATAACTATCATGAGGCAGAATCTGCTCAGGGGAGAACCCCTGCGTAACACACGCCTGTTTAAACGCACAAACACGGTGCTCCTCCAACGGAGGGGCACTCCAGCGCTTCTGATTTTTTGTGAACAATGCAAACGCGGTTGCACCAATAGCAACAGCATTAGCCACAGCGTGCTCGACACCACCGGCGGCACTAACATGGGCACCGATATATTTCATGGTTTCTCCAGGGGATCATCAGGTTAAAACTGGGATTTTTTCAATAGTTCAGTCAGATCTGAAGCGGTCATCGGCTTTGCATAGAGAAAGCCCTGGGCAATATAACATTGTTGATTGACCAGAAAATCTCTCTGGTCCTCATTTTCTACCCCTTCAGCGAGAACAGCAAGGTCCATGTTCTGACCAAGAGCAATGATCGAGCTGATTATCGCCGCATCGCTTTCATTATGCACGACATCGGCAATAAAAGAGCGATCGATTTTCAATTTATCGACAGGTAGCTTTCTCAAATAGCTCAATGAAGAATAGCCGGTGCCGAAATCGTCAATTGAAATATGCACACCTTTTGCTTTCAGTTCATTGAGCAGGACAATCGTTTTCTGATCATCTTCCATCAACATGCTTTCTGTGATTTCAAGCTCCAGAAGTTCAGATGGGATTCTGCTTTGTGCTAAAACCTGCTCCAGAGTGGTACTGAGATTCGTACGAAACTGGGCAATGGAAAGATTCACGGCGATACGCAAAGGGTTCAAGCCATCATCAATCCAACGTCTGTTTTGCTGGCAGGCTTCCGTCAAAACCCATTTGCCGATGGGAACTATCAGTCCCGTTTCTTCGGCCAGGGGGATAAAATCCCCTGGGGAAACCAGCCCAAGCTGGGGATGGTTCCAGCGGATCAAGGCCTCTGCCCCAACAAGGCTTCGGTCGCGCATATCAAACTGGGGTTGATAGAATACTTCAAACTGCCCCAATTCAAGCGCATCGCGCAGCAGCGTTTCCATCTCAAGAAATTCTTGGGCCCGACCATTCATTTCCGGTGCATAAAACTGGAAATCATTGCGCCCTCTGGACTTGGCATGATACATCGCCGCATCGGCACTGGACATCAGACCGTTAACATCCTGAGCATCATGAGGATAGCGACTGATACCGATGCTGGCGGTAACAAAAAGGCGATGGGTCTCGACCTCAAAAACAGTCGAAAGTTCCTTAAGAAGATTGCGGGCCAGGACTGCCGCAAAATGTGAATGGGTCGATTCTTCGGCAATCACGACAAACTCATCACCGCCGAGACGGGCCAAGGTATCCGAGCGCCGCAAATAACCTTTTAACCTGTTGGCAACAGCCATCAGGAGGCTGTCACCCATCTCATGGCCTAGAGAGTCATTGATTTTTTTGAACCGGTCCAGATCAATAAACAAAACCGATATCTCTTGCTCAGTACGGCGCGCGCGTTCAATGGCATGATAAAGCCGGTCTTTAAACAGACGTCGGTTGGGAAGTCCCGTCAGACTGTCATGATTACTCATGTAATCAAGCAGCTGTTTTTTCTCTTCCAGACGTTTCTCAGCCTGCTGTTGCCAGGTCAGGTCCTTGAAAATAAACACCACACCTTCATGCCTGCCCACAGGATCAATTAATGGTGATGCCACATATTCAACGGAAAAAATCGTTCCGTCCCGACGACGTAAAAACTCCAATTCAGATCGGGTACACGCCCCCTCTTTCAACCTCATAGTCCGGTAGAATGGATGATCCTGCTCCATCACATTCTCACCCTCGGCCAAAATCACCGGAATGGCTTCAACAACATGGCGATGCAGTAAATCATCGGCATCATAGCCCAGCATCCGTGCAGCAGCAGGATTGATAAACGTTGCCCGACCATCCTTATCCACCCCGACAATCCCATCACCTGCGGCATTGAGGATCGATTCTTTGTCCCGTTGCAACAAAAAGACCTGCCGCACCTGGCGGCGCACCAACAAAGAGATCAGCGTTCCGATAAAGATAAAAACGGTTAGAACAATAACGGAACCACCCCTGATTGTCGCCAGAGCGTGTTCAAGCCATTGTTCAGCCTGTTTTCCGAGAGCGTCAAGCCGTGATTGAGTTAATTGCGCCAAGGCGACATTGAGACTTTCCAGACCGGCATAGCTCTCTTGGAGCGATTTTTCCAGCACCATTCTCTCGCGAAGCAATTTGATCCGTTCTTCATGAAGAGCATAGAGCCCTCCGGTGACAATAACCGTCTGATGTCCAGGATCTATCCGGTAATCACTGCCAAATAACTCAACCTGTAGCGTCTCAAGAAAATCCAGAGAGGTAGCATCTTCAAGGACTTTATCTTCAACGAGAATGACCAGATTTCTTTTCAATCTCTCCAGACCTGACTTGAGCATATTGTCACGAATATCCATCAACTGGTCTCGTCGTGTGGAACCTGCCAACTGTTCCACCTGCTGGGCCAAGCTGTCTACTTCAGATCGAATTTCGCGTAAAAGAGGAAACCATCGTTCCTGGCGCTTATCAATAAGCTGTTGTGCAATCTGCTCTACGGATCCTGATTCTTTTTGCCGCCATCGCCGAATCAACACGGCCTCATCCAGGCGTTGACGCCCCTGAAGAATATCAGAGATAGCATGTAGCTGACGCAGTAAACGGCGAATACGGATCAAGCCACCGCCATCCAAACACTCATGATAGACCTCATGGTAACGGCTGGCCCACTGATCTGCTCGATCAGTAAACCGGTTAAGGTCTTCCAACGCGGATTGGCAACGTTCGAGACTCTCATTATCCGGAGTGTCAAAACTGGTGATAAAAGGCAGCAGAACCCGGCTATAACGATGGACGGCTTCATCATGACGATTCGGCTGATCCTGCTCATAAAACAGTTTCAAAGATTCGGAACGTATTTCTGCCAACAACGTTTGCAACCGCTCAACGGTTGCACGTTTATCAATAAGCTCACGGTGTACTTCTGCACGCTCAACACTCAGATCCGTGACCAGATCATATCCCAACCCCATCAACGCAACGACAGCAACAACAGCGGTAGCGATCAACAGCCAAACCAACATAAATACAGAGCGACTGGGAGAAAGCTTCATTGTTCCCTCCCGACTGAATTCAAAACTTTGGGCAGCTGTGTCCACTCAAATGGAACGATGTTGCCATCAACAAAACGGGTAACCCATATTTTGTGGCATGCCTGATGCTGTTCTCTGTTTAATAATAATGGGCTGCCAAGCCCTAGATCAAACTCCCCCAGATTTTCAAAAGCATCAACAATCGCTTCTCGTGTCAAAGGCGTTTTTTTTACCGTATTCAAAGCTTTCAGGAACAAACGTGATGAGATATATCCTTCTAGACCGACATAATTGGCCGAGCCACTGGCATCGAACTTCTTAAAATCGGCGAGATACTCCTGAACAATAATGGCACCGTCAGCTAAAAGAGGCGGCACCACCTGCGTGACAATCACGCCCTCACTTGCGTCGCCAAGTTCATTGAGCAATAGCTCACTGCCGACAAACGACACGTTGACAAAAAGAAGATTTAAACCGATCTCTTTTGCCAGGCGAATAAATTTAGCGCAGGGTGCATAAGCGCCAATCATCACAACCGCTCGGATTTCCCGTGGTGAATAGATTAGATCGGCCAGAGCATTTTCCACCGCCAGCGTATTGCGTTCATAGCGGACATGGAGGATATTGCGTTGTTCTTTCAGCCCATACTGCTCCAGGGCAGCAACGCCGCCGAAGTAGCCGGCATCACCGTAACTATCGCGCTGAGTGAAAAAAGCGATTTCTTCCGGCCTGATCGCCCCGTGTTCGATCAGACCGCGAATCATTGCAGTGACTTCCTCCACATAGCTGGCGCGAAAATTGATCACATAGCGCTCAGGCGGACTCTTGCGCAGCAGTCCCGCTCCACTAAACGGCGCAATGAAGGGGACGCCACGACTCTTGATAATCGGCAATGCGGCGATAGCCGTTGGTGTCCCAACATTGCCAATGATGGCCAGAGCCTGATCGTCATCAACAAGTTTCAGCATATTGGGAGCAACCCGATGCGGTTCATAGCCGTCGTCATAGGCCCGCAACTCAAGACGGCGCCCAAACACACCACCTTCAGTATTTGCCCGTTCGAGCCCGAGCAGCACACCATCACGCATACGGCGACCAAGCTCCGCAGTCGGTCCGGTCAATGCCGTCGACATACCGAGAACAACAGGCTCTTCGGCAGAGGCGACAGTAACCATCACCGCGCAAAGAAAACTGCAGAAAAAGGTCAGACTGTATCGAAGAACTTTACCCATTTGACAACTCATTTTTAATAATAAGAAACCTCCTAATATTTATAACAGTTCTCGTATTAAACTCAAATCAAGCCCCAAGGCCAGCACTTAAACAACGCGCCATAAAATGCAGCAAAAAAAATCAAAAAAATCAAAAAAACAAATATTATGTTTATCCATAAAAAGTGAAAAGTTAGATAAATTGATATATTTATAAAAAAACAGCAAATATCTATTTCCGTCGCAGCGAGAAATCCTCTTATCCCCGCACAGAAGAAAACAGCAACGCAATTATGTACGAGAAGCGCTTCATCTGGACATTTCAAACGACTTTGCATACTCTGACACCATGACAAAAAAGACGACTTTGACATCTCTGGCAGAAACGGGTGAATTTGGGCTCATCGAACGCATCAAACGCCAGGCCCATCAGTGCGACAGTGTTCTTCTCAACATTGGAGACGACTGCTCAGCGACGCACATCCCCGAAGGAAAGGTTTTATTGACCAGTAAGGATCTTCTAATCGAAGAGATTCATTTCCGCCGGTGCTGGACCGATATGTACAGCCTCGGAAGAAAAAGTGCTGCCGTCAACCTCAGCGATATTGCCGCTATGGGTGGAACACCTCACCATTTATACCTTGGGGTGGGCCTTCCGGCGGATCTCAGCTTGACGGAACTGGATAATTTCAGTCGCGGGTTTCTCGATGAAGTTGAACAGGCGGGAGCCTGTCTGTGTGGCGGTGACACCTGTCGCAGCCCCGACACATTAATCATCTCTGTCACAGTTCAGGGGAGCATCAGCTCCACAGAGATGATCAGCCGCAAAACAGCCCAGGAGGGGGAAGCTCTTTTTGTCTCTGGAACACTTGGTGACAGCAGCCTTGCGCTGGCTCTGTTACAACGCGGAGAAAACCCCAGTGACTTTTTATCTCAGCGCCATCACCGGCCAACCCCACGTCTTGCTCTTGGACAGGCTCTAGCGCAGCAGGGAATCGCCACCAGCATGATTGACATCTCTGATGGTCTCCTCTCTGATCTCAGCCACATTCTCAAACAGTCGGGACTTGGCGCGCACATTGATCAGCAACAAATCCCCCTGTCAAATGATGTTCGCACCCATTTACGCCATCACCCTGAAGATGAGGAATTCATTCTTCAAGGTGGCGAAGACTATGAACTTCTTTTTTCCGCACCATCTTGTTGCAGTGATGCCATCGAGGCCCTGAGCCATCGACTCAACCTGCCTTTAACCCGCATCGGCACATTGCTGAATGCGGATCAGGGGCTGACTCTGGTTCAGCTTAATGGCCAGGAAAAACAGGTTGAAGCCAAAGGCTTTAATCATTTCCGTTAACGACTCAAAGACATTTCCCATGGAAAGGACCCGAGCATGCGCGCGATGTTGCTCTTTTTTTTATGTCTAGCTCTCTGGACACCCGCTCTAGCCGCTGACCTTACAGCAGACCAATTACTTGGCCGCCTACAACAACGTTTTTCCGATCCAAACTATCCACAGGCGATTCATGATTTTAACGCAGACTTTTATCAAAAAGCCTATATTGCCAGCCTGGGACGCACACGGACCGGGCGAGGCACCATCACCATGCGCTTCGACAAGCAGGACACAAAGGATTCAAAAACGTTGCTGCAATGGCTCTACGAAGTGCCGAGCAATCAGCAGATCTATTCAGACGGCAGTACTTTGTGGGTTTACCTGCCGGAGAACAACCAGGTGATGATCTCGCAAATTGATGATTCACTGGACCAAAGTAACGATCCAATGCTTTTCCTGCGCAACCTGGGACGTTTAGAGCAATTTTTCACGGCGAAGTTTCTGACGTCAAACAACGAACCTTCTGACGATTTTCGTCTTGAACTGACACCAAAGCAACCTTCTGCGTATATTCAAACACTGATCCTGACGCTGCCGAAATGGATTGCCGACGAGCAACCTCCCCTGGCATTACCCCTACGTCGCGCCGCCATCGTTGACCAGACCGGCAACCAGACGGAAGTTGAATTTCGCCACGTTGTGCTCAATCAGTCGCCAAAAACCGATCAGTTTGTTTTCAAACTGCCTGAAAAGGTTGAAATTATCAAAGCGTCTGATTTAAAGTTGAACCTCAAATAATCCGTCACCCGTGTATCCATAGGGAGAAAACCCATGCCCAGCTTCGATATTGTCTCCAAAATCGACCTTCAGGAAGTGGATAACGCCGTCAATCAGACGCGCAAAGAAGTTGACCAGCGTTACGACTTCAAAGGAACTCACAACGAAATTGATCTGACCAAAGAGGCGATCAATATCCTTGCCGCAGACGACTACAAGCTGCAGGCGATCATCGACATCCTCAAGGGTAAACTCACCCGCCGCAACGTGTCGACCAAGTGCCTTGATTACGGCAAAAAAGAAAGCGCCTCAGGTGGTGCGGTCCGCCAGCCGATCAATCTGGTTCAAGGCATCTCCAAAGAAAAAGGCAAAGAGCTGATTAAAATCATCAAGGACAGCAAACTCAAAGTCCAGCCTCAGATCATGGAAGATGAAGTGCGTGTTTCCGGAAAAAAAATTGATGATCTCCAGGAAGTGATCCAGCTGCTCAAAACCAAAGATCTCGACATCGAACTGCAATTTGTCAATATGCGCTCCTGATACGGAGCGCTTTAACGTGTCGGTGCGCGTAGACACGTGTGTCTCGGCCCGAGGAGTACACGCCTTTGTCCAAACAAAAAGTCTGTCTGGTCAGCCTCGGCTGCCCGAAAAATCTCGTTGATGCCGAGGTGATGCTCGGCCACCTGCCGCCGGACCGCTTCGAGATCACCACCGATGAAGAAACCGCCGACATCTTGATCATCAATACCTGTGCGTTTATCAATGACGCTCAGGAAGAATCCGTCGACACCATTCTCGAAGCCGCCAGCTTCAAGGAGGAAGGCCAGTGTCGGATGCTGATTGTCACCGGTTGTCTGCCGCAACGCTACCGCGAGGAACTGGCGGCGGAGCTCCCGGAAGTCGATCTGTTTATGGGCACCGGCGATGCGGCGCGAATTGTTGAGCTGATCGATCAGTGGCAACAGCAATCCGGCAAGCAGCTCAATGCCACAACGGCTGACCCACAGGCGCTCTATGACCACATGACACCGCGAGCCAAGGCGTCGCCGTTTTACAGTGCCTACGTCAAAATCGCTGAAGGCTGCTCCAACCATTGCTCATACTGCATTATTCCCAAGCTGCGCGGCATGTTGCGCTCACGCAGCATTGAGTCCATTGTTCTGGAAGTGCAAAAACTGGTGAAAGAGGGCGTGAAAGAGGTCAACCTGATTGCCCAGGACATCACCGCCTTTGGCCAGGACCGCAGCGACGGTGCGACGTTAGAAAAACTGCTGCGTGAACTGGTCAAAATTGAAGATTTGAACTGGCTTCGTCTGCTCTATGCCTATCCCGACGGCGTCAGTGACGAACTGATTGAGCTGATCGCCAGCGAAGACAAGATCTGTAATTATCTGGACTTACCGTTCCAACATATTAACGACGACATTCTATCGATGATGAACCGGCGGATTGATGAACAGGGCAGCCGACAGCTCATTAGCCGACTACGCGAACGCATCCCCAACATCACCTTGCGCACTTCGTTTATCGTCGGTTTCCCCGGAGAAACAGAAGCCCAATACCAACAACTACTGGCATTTGTTGAAGAGGGACACTTTGATCGCGTTGGTGTCTTCCGCTATTCGCGTGAAGAAGGCACAGCTGCGGCTAAACTTGACAATCAGGTTGATGAAACCATCAAGAAACGTCGCCTCGATAAGCTGATGAAAGCCCAGAGTCGGGTCTCTTTCCGCAAACACCGTGAGCTGGTTGGTCAGGTGGTGCCGGTACTGATTGAAGGCTACAGTGAAGAGACGGAGCTCCTCCTCCAAGGCCGCAGCCCGAGTCAGGCTCCGGATATCGATGGTCTGGTGTACGTCACCTCAGGGCAGGCAGATGTGGGCGATATCGTTGATCTGAAGATCACCGATACCACGGAGTATGATCTGATTGGTGAGATGGTGGGGTTTGAAGAATAGTTCCACAAGAGTTGAAAAATCAAAGTCAAGGTCGCCGGGGTTCGGCCCGGCAGCCGACATCCTTTTGACTTGCCGCTCAAAAGTATGCAAAAACCGGCTGAACTTCTCCTGAACCTAAATCAACCGACAATGAGTCTGTTTCCGTTGTGCGTTACAGCTTCGGCTTGCCTCCCTTTAGCTCGGCAAATCATGCAATTCATCACCTTTGGTGTACAACGTTGATAACAATATTATGTTGCGCTCTATCTCTGGTGTGGCACCGATCAAACGAGCGGGACGGTACCCGCCCTACAGTCGTGTGTTATTCAGCAGCCAAGCTCTCCCGTTCAGCAGCACAAAACGGAGCTAACGATCATCGCGGTACAAGTGAGCACAGAGAGGGAACCTGACGACGTGTGGACGCGGAAGCCCACGTCACGTGCGTACCAAGCTTAGTGAAAGAATGAATCTCAACTGAAAAGATCCCTTTGATTTTAGATGAAAACAAGAGCGGCCCCGAAATGAACCTCGGGGCCGTTTCTGTTTCAAATCAAGAGATGTGTAGAGCCAACTCGCCATGCTCCACGCCAACTGTAATGGTGCTGTCTTCCAACACCTCACCGGCAATGATCGCCCGGCCAATCCGCGTCTCCAGCTCATGCTGCAGGAATCGCTTGAGCGGCCGTGCTCCGTAATGGGGATCGTAGGCCCGGTCACACACCAGCTGTTTCGCGTCGGCATCCAGTTGAATGGTGATGCGACGATCCGCAAGGCGCTGCTGCAGTTCCGCCACCTGCAGATCAATGATCTGCGCCAGTTGCTCTCGCCGTAACGGCTGGAACAACACCGTATCATCCACCCGATTCAAAAACTCGGGACGGAAGTGTTGACGCAACTGGCCCATCACGGTTTGACGGGTTGCTTCGCTGACCTCATCGCCGCCCTCATCCTGCAGCAGGAATTCAGCGCCGATATTTGAGGTCATGATGATCACCGTGTTCTTGAAGTCCACGGTGCGGCCATGAGAATCGGTGACACGGCCATCATCCATAATCTGCAACAAGACGTTAAAGATATCCGGATGGGCCTTTTCGATCTCGTCAAACAGCACCACCGAGAAGGGACGACGACGTACCGCTTCGGTCAATTGGCCGCCTTCATCGTAGCCGACATAGCCGGGAGGCGCACCGACCAGCCGACTGATGCTGTGTTTTTCCATGTATTCCGACATGTCGATCCGCACCATCTGCTCTTCACTGTCGAACAGGGCGGCTGCTAAAGCGCGGGCCAGTTCGGTCTTACCAACCCCGGTCGGGCCGAGGAAGATAAACGAGCCCATGGGGCGTTTCGGGTCTTTGATCCCGGCGCGGGCGCGGATCACGGCATCACTGACCAGCTGTACGGCTTCGTCCTGACCGATCACCCGGTCGTGCAGGTGTTCATCGAGTTTAAGCAGCTTCTCCCGCTCACCTTCCAACATCCGTTCCATGGGGATACCGGTCCAGCGGGCGACGATGCCGGCAATCTCATCCGCGCCGACACTTTCATGCAGCAGTCGCTGTCCTTCTGGACGCTCTCCCGCTTCTTTTTCCAGATTCGCCAGTTGCTGCTCCAATTGCGGCAAGCGGCCGTGGCGAATCTCTGCCGCTGCGTTCAGATCGTAATCGCGCTCAGCAGCAGCCAACTGCAGGTTGGCCTGTTCAATCTGCTCACGTAATTGCTGTATCTTTTGCAACCCGGCTTTTTCGACATCCCACTGGGCGCGATATGAATCGACAATATGCTTTTGCTCTGCCAGCTCTTCCTGCAACGCTTTGAGACGCTCCTTACTGGCCGGATCTTTCTCTTTGACCAAAGCAGCTTCCTCAATCTCCAGCTGCATGACACGTCGTGCGGCCGTATCCATCGCCGCCGGCATGGAATCGATTTCGGTACGCACCATGGCGCACGCTTCATCCACCAGGTCAATGGCCTTGTCAGGCAGAAAGCGTTCACTGATGTAGCGCTGACTCAGCGTCGCTGCCGCCACCAGCGCCTGGTCCTGTATTTTGACGCCATGATGGACCTCAAAGCGCTCCTTGAGGCCACGCAGGATACTGATACTGTCTTCCACGGTGGGCTGATTGACCAGCACCGGCTGGAAACGACGCTCCAGAGCGGCATCCTTTTCAATGTGACTGCGATATTCATCCAGGGTGGTGGCACCGATGCAGTGCAGTTCACCACGGGCCAGCATTGGTTTGAGCATATTGCCGGCATCCATGGCACCTTCGGTTTTTCCGGCCCCGACAATGGTGTGCAACTCGTCAATAAACAGCAGAATACGTCCGTCGCTACTGCGCACTTCATTGAGCACCGCTTTGAGGCGTTCCTCAAACTCGCCGCGGTATTTCGCTCCGGCAATCAACGCCCCCATATCGAGGGCAAAGATGGTTTTGTCGCGCATGCCATCGGGTACGTCGCCCCGCACGATGCGCTGAGCCAGCCCTTCGACAATAGCTGTCTTACCGACACCAGGTTCACCGATCAGCACCGGATTATTTTTTGTTTTACGCGAAAGAATGCGAATAACACGGCGAATCTCATCATCACGACCAATCACCGGATCAAGTTTTCCTTCACGCACGGCAGCCACCAGATCACGACCGTATTTCTCGAGAACCTGATAGGTCGATTCAGGATCTTCACTGGTCACACGCTGATGTCCCCGCACCTCGGCCAGTACGTCGAGAAGACGTTTTTTTGTCAACTGGTAGCGCGTGAACAGCTGGCCAAGCGGTGTACTTTTATCATCACTGAGCAGTCCCAGTAACAGATGTTCGACACTGATATAGTCATCCTTGAGAGCCTCAGCCTCGCGCTGGGCTGTCGTGAGAAGTTTATCCAGTCGTGGCGACAGGTAAACATTGTCATGGCCGGGACCACTGACCTGAGCCCGACCTTTTAGGATCTGCTCCAATTGCTGATGAATTTCCTGCGGTTTAATCGACAACTTTTCCAACAGATTCGGCACCAACCCATCTGGCTGTTGCAATAACGCCAAAAAAAGATGCTCAGCCTCTATCTCAGCATGACCACGTTCTAAAGCCAGTTGCCGTGCTGCTTGAATCGCTTGCTGACTGTTACGTGTTAATTGATCTCGTTGCATGATGATCTCCTTGTATTCCTTTTTGCCGTTTCCAGCGCCGTTGAGCAGAACACCCAAAGGCCGCGGATCATTTCGGCAACTAAAAATTCAAAACCCATACCAACACAAAAACCATGTAAAACAAGTCAGTTAGAAATCACGCCCCCCATATGTGACGTCGCTCACTGCCTTCTGTGCGACAACTGCGACGTTGCACTCCCAAACACATACCTAATGTTCTTGATTGAACACATTAAAACAAGGTATACTCAACAACTCATCTCTCGCTTATGGAGACCCGCCATGTATCGCTACCTTATTCTTCTTTGCTTTTTCTCCCTGAGTTTGCCGGTGAGTGCAGCGGCAACTCTGACACTTCACGCCCTGAAAGTGGAAACACCTCCGGTCGTTGATGGCCGTGGTGATGAAAGCATCTGGCAACATGCCTCTCCAACGGTTGTTCATGATGTGGTCGCCGACATTGACATCACCCTCAAGGCAACCTACACCAATGAACGCATCTATCTTATTGCCAGTTTTGAAGATGCCACGGAAAACCGTGAACATCGCTCGCTGATATGGAATTCCGAATTACAAAGCTATGAAAACGGTCCTGCCCGCGAAGACGTTCTGGTGTTGAAATGGAACATGTCACCGCATGAAACCGACCTGACCCTGCATTCCGACCGCCCCTATCGCGCGGATATCTGGTTCTGGAAAGCTCACCGCACGGACCACAGTGGCTATGCGGATGACAAGGTGCAATTTTACACCACAACCCGCAAAAAGAATGGCCAGCAACTCATTTCAAAGTCGGGCAAGGTCTTTTATCTGCAACGACAGGGGGATGAGGGCGAAAGCGCCTACCTGCCTGAATTGTACGTCAACTATGTTGGTGCTACCGCCGAAAAATATCAGCTGGTCATACCAACCGGCAGCAGAGCAGACGTGCGTGCCAAGGGGGTCTGGCACGATGGACATTGGACCATCGAATTCTCTCGTGCTCTTGACACCGGCCACAGTGACGATCTGCAATTCTCCCCTGAACGGAGCTACCGCTTCGGTGTCAGTCGTTATGAAATTGCCGGTCGCGATAGCGAACCACAAAGTGAGCAACCGCTGTATGGTTGCGGCGAGGTCGGCGAACTGATTGATCTGGTGTTTGATCCGGCCTCTCCATGATTCCCTACCATTGGCTTAAAAATATCGGCCTGGGCCTTCTGGTGTCGATTCAGCTGGTGAGTATGCTGATCGCCTGGCACCAAATTGAACGAGACCAGCACGCGCTTACCCTGATCAACAACCAGTTGACCCGGCGCTTCGAAATTCTTTCACGACTGGAACGGCTCAATCACGAAGCTTATAGCCTGTTTGTCTACGATATGACCGAGGACTTTGTCACGGTTGACAATGTCAATGACCTAGTTGGAAATCTGTGCTCCGTCGTTCACTATTTGCCGCCCGTATCTGAGACTTTTTCAGAACGGTTACAACAGTTAGACCACCACCTTGACACGATTCTGGTTGCACTACCCTTGCTGGATTCAACCCGTGATCAGTTCATCTCTGACACCAACCAGCTTCAGAATCGGATCAACGATGAATTTGCCCAATTGTTCGACCTTGAAGCGACCCTGTATCAGCATCAGGTGGCCATCCGGCAAGAGACAATCGCAAACCGGCTTGAAACCGTTGACAACCTCACCCAGATTGCGGAAGAGACCTTTCAACGTTACATCAACACGCCAATCCATCAACCAAAAACCATTGTCCACTTGCTGCGCGACCTTGAAAAAAGCCTTGAGCAACTACAAACAGACAGGTTCCCAGGTTGCCATGCCTCTGATCTGAGCTGTCGACAAATCAACACAATCCGCAACCATTTGAATAAAATCTGCACAAACCTGCCCGGCGTTTATCAATTGTGGCAATACGACCCCAACCTGTCTTATCTGGGTGATGAGGTAAAATCTCTCAATGAATCCTGGGATGCGATTCAATCGGCACTGAACGTCTTGCTGCATACGGAAAAACAGCACCTCAACGATGAAATATCCCTACTGTCTGAGCAGATGAGTCGGGGGAAAATCAAATTTGCGCTATTGGCATTATTTGGTTTTGCCACGGCGCTGTTTTTCACCGTACTCCTCAGTCGCAGTCTGCACAGTCGTCTCAACAGAGTGGTTATCGGCATTCAGGAATTTTCACGGGGCAACCGAAGTTACCGACTCGACATTACATCTCAAGACCTGATCGCCAGCGTTGCCGACGAATTCAATACCATGGCCGACCAGCTTTACAGTCAGGAACAACGGCTGCAACAGTCCCAGCAACTGCTCGAACAACGCGTTGTAGAACGGACCTCGGAACTGCAGCAGGCCAATGAACGGCTTGTTTTGATGGATCAGGTGTTCAGAAACGCCCGCGAGGCCATTCTGGTTCTCAATGCCGAAGGCAAGATCATCCAAGTTAATCCGGAATTTATCCGTCTGACAGGTTTCGAAAAAGACCACATCATCGGTCGTCATCCGGGACTCTTCAAACAGGCGACTGAGAACACCGGCATACAGCGCCGGTTACCCAACAACAGTGTCACTCTCTGGGAGGGGGAGATTGTCCTCAATCACGCCGACCGATCTGCCATCCCCTGCTGGGTTTCGGTCTCGAGCTTTGAAAACCACGCAGGTGCCGTATCCGGATTTATCGCAATTTTTCACGATCTGCGAAAGATCAAGGAACAGGAAGAGCAGATCCGTCACCAGGCCCTGCACGATCCTCTGACCGGCCTACCGAACCGGATGCTGATGGCCGACAGACTCAGTATTGCCATCGCCCAGGCCAAACGTAACAACCGTAAAGTCGGCGTTCTGTTTCTCGATTTGGATAACTTCAAAAAAATCAATGACAGTCTCGGCCATTCGGTTGGAGATGACCTGTTGATCGCCATGGCCGGTCAGCTCCAGAACACGTTTCGTGATGATGATACCGTCTGCAGGTTAGGTGGCGAAGAATTTATCGTGATTCTCGGCAACATCACTGCCGTGACTTCTATTTATGATCTGGCCGAACGTCTTCTGCAGCGGCTGTCGATCCCTCTACAACTCCAACGGCACAGTCTGCAAATCAGCACCAGCATCGGCATCGCGATCTATCCGGATAATGGTACAAGTGTTAACGAACTGCTGAAAAACGCAGACATGGCAATGTATGCCGCCAAGGAAAAAGGCAAAAACACCATCAGTACCTTTTCCACCGCCATGAATGAGACACTGCAAAAGCGCTTGAGCCTGGAAACGGCCATCCGTGATGCGTTAAAAATGGATCAGTTTGAAGTCTACTATCAGCCGCAAATGAGCACGGATGGCTGTCAACTCTGGGGTGCGGAAGGCTTGGTTCGCTGGAAAGACCCGCAACGGGGTCTGATTCCACCCAACGAATTTATCCCTTTGTGTGAAGAAACCGGTTTGATTCAAAAGCTTGGCGAGGTCGTCATTCGACAGATCTTTACCTTTGCGGCTCGCTTTTGCAATCAGCCATGTTATCAAAATTGCCGTTTTTCCGTGAATGTCTCTCCACGACAATTTGCCGACCCGCAGTTTCTCGACTTGATCAAGTCTGAACTGCGGCACACCGGTGTCCGGCCGGAAAACATTGAGATTGAAATCACGGAATCATCCATGATGCAGGACCTTAACCACACCCGGACGCTGCTCAAAGAGCTCAGGGCATTGGGTCTGAGTATCGCCATTGACGACTTCGGCACCGGATATTCCTCGCTGAACCACTTGAAACATTTTCCGATTCAGACCCTTAAGATTGACCGCAGTTTTATCAAGGATATTCCGCAGAATAAAGACGACCTGCAGTTGGTGAAAACTATCATCTCCATGGCCCACCATCTGGGGATTACTCTTGTTGCGGAAGGCGTCGAAACAGAGGCGCAGCAAGGGGTTCTGCATCGTCTCGGTTGTCAGACGATTCAGGGATTTCTATTCAGCCGACCACTGTGTCAGGAAGATTTTGAAGATTTTTGCATGTCGGCTGTTCGAACAGGCCAACGGGATTAATCAAGATCGTCTCGCTCAATCTGCAGTTTTTTCAAATGACGATACAGTGTGGCACGGTGAATTCCCAGTCGACGGGCTGCAGCACTGAGATTGCCGTTGCTGGCTGCGTATGCCTGCCGAATCGCGTCTTCTGTCAATGGTTCATCAGACACTGATTTCATCACAGAGGATGACGCTGCAGGCTGGTAAGGTGTAATTAACGCAGGTTCTTCGCGGCGTGGCGACTCATCCCAGCGGGACTGGACAAAGTTCTGTCGCTCTCTCACCCATTCACTAAAAGCTCGCGCACCAATCACCGGCGCATGATTCTCGACGAATACCCGCTCCATCACATTGCGCAACTCGCGAATATTGCCCGGCCACATGTACGATTGCAGCAACTCCATGGCTTCAGAAGTCAAACGTTCGACCCGACGCCCATAAGTGTCACTGAAACGCTGCAGGAATTTATTGACTAATAACGGGATATCATCATGTCGTTCCCGTAAGGGTGGTAAATGAATCCGCAGCACACTGATCCGATGGTAGAGATCACTGCGAAACAGGCCTTGACCAACGGCTTTCTCCAAACCGACATTGGTTGCGCAGATAATCCGCACATCAATGGGTAAAACCCGTTCAGAACCTACCGGCTCAACCTGGCGCTCTTCGAGAACCCGTAACAACCGGGTTTGAGTGTGCAGCGGCATATCACCGATCTCATCCAGAAACAGGCTGCCGCCATTGGCCCGTTCAAAGCGCCCCCGATGGCTGCGAATGGCCCCGGTAAAAGCCCCTTTTTCATGGCCGAACAGTTCGGACTCCAGCAGGTCTTCACTGATGGCACTACAATTCAGGGCAATATACGGTCCATGGCGACGTTCACTTTCTTCATGGATCGCCCGAGCAACAAGTTCTTTGCCGGTACCCGTTTCTCCGGTAATCACGACAGCGGCATCAGAAGCGGCATAAAGTCTGATCTTGCGAAACACCTCCTGCATAGCGACACTGCGCCCGACAAGATCGTGAAACGCCTCGTCTTCTGTGTCGACACGACCACCAACCGGCTGCAGATAGACCACCACACTATGCGTGCGATAGTCACTACTTAAACCGCCGTCGGAAAATTCCGCCGCGTATCGTTGCCCATCTGGAAACTCAAGAAGAATATCATCGACGTTCTGCCGTGAGGAGAGAACTTCTTCGGCGAGAGGAATGATGGCGGGGCGGACATTGGAAAGCACCCGTTCCACCATCGCTCCGATGGAGACATGATGGTCAAGATGTGTTTGCAGTTCGTTGCTGATGCGAGCGACAGTCCATGGCCCGCCCGGTGCTCCATGGAGAACCAGATCCGGGGTCACCATCGGCAGATGAGAAACTGGGGGTTCGTACATAGCTAACCGGTTTTCACACTCTTTTGTTGTTGCAGATAACGACAAAATTCTTCCGCCTGCATGGGACGGGCGACCACAAATCCCTGAATTTCATCACAGCCGTGCCGGCGCATGAACTCCAGTTGCTCTGTGGTCTCTACCCCTTCGGCAACAACATTCAGTCGTAGACCATGCGCCAGAGCAATAATCGCCTCAACAATGATCGCATCATCCGGATCAACATTGAGATCCTTGACGAAACTGCGATCAATTTTTAAACGATCAATGGGGAAATGTTTCAGATAACTTAACGAGGAATAGCCGGTACCAAAATCATCAATGGACAAATGGTTACCCAGTGTCCGTAATTTATTGAGAATGGTGCGGGCCAGTTCCGGACGCTCCATCAACAGGCTCTCCGTCAGTTCAAGCTCAAGCAAGTGGGCAGGCAGCTCTGTCTCTCGAAGGACGCGGGCGACGATATCCGGCAAGTCACTTCGAAATTGACGGGCGGACAAATTGACAGCGACGCGCAGATGTTGATAGCCCTGGTCATACCACTGTCGGGCGTGACGGCAGGCCTCTTCCATAACCCAGCGACCAATATCGAGAATCAGATCCGACTCCTCGGCCAAGGGGATAAACACCACCGGAGAGATCTGCCCTTTGCTGACATGATTCCAGCGCAGTAACGCCTCAGCACCAACCACGTTGCCGCTCTCCAAATCAATCTGCGGCTGAAAGTACAGTTCCAACTCATTTCTAGCCAATGCCCGATGCAGATCCGAATCGAGAAACAGCCGCTCAAAGGCGCGTTCGTTCATATCCGGCGAATAAAACTGGTAAAGATTGCGCCCGGTTTCTTTGGCTTGATACATGGCGGTGTCGGCATGCTTTAGCAACAGGTCCACTTCATCCGCATCCGTGGGATAGACGGAGATACCCAAGCTGCCAGTGCTGACCAGCTCATGGCCTTCAATCGATACCGGTTCGGCAAGAAGATCAAGGATTTTCCCAGCGGCAGTTACAATATCATTTTGTGATTTGATCCCTGTGATGAGGATAATGAACTCATCACCGCCCATCCGGGCCACGCTATCTCCTTGACGAACGTGTTTTTTAAGACGTTCCGCAACCACCTTGAGCATCTGATCACCGCACCCGATGCCCAGAGAATCATTAATTTTTTTAAAATGATCAAGATCCAGAGCCAGGACACCGACCACAGCACGTGAACGTTGTGCCTGGGCAATCGCCTGTTGCAGACGATCTTTGATCAACACCCGGTTGGGCAATCCGGTCAAGGTGTCATAATAGGCCAGCCGTTCAATCTCCTGCTGTGCCTTTTTACTGGCAGTGACGTCATTGATAATGGAGGCAAAACGATTTTTTTCCGGACGGGACACCGAGACATGAAAAACCTTGCCCAACTTTGGCAGCGGTAATTCATATTCTTTCGGTACCCCATATTTGACAACCTCATCCAAAACATGGAGATAAGGCGCCGGGCCTCCATAAAAGTCAGAGGCACGACGCCCGATCATCTCTTCCGGCTTCATTTCCATCATTTGAGCGAAGGCGCGATTCACATCGTGCAGCAGATAATCACAGGCAATGCCATGATGATCATAATGCAGCTCACCGATAAGGACGCCTTCTTTCATTGCCGTATAAAGGGACCGATAGCGCTGTTCACTCTCGCGCAGAGCCTGCTCTGCCTGTTTGCGCGCCTGGATATCGATAAAACTCTCGAGAATAAACGGTTTGCCGCTCAGTTCGATCAATGTGGCTGTCTTGAGGATCGGTATCTGTTCGCCATTGGCATTGATCAGCACGCGATCTGAGTTGTCGATAACTTGATTGAGATCGGTGAGGGGACATTGCCCGGCGGAAGACGGGCAAATATAGCGATGGCAAACTGAGCCGATAATTTTATCCGGAGCGTCACCAATCATCTGCGCTGCCATGTGGTTGACATCAACGATACGGTGGGTTTCCGGATTGATGATCAAAATGCCAGCCATCATGGTGTTGAGGATCTCTGTCAAACGGGTCTCCGCTTCGACAAGGGAATCCTCGATTTTCTTTCTCTCTGTGATGTCACTGAAAATCAGCACGTAAAACGAGAGGTGATCGTT
The DNA here is from genome assembly GCF_963666745.1 of uncultured Desulfuromonas sp. Classification (NCBI taxonomy): domain Bacteria; kingdom Pseudomonadati; phylum Thermodesulfobacteriota; class Desulfuromonadia; order Desulfuromonadales; family Desulfuromonadaceae; genus Desulfuromonas; species uncultured Desulfuromonas sp. Next base: position 3,366,822 of record NZ_OY762961.1, on the reverse strand, counting down.
TGTATCATGGACCGGCGTTGCCACCAGTGAGTAAAAATGTTCCCGAAAATCGATCTCGACACCACGCTGTTCGTCATGACTCGAAACCAGTTCATTTAGAAATTCCGGACTTAATAATGAGGCGCATTCCGCGATCGCTTCGTCAAGAGAAACGCCTTGAGCCGTTTGCGCATCGATGGCGAATCGCTGGATGGCCATGGGGTTGCATGAATGCAATTTCAGGTCTTGATCAAGAACAAGGATGGCTGCACCGGTGGCATTGAAAATGGCTTCAAGCTCATCGCGGGCGACAACGAGGTCATCGTTAGTTTCTTTGAGGTGGTCAAGAACTTGAGAAAAACTGTCGGCGATAATCCCAATAGGGTCGAGAGCCAGCAGCGTTTCATCATCCAGCTCTTCGGGACGCAGAGGCAGGGTCCCCATGACTTTGAGGAGTTGGTCGATTTTAGCCCGCACGTAGCCGATCACGTCTTGTTCCAGATGCAACAGACGATCGCGCTCACCCCGCAACTGCTCAAGCTGCTGTTGGAGGCTATTCGTTTCCAATTGACGTTCCTCACCATCCATGGTTATGGATCACCTAGAAAAAATCCGGATCACGTAGCAATGACCTTCTTTGCTGATATCGACCTGATAGCCCATGTTCTCGACAGCAGAAGGGATAGTCCGCGTCGCATCTCGAGCATCCGTAAGAATTCGCAATTCGCAGTCGCCTTGTTTCAACTGTTGTTTATGCCGATTGATTTCCCTAAGAGCGGTTAAAAGCGCGGAAGGGCAGATCTGGCCACAAATATCAAATTCAATTGTTTCCATGAGTGATCAACCTACGACATCCGGGACAAAATAATTTTGCTGCCTGCCCACAGGCCCGGAAGCAGACCTAAAGCGAACAACAACGAATTCCACGCCAAAAACGGTACGCCCCCCATCAAATGCCAGACATTACACCCTGGAGCCATTCGTGCGCCCAAACCAACCAACAAACCACCGACGATTGAAAAAACATACTGAATCTTCGGCACCCGGTACAGCCAATGAAACTCTCCCACACTACGGGAAGAAGCAAAGGCTCCAGTTAATATACCTAGAATAACAGACAGTTGCAAAGCTGCAATTGCATCCCAATCAGGCCCAGTACCTCCAGTGACGGCTTGATGTGTCCATGGAGGGACATAATTGAGGCCTTTGCCGGCAAAATATGCCGTTGCCGCCACATGCTCCGGAATCAAAAAACGTTCAACCCAGGCACCGATTTTGACATACATGGTGGTAATCCCCATCGGCATCCCGGTAAAAACACATAAGACAATAGTAATGACCGCCAGACCAACCGCTGTTTTCCATGGTTGAATAAATCCTTGCGCCGCTGAGCGAACCGTCAATCGACCTCTTTTACGCCAAGCCATGATCAGCCAGCCCCAAACTATCAATAACGGGATGCCCAGCCACAAAGAATCAATCCCCAGTGAATCATGAATAGTCACCTGGGTCGTCAGTTGCCAACCGGTGGTTATCTGTTTCCACCAGGGGTGAATCTCAGCATAGAGGGTTGCTCCGGCAACCATCGACAAAAAAGAACACAAGCCCAGAACATTCCCTGCTCCGGTTTTATACAGGCAACCGACGACACAGCTCCCGGTCAATACCATTCCCAAGCCAAAAAACGCCCCGCCAACGACGCTACTTAAATTTGCTCCATTCATGAGAGGAGGTGGATCATAGCTCAACCCTCCAGCCAAGCGCAGCAGTTCGAGCAACAACAGGGTTACGCCCAGTTGTAAAATAAGAAATCGCAACATGGAGGTCTGTCGAAACATAAACAGATCGCGCAACATTCCTACCATGCAATAATCGGAACGAAACATGAGATGGCCGGAAATCAGACCGGCAACAGTTCCGACACCAATCACGATCCAGTAACTGTTCATCGCCATCACTCAAAAAGGGGCAACGCCTCGGTCGGCGCTACAGGCTCAGGCAAACCGCGAAGTTGCCACAATTGTTTTCGCCCAAACTTAAGCATAAACAGGGTTCTCCGAGCTTCGCCCCAAACATCAAAGCCTTGCAATCCGGTAACGCCGTTAAAATCATCGACTTTGAGCAGTTCCTGTTGCAGTTGTTGCGGCGTAGTGATCGGCTCCTGATTGAGGATTGTCAGCAGAATCCGGATGCTGTCATAACCTTGGGCTTCTAGGATAGAAGGTACTTCTCCAAAGCGTTGCTGGTATTTTTCGACAAACTCTTTGACAACAGCATCGGGACTCTGGGCAAAAAAACCATCACTGATAATGCTACCACGAACATATCGGCCGGCCTGTTCAATCAATTGTGGTGAATTCCATCCATTGATCCCAAGCAGTTGCACATTTTCAATGCCGTAATAAGCAATTTGCGGGGAAATCAGGGCAATATTGTCGGCATAATCAGGGATAAAGAGCGCCTCAAAGTCTACATTGGGCCAGCCAGGTATCGGCTCTTCTTCCTCGACAAGCGCTTCTTCCGGCTCAACAACTTCAGGTTCTTCATCTTGTGGGGCATCGGGATCTTCACCCTTCATCAGCAGCAACTGGCGGCGAAAATCTGTCGAAGACTCTGAATAGGATCGCTGCTGTTCAAGATCTCCACCGCGTTCTTCAATCGCCTGCTGGAATAAATGCGCATATTGCTGGCCCATTTTATTCGCCGGATAAAGAATCGCGTAACTGTTCAGCCCCAGCTCGTCGATGGCATAGTCTGCCAATGCTTCGACCTGCTGCTGCGGTGTCAAAGAATTACGAAAAACGTATTGTCCCAGCTGTGGTAAGCCATCACGATAAGACAGTGTAATAATCGGCACATGTGCTTTTTCCGCTTCCGGAATGGCAAGCATGGCGGCATCGCCGGTCAGTGGTCCAATCACAGCCATGACCCGTTGTGCCTGAACCAGTCGCCGTACTGCATCGGCAGCGACCTGAGGATCGGCACCGCTATCCTGGTAAAGAACTTGAATCGATACGCCACTGCTCTCGACAGCAAGTTGTATGCCCTGTTTGACCAGCTCGCCAAAGGGCGCATAACGTCCAGACAACGGTAGGACAACGCCAATAGCGCGCTGATGCCAAGGCGTTCCGTCGATTTGATCGAGAAGATTGGCTGCAGCAATCTGGACATCAACGATATCGGCCTTCAGGACCAGCGGCTGCACAAGACGGCGGGCATAATCCATTTCACCAGCATTAAGGGCCTGGCGGGCCTGATATAAAATAACCACATCTTTCAGAGGTGTGTCGGCAAACATAAAAGCCGCTTCGGTGACAACATCGTCGTCCAATCCGCTGAGCACCTGTTCAACCTGCGTATAAAAACCCTGATGGTAGCGATTATCCGTGTATTGAAATGCCAAACTTAAAACCATCAGAGCCTGAAGCGATTGCCCGCGATCTTTGAGATAATCAGCACGGCATTGGTAGTACATGGCCAGATCTTTGCCAAAAAAGTTTTCTTCAGAGATCTGAGAAAAAAGAGGCTCGGCGTCTTCAAGCTGACCAAGCTGACGCAATGACACGATCTGCAGCAGAATCGCTTCGTGACTCTGCTTATCCGGAGTGATGCGCTGCAGATAAAAAAGCGCATCGGCAGCCTTATTCTCATCAAGGAGGATGCGTGCCATCAACACATAGGTGCTGTCGAGGTAGGGACTTTCAGAATGATCCAGAAGGTAACTGCGCAAAAAAGAAAGCGCCTGATCATTCTCTCCACGCTGATACATGCGAAAAGCAGGATCAATAGACAACGTCGTACCTTCACGGGCCGCCAGCTCAACGGCCAGAACCGTTGTCCCCACGCAGCCAACCATCAGCAGTGCGGTCAAAAGCGGGCGAACAAGACGTTTTTTCATAGTCGATTCTCCTACACAGGGCATAACGACTTCAAAACATAAGGCGGAAGGCACAAGACCACTGGCCTTTAAGGGATTGGGTGGAACGCACCCGACCCTCTTTTAATGAGCCAGCCAGCTGCAAACAAAACAGCTGTACCCTTATCAGGGTACAGCTGTCGACTATAACACATATTTACGATAAGAAACACTGGACCTTACAGCCCATGGTGTCAATCAAACATCTCTTTAACTTTCTCAAAGAAGCCCTTGCCCATCGGGTTAACCTCTTCCCCCCCTTCACGGGCAAACTCTTCGAGAAGTTCTTTCTGGCGCGAGGTAAGCTGAGTGGGCGTTTCAACCCGCAGAACCACCAGCTGATCACCGCGACGATAGCCACGTAAATCGGGAATCCCCTTGCCGGCCAGCTTAAGGATTTTTCCCGACTGAGTTCCGGCGGGGACTTTCAACTTCACTTTTCCATCCAATGTCGGCACTTCCAGCTCACAGCCCAAGGCGGCCTGGACAAAAGAGATCGGCGTTTCGCAAATGACGTCTCGTCCTTCGCGTTTAAAAATCGGATGCTCAGCGACAGAAATCACCACATACAGATCACCGGCGGGTCCACCGTTGATGCCACTCTCTCCCTCACCCGTCAGTTTAAGGCGGGTACCGGTTTCGACACCGGCGGGAATTTTAAGAGACAGATTGCGTTTCGCTTTAACCCGACCGGTTCCACGACACTCAGGACACGGGTCTTTGATCTGCGTGCCACTGCCACCACAGTCGGGACAGGGGCGCGTCATCTGGAAGAACCCTTGTTGATAGCGGACCTGGCCCATGCCATTACAGGTGGGACAGGTGGAAGGGCTGGTTCCGGCTTTGGCACCACTGCCGTTACAAGCCTCACAAGGATGGTGACGTGGAATTTTGACCGACTTTTCCGTGCCGAAAGCCGCTTCTTCAAAGCTTACTTGGAGATTATAGCGAAGATCATCGCCACGTTGACCGCGACTGCGTCGGGAACTACTGCCCCCACTGAAGATATCACCGAAAATATCGCCGAAAATATCCTCAAACGGACTACCGCTGAAGCCCCCGGAGGAGTAGCCCCGGCTGCCGTCGACACCGGCATGGCCAAACTGATCGTAAGTGGCCCGTTTCTGGTTATCCGCCAGGACCGCATACGCTTCGGAAAGCTCTTTAAACTTGTCTTCAGCCTCTTGATCCCCGGGGTTTTTATCCGGATGATATTTTACCGCCAGGCGACGGTAGGCTTTCTTGATCTCGGCTTCACTGGCGTTGCGATTAACGCCCAGGACCTCGTAGTAATCCCGCTTTGACAAAATGAAATCCTTTGACTCAAAACCGCGACGAGTCGTCTCAGTCACGGCATAATAGCGGAGCAGCCTCAGCCGCTCCGCTATTATCAGTGTGTTGTGCTTTTATGGTTATTTTTTCTTATCGTCGTCAACTTCTTCAAACTCAGCGTCAACCACATCGTCATCACCACCGGCAGCCGCTTCGTCAGCGTTGCCCTCGGCGCCACCCTCTTGTTGAGCTTGGGCGTACATGGCTTCAGACAGTTTATGAGACGCCTGGGCAAGAGCTTCAACCGCCTTGTTGATGGCTTCAGCGTCATCACCTTCCATGGCTTTTTTCAGATCTTCGAGTGCCTTCTCAATATTGCCCTTGGTTTCGGCATCAACTTTATCGCCATGCTCTTTAAGTGATTTCTCTGTGCTGTACACCAGGCTATCCGCTTGGTTACGCGCTTCAATCAACTCGCGCTTTTTCTTATCTTCCGCTTCGTGCAGTTCAGCATCCTTGACCATCTTTTCGATCTCTTCATCACTCAAACCGGAAGACGCTGTAATCTTGATGGACTGCTCTTTGCCGGTGCCCATATCCTTGGCGGAAACACTGATAATACCGTTGGCATCCAGATCAAAGGTAACCTCGATTTGAGGCACACCGCGCGGTGCCGGCGGAATATCGCTCAGCTCGAAGCGGCCGATGGTCTTGTTATCATTGGCCATCTCCCGCTCACCCTGCAGAACATGAACCGATACTGCGGGCTGGTTGTCGGCTGCAGTGGAGAAGATCTGACTTTTCTTGCACGGAATGGTGGTATTCTTCTCAATCAGCTTGGTCATGACACCACCAAGGGTTTCAATACCCAGAGACAGCGGAGTGACATCGAGCAACAGAACGTCTTTGACATCTCCTTTGAGAACACCACCCTGAATAGCAGCACCAACGGAAACCACTTCGTCAGGGTTGACACCCTTATTGGGGTTTTTGCCAAAGATCGCCTTGACCTTTTCCTGAACTGCCGGCATACGGGTCATACCGCCGACAAGAATGACTTCACCGATTTCTGACGGTGACAGACCGGCGTCTTTCAGGGCAGTACGGCAAGGGGCTTCCAGTTTATCCAGCAGATCGGAACAGATGCTCTCCAGCTTGGAGCGGCTCAATTTGACGTTCATATGCTTGGGACCACTTTGGTCCGCAGTGATAAACGGCAGGTTGATGTCGGTTTCCATGGAGGAAGACAGTTCACACTTGGCCTTTTCCGCGGCCTCTTTCAGACGTTGCAGAGCCATCTTGTCGCTACGCAGGTCAATACCCTGCTCTTTGATGAACTCGTCAGCCAGATAGTCGATGATGCGCTGGTCAAAGTCCTCACCGCCGAGGAAGGTATCACCGTTGGTGGATTTAACCTCGAAAACGCCGTCGCCCAACTCAAGAATCGACACGTCAAAAGTACCACCACCAAGGTCGAATACGGCAATTTTCTCATCACCATCTTTGTCAAGACCGTAGGCCAGCGCCGCAGCGGTGGGCTCATTGATGATCCGCAACACCTCGAGTCCGGCAATTTTACCGGCATCTTTGGTCGCCTGACGTTGGGAATCGTTGAAGTAGGCCGGAACCGTGATAACCGCTTCGGTCACTTCTTC